>JBIIRB010000029.1:0-8448 GCA_044341785.1 Bacilli bacterium | reverse complement strand
CTTTTAGGTGCCATTTCCCATTACGTGCTCGATCGTACGTTTCATCCTTATGTTTTTTACCGTTCTGGATTTGATTCGAATGGCAAACTCAGCGCTCCATATCATGCTGATCATGCTGATTTTGAAGCTAAATTAGATTTAGCGTTGATGCAGCATTTTGCTGTCAAACGTTCGGGTATGACTCCGCAACAAACATTAGGTGTTGATACGATTTCATTATCGATGGTGAGTGCTTTATATCACCTAACGTATCCAAAATTTCCTTTAACCAAAACCTCATACAAGGATGCGGTTGAAGATATGCAATCCGTGTATGCGTTTATTGATGATCGATTCGGTATTAAAAAAACCATTTGGACTTGGTTCACAGGAAAGCGTTCTGTGCCGGTTGGTTTATCGCACGACCCGTCTGTTAGCACCGCTTTACAAACCACCATCCTCAATCTTGATTTTCACATGTGGAAGCATCCAGCATCGCAAGTAGAAAGCCAACAATCGGTGATTGAACTTTTTGACATCGCACTAAGCTTGATGGATCGATTCATCCATTTGATTCAAAAAGGATTACAAGGCTATCAAGTTCAGCTCAGCGATTTGGAAGCACTCGTGGAAGGTATGAATTATGATGGTCATTTATTTACTGATCATATGAAAACTTTTTCTTCCATGTATCCTTCATATCAAGGTTCAAAGACCCAACGATGAAAATCAATTCTCGTGAGACGCTTCGTTTCATAACTTTTTTGGCCGGTGTGATGTTGATCGGTTTAGGTGTTTCACTCATGAACAAATCTGGATTAGGTTTAGGACCTTGGAACGTGACCGATGCCAATCTCGAGTTGTGGATCGGTGTCACGTTAGGTCAGGCTTCCATCATGCATACATTAGTCGTCATTACACTCGTTTCGATTTTAAACAAAAATCCAAAATATTATTTATCATTAATCACAACCGCTTTGGTAGGTTTGGCGATTGATCTTTGGAATTACACAATTTTAGGTGGCTTGCTTCCCCAATCGTTGTTTGAGCAAATCATTTTTGAAATCATCGGTTTTTTAGGAATCACCATGGGTCTTGCTTCCATTTTAATTACCCGTTATCCTGCCATGGTGTTTGATGAACTTACCTTAACCATTCATCGGATGTTTAAGCATTTAACCTTTCCTACTATTCGAATTTTTATTGAATTTTCAGGATTAGGAATTGCCTTTATCTATAGTGCTTTGGGTGGATTTGGATTAGGAGCTTTGGGTTGGAGTCCGTTTGTTTTGGCGTTTTGTTTTGGCCCAGCAATTCATTTCTTTAAACAATATTTTCAACGCTTGGTCAAATGGTAAACATGAAAAAGAACTATCAACTGATTCATTATGCATTTTATGTGGCAGGTGTTTTTTTGACTTCGCTGGGGACCATTCTGATGAAGCGTGCGAATCTAGGTATGGCTCCTTGGTCAGCATCGCACGTTAACTTATCGATGTATTTAAATATCACGATTGGCACGGCCAATGCCATTCATACAACCCTTTTGCTGATCACATTGCTTTTACTCACCATGAAATGGAAATCATTACTGGCGTTAATCACCATCATCAATTTTTCGATTACGCTTGATTTTATTGACTTTGTTTTATTAGGGGGCTTTGTGATTGATAATGAATTTATCCGTTGGATGATCTTATCAGTTGGATTCTTTTTGATTACTTTTGGGAACGCGGTTCTCATCCACAGCACCATACCTGCATTTATTTTGGATCAAGTTGGGGAAGCCATTCGATTGAAGTTTAAGCATTTAAGTTATGCGGATGCTCGAACCTTGCTAAACATTGTCGCGTTAACACTATCGCTGGTGTACGCTTTTTTATCGCAGGAGTTCTTTGGTGCTCTTACTTTCCTAACGTGGGTGATAGGTTTAATCATCGGTCCTACGATAGGGATGCAACTTCGCTGGCTATCTCGTAAGATTAAGTTGTGAAACAAAATCATCCAGTCAGTATACTTACGATATTGATCCTTACACTCCTTTCTAGTTGTTCAGGTTTTTCTCCCTCATCAACCGAAGTGGAGTTGGTTAAAGAAGAATTATCAAATTTACCTATTTCCATCAACAATGATTTTGTGCTTCCTGCTCCTAGTGATACAACCTATACGGTTCACTGGTCTTCACCAACCTTAACCATTGACCACAATGTGATACGTTATGACTTTCCATTTCTAACCGCGCAACATACATTAACTGCATCCATTAAAAAGTGGTTTTCTGAAGATGAACTCGTAACGACAATCGAAGTCCGTTCGCGTTTAGATGCACCACTCGTCAATCAAGTACCTGCCCTTTATCTTTCATTACCTGATACAAAAACAGAAGAGGATATCGTGTATGAAACTTATTTATCCGCATCTGTTTCAACAAGTGAAACGCTCAATGGTGAACGAATTGAACGCGACGATTATGGTTCATTAGGCATTAGAACACGGGGTCATTCAACACGGTTCATGCCTAAACGACCTTATCGGATACGGTTTGATTTAAACACGAGTTTGTTCGGGATGAAAGCAGCCAAGAACTATATTTTGTTAGCTAATTATGCAGATAAATCGCTCATGCGTAATGCACTGACCATGCAACTCGCTTATCATTTACAAGACAATTTATATCCTTTGGAATATCGTATGATTGATGTTTATTTGAATGATTATTATCGAGGTGTTTATCTTTTAACCGAACGAGTAGAGTTTCACCCTCATCGTTTAAACATTGAAAGCGACACCCAGTCACTGGATGCGGGGTTCATGATTGAACTCGATTTTCAGGTTTATGTTCAAAATGAACCGAACGAAGGATTAGATTGGTTTAAGATGAATGATGTTCCATACACCATCAGTGAACCCAACACCACCGAATTAGGATACACCCGTGCCCATACCACTTATATACGTGAATATGTTGAAAGTGTTCGCGATGCTCTCATCCGTAAATCGGGTTATGAAACGTTGATGGATGTTGATAATTGGATCGATTATTTTATTGTTCAAGAATTAGCGAAGAACGTTGATGTCGGTTGGGGATCCGTTTACATGGTCAAAGAAAAAAATGGGTTATTAAAACATATGCCATTATGGGATTTTGATTTAGCTTATGGCAATGCCGATTATATTGACTACGGACCCACTGGATTTTGGGGGTTTGCAACGTATGAAAAAAATCCATTATTTACTTTAATGATGAAAGTTCCAGCCATCCGCGCACGATTTAAGCAGCGTTTACAATCGATACATGATGACATACTGCCCACGCTTTTAACCTGGTGGGATACACAAGTCCCTCTTTTGAGTGCAATGGCGGAAAACAATTTTAATCGTTGGAGTATTTTATATACCTATGTCTGGCCCAATCCATCAGAAATCGCTGAGGCAGGTTATGCCACACAGTTAAGTTATGTACGACAATATATCAACACCCGCATCGACTGGTTATTACTAAATTTATAATCGGTTGTCAGGTTCAAACAGCGTTAAGCTTTGTACGATTGCATCTTGATTTAAATCATACGATATGACTCGTTGATTCGATAATGTATGAACGACGCCATCGATGTACACACCACGATCCACCGTCACATAGTAGTCTTGCGATTCGGGATGCTCGATTAAAATTGGATCAGCAATGACTTGATCAGCATTAAAGTCAATTTTAAAGATGGCATAGTAACTTTGATAAGCATAGTAATAATCTTCGTTAACAATTTCATCAGACTCACTACTTTCGTTTTCATCGGTTTGTCGCCATCCATACACCCACGAGGTCACGCCTAAACCTAATAACCCGTGTTCTGGAGAAATCATTAACGCTTTATGATTGTATAAAGCTTCTCCATAACTAAAGGCATAATAATAAGTAAAATCATCACGTTCTTCGGTGATATTGGATGTGAATTCAAACGTTTGGAGTTCTTCAGCAGCCCCCACAGTGGTGTTATACGCCGTTAATTTCATTCCGGTGATTTGACCTTCGGGTGTGGCGGCAAACCCAAGACCAATTAATTGGTTTTCACCCCAGACGTGTTGATAAGTATCAAAGCCAGGCAACTCGATATCATCAAGGATGGTTGGTGTTGTGGGATCAGACAAATCAATAATATAAAGGGGATCGGTATTGAAGAAAGTGACAATGAAAGCTTGATCATTTTGGAAACGAACAGAACGAATGCTTTCATTAGGTTTTCCTAAACCCTCATCAATAACGCCGACTAAATCAAACGTTTCTTGTTCATTCACCCTCATGATGTACAAAAAGTTTGTAATCGTTTGATTCCATTCCCAAGCCATATCGTTAATCCCGGTTTGCACAAAGCTCGTTTCAACTTCAGTCGTGGCTAAACGAAGGTACCCCTCATACTCATCCATCGAGAATTGGTTTAATCCTTGGCCACGGACTTCAGTTGAGGCACGATACGTTAAGGTGGCTTCGTCAATATTCAAATCAAACTGACTGATTTTCATCGTTGTAAAAGAACGATTGTCCTCATAATGGTAGAAACTCTGCGATAAATACATCGCATTCATCGAAACATACATGGATTTAAAGTTTAAACTTGATCCAAGATAGGCGTCACTATTCCATTCCATGAGCGTGGGATCGTCATTGACCTTTAATCCAACGAGAACCGTCATCGAATAGACCGGAGAATTTTCAAAGTAAAACATCTGATCAAAAGATAGGGTTTCAATGATGGGGGTGGTTTCCCCTAATGTTGAAGTAAAAGTAGGTTGGACATCTTCCATACCTTGATACAAGTAACGATTGCCCACTAAGAATAAACTATCGTTAATGAGGCGATAATCCATAAAAGAAAAATCAGTTTCGAGTGTGTAAACAATGGCTAGCGTATCCAAATCAATGAACATGAGGGTTCCGGTTTCTTGATAACCAATGGCTTGGATACATTCACTGACGATGTCTTGATCCTCAGTTTCGGCACAATAGGCATCCCCAAACGTCGTCAAATCATAGCGATACCCAATGACAATCAAATATGTTTCAGTGACATAAAGTGCTTGCGTATACGTTGAACCTAAATCAATTTTTTCTGCAATCGTTACAAGATTCGTTGTAGGATGCACATCAAGAACATTGACATGATTGGAATAATAACTTGAATAAAATAGACGTTGCCCTAAGCTGTCTGTTTTAACAATATCGCCTTCTTCAATGCCTTCAACTTGATTGTTGGTGCCAATCACATCTCGCGGTGTGGGTTGTGCGCCATTATCACTTTCAGCCGTTGGATTTCCCATTCCAATATCGAACCACATCGTCGGCGATTGATACTGTGCATTTTCTTCAATTAAACGGACTAAGGTCGTTTCATTGCCAATTTTTTTGAGCGTCGGATTTTGGATGAATGGGTTGGCAGTTTGAGGCGATGCCGTTTTCACACTAATGCCGGTTAATAAAATCGCACTAATAAGCAAGAGGAAAGTGGATAAGGTCTTGTATTGGAACCAGGTTTGAGTCATGAGTTTCCAAAACAACGAACCTATAAAAATAAAGCCCAGTGTTATGACGAGTAATGTGAGTAGGATATCCATATTAAGTGATCCTCCGTTTATATCTTCTCACTAATAAGACAAAATAGGTGCCTATTCTTTTTAGAATAAATAGATTAAAATGAGTTTATGAATAAATTAAATAAACTAGCCAATGTAAAAACGTGTCGTTTTTGTGCTTTTTGCACTTTTTGGTATGATCCTACCAATCAGCATATCGCTCCTAAGAATCCATTAGGTGGATTTTGGGCCTTTGATGGGAATGCTAAAGCAATGTGTACGTATCATGGAACCAATCGACTTTCTTATGCCACATGCTCTAAATTTCAAAACAAGATTGCTTCAGCGAAAAAGTAAAAAAGTATCAAATTTAATTCATATTTAATCATTTTTTATTAAAAATCGCCTTATTTTACGATTTTTAATGATTTTAAGCATAAAATAGGGTAAAATTATTTTATGATTTACACCATTACATTAAATCCTAGTTTGGATTATTATCAACACGTCAGCGGTAAAGTGAAACTCGGTTCATTGAATCGAACATCCGAGACCTCGTTAGTCGCTGCGGGTAAAGGCATCAACGTATCGGTTGTACTCAACCTATTAGGGATTAAATCCACCGTTTTAGGTTTCTTTGGTGGTTTCACCGGTCAATACATGCTTGAAGCGCTTCGTCGTCACCTCAACATTTTTTTACGTCCCACCATGGTTGAAGGTGTCAATCGCATTAATACGAAAGTCATTGCTGATGTTGAAACCGAAATCAACGCGCAAGGCCCAGACATTAGTGGTTCGGAAATGAATAATTTAATGAACCAGCTTAATGCACTGACCAATAAAGATCTCGTGATTATTTCAGGCTCATCAGTGGCCAATGATGTTTCGGGATTTCAAGAACAAATCATTAAGTTTTTATCGCAAAAGAAAATCCCATTCATCCTTGATATACCGGGTGAATCTTTAAAGAAATACATTAAACATAAACCCATGATGGTGAAACCCAATAAAGAAGAATTAAAAGAAATGCTCGGTACAGAACCTAAGGACATTAAAGGGTATGCAACCCAAGCCAAGAAATTACTTGAGATGGGCACTTCCAAAGTCTTTTTAAGTCTAGGTGAAGAAGGTGCATTAATCTTAGATGGTAAAAAAGTCATTTATTGTGAAGCACCTAAAGTCAAAGTCGTCTCCACCATTGGTGCTGGCGATGCCCTTCTAGCAGGTTATTTATCTAAATTTGAAAAAACCAATGATGAAAAAGTCTCTCTTGCCTTTGCTTTAGCGTTATCCGCTTTAAAAGTATCCGGTGCTAATTTAAGTCAACTTGAAGAAGCTGAAAAATTAGCAAAAACATTAAAACCTCGTTCCCTTTAAGGGTCTGATAAGGAGTTCTCCTTGAAACTGGATTATCGTAAAACTCTCTTAGTTGGATTAGCCTTTTTATCCATCCAAATGTTTTGGGGATTTTATGAAGCCGTCATCGCCAAGATGCTGATTGATTCCTTTGGACTTTCAAATTTATGGTCCGGCGTGATCATGACCTTTGATAATTTACTCGCTTTATTTTTGCTGCCGCTCTTTGGGATTTGGTCTGATCAAACGAAATCTAAGTTTGGCAAACGTACCCCGTTTATTACCATCGGTATCATCATTGCTTCGGTGCTCATCATCGGGGTGGCTGTTGCTGATTTTTACCAGCAACTAGCCGTTTCTGAAATGGGAATTGGTGCTATTCTTCCCATTGAAATCAATGGCATCATCACCGGTTATCAATTCGATTTTGTTGGAGATGCGCAAGTGTATCTCACTAAAGAATTGGCAACCTATGCTCGGATGGATTTGGTTTGGACCTTGGTGACTGCCAAGTATCCTTGGTTCTTGATTGGGTTTATTTTTATCTTATTGTTGGTGTTATTATCGATGTCACTGTATCGCACGCCGGCGGTCTCTCTCATGCCTGATGTAACGCCTAAAACTTTACGAAGCGAAGCCAATGCATTGATCAATTTGATGGGTGCGGTCGGGGGTATTCTTGCCATCGGTTTAATTAATTTTCTTGCGATTGAATTTCAACCTTATGTGTTTGCTTTTGGTGTGCTTTCATTCACCATGTTGATTGTGCTCGCCCTCTTTTTATTGTTTGTCAAAGAAGTACGTTGGGTGAAAGAGAACGAACAACTTTCGATAACATTAGGGTTAGAAACACAAGCATCCATCGACGAAGCCAAAGTGTCCAAGATACAGTTAAAACCAGCAGTGATGCGCAGTTTTATTTTCATTTTACTGTCAGTCTTTTTATGGTTTTTTGGTTTTAATGCCGTCACGTCAAAATTCTCGGTTTATGCTTCCTCAGTCTTAGAACTAGAAAATTATGCCTTACCGTTATTAGTGGCGAACTTATCAGCGCTGATTGGCTTTGTTCCACTTGCCTACTTATCCAATATCTTTGGGAGAAAAAAAACCATTCTCGGCGGTATCTTATTTTTAGCTTTAGGCCTGTTCGGTGCGATTTTTTTAGGTCCACAATCCTCTTGGTTAATTTATCCTGTCATGGTCACGGCGGGTTTAGGCTTTGCCGCGATTAATGTAAATTCTTATCCAATGGTGGTTGATTTAGCATCGGGAAATGACATTGGAAAATTTACCGGTTATTACTACACGGCTTCGATGGCAGCTCAAATTTTGACTCCTATTGTTTCCGGTGCACTGATGGATTTCTTACCCTTTAGACTGCAAATCTTATTTCCATACGCCTTTATTTTTACCGTGTTATCGTTCTTTACCATGTTATTTGTCAATCATGGCGACAACCCATTAAAGGAAATAAAACATGCCCATCATTAATCATGCTTACCTTCAACAAACCATCCAAGCAAGGTCGTACCCTGTTCCTACCAG
>JBIIRB010000028.1:0-9083 GCA_044341785.1 Bacilli bacterium | reverse complement strand
CACCGCCGTTTTTAAACCAGAAAAACTAACATGGTTAGCATCGTGTAAAAGTGGTGTAGGCAATGGATACGTAGGCTGGCCATCTTTAGCTTTTTGATCAATAATCGGTCCACCAGGATAACCCAGCTCTAATAAACGAGCAACTTTATCATAAGCCTCTCCCATCGCATCATCCACAGTTTCACCGACCACTTCAAAAGAAAGATTTTTTTTCATCAACACCCATTGCGTATGACCCCCACTGACGATGAGCGCTAACAACGGAAACAAGAGGGGTTCAAGAAATGCATTCGCATAAATGTGAGCGGCCAAATGATGAACGGGAATGATGGGAATTTGATAAAGCGCAGCGAGCGTTTTCGCTGCTTGCAATCCTACATGCAACGCCCCAATTAAACCTGGCCCTTTCGTCACGGCAATATGCGTTAACTCTTGACCGGTTATGTTAGCTTCTTGAAAAGCTTGTTTTAAAACGTAATCCAAATTTTCAAGATGTAGGCGAGAAGCCATTTCTGGAACTACGCCACCAAACGATGCATGAACTTTGGTTTGCGACGCAACCACATTTGCCAGTAATTTTCCATGACTTAAAATAGCCACGGATGTTTCATCACACGACGTTTCAATGGCACAAATGATTGTCTTCATAAGGTTCGCTCCATGAATAACGCATCGTCTCCGTTATCATAATATTTCTTTTTAGTGAGTAACGTTTTAAAACCAAACGACTCATAAAATAAAATGGCAATTTTATTTTCAGTTCTTACTTCTAATTGCGCCTTAATCGCGTCACCTTTTTTCATTCGTTCAATGGCGTCTAACAGAAGCGTTGAACCCACTTTTTGTTTACGGTAAGAAGGATGGACCGCGATTTGATTGAGATGCGCTTGATCAAAAAGAATCCAAAAGTTAATGAAACCGATGATGATCTGATCATGAGTAGCAACAAAGTTAAAACTATAAGGGTTCGTTTTTAATTCATAACGAAAATGTTCCGGTGTCCAAGGTAATAAAAATGAAGTTTTTTCGATCTCAAGAACAGAAGGTAAATCTTCAAGTTTCATCGCACGGATAATCATGATTGCTCCTTCACATAATACGGTTTAATGTCTGATAATTGGAAAATCTTTTTCTGCGATAATCCTAACATTAAAAACATCGCAAATGGATCTTGAATCGTTAACGGCAACGCCAGTTTAGGATGGTAACCACGTACGATCATATCTTGATGCTGTTGAATGTAATGCAAAACTTGTTGATTCGTCCAAACTGTGTCGGAGACGATGACTTTGGAACCTTTATAAACACCAACATAGGAACGATCCGCTCTTGCGTCCATCACAACGAGGGTTGGTTTTTCGCCATCGGCTAACATGTGAAGTGAACTGATCAATGAAACTTCAACGTGATTCATGAGCGCAAGGACTTTGGCAATCGTAAGTGCAATTCGGGTTCCTGTATAAGAACCGGGACCAGCACCGACAAAAATTTGGTTGACGTCTTTTAATGTAGCGCTGGTTTGGGTTAGCAAAGCGACAATCTTTGGCATCATCCATTCACTTTGCCGTTGCCAGGCGTCGATACGCCGTGAAGCTAAAATGGTTTTATTTTGAGCGATTCCGATGATCATTTCTTGATGACTTGAATCCAATAAGAGTGTTAAATCCATAAATTCCTGAATTGTAAAAGCCACGCTTGATCGTCGGTGGAAATGGTCATCAAACGTTGGTCATTGGCTTCCACGGTCATGGTGATAGCAATCATACGTTTGGGTAATTGACCCGGAAAAAATTCTGGCCATTCAATGACGGCGATGGCGTCTTCTTCTAAATATTCATCAAACCCTAAATCCGCGAGATGACCTTCTAAGCGATAGCAATCAAAATGCCATAAAGGAATTCGCCCTGTGGTGTGCATGCGAAATAAATTAAAGGTTGGGGATTGCACTTCTTCTTGAACGCCTAACCCCCGCGCAATGGATTTCACAAGCGTTGTTTTACCAGCCCCTATCGGACCTTGAAGACCGACCACATGACCGGGCTTGAGGAGGGTTGATAAGATTGTCCCTAATCGATGCGTATCGTTTAAATCCTTTAAGGAACATTGAAAGGTGTTACTCATGAAAAAAACAATGCCACTTTCTTCGTAAATTTCTTATACCACTCTTGCACGTGCGCTTGATCAAAAGGATAAGCTTTGAGTTCAAGTTGATGGTTGATGAATTTAGCACTTAATGACAAGACTTTTTGTAAGTCTTCGCCATACGAAAATAGTGATTTATGTTTATCATATTCACTCTCATCTAACGTCGCTATATAACCATCTGGAAAAAGTTTAAAGTCTAAATCATAATCGATGTATTTAAGAATGCCTTGATCATAAAGGGTTGGAGAGGCAATGTTAACGTAAAAGACAACGCCTTCTTTTTTTAACATAGCAATGACATTGAACCATTGATGTTTTGAAAAAAAACAAATCGCAGGTTCACTCGAAAACCAACTCCGACCATTGGATTCAATCACTTTAGTTTTTTTACTCGCCGTGATAAAAAAATCTTCATTTTCGTCTATAACATAATTGCGTTCCCAACAACGATGTAAAGAACCATCATGTTTATAGCTTTGTATTTTTAGCCAGCTACCGACCAAAGCCACAATTATATTTCCCTTCTCAAAGGAATAAGTATTCCTTATCAATTATAGCAAAGGGATTTATTGATTTGAAAAGAGGATTGACTGGATCGATTTGATTTCGATCAACGCGCTTAAGACGATCGCAGACAAAACATAACTTGGAAATAAATAACTGACATTATAAGTCCATGACCCTACCCAATCCACTTCATAAAGCACGACTCCAGAAATAACATGAAAGAAGAGTCGTAATGAAACGGCGATGTAGAAGCCAGCCCATAATGAAGCTTGACGAACGATGAGTTGATCACTTTTTATAAAACGAATCATGAAGTAAAACGTGGATAATGAGGCTAATGCAAGAAAGTAATCGAGTGGATAAGTATTCAATCCATATCCATCCCAAAGATTAGCGATAAAACCATACACGAGCGCATTAGCAAATAAACTTTTCCACAGACCAAATCGCATCACAATGAGCATTAACGCGACCATCGAAATGTTGATTGAACCCCCTTGAGGTTGTTGAAACACAATGAAACGATCAAGCACTAAAGCAAGGGCAATCCAAATTGCCATCAACGTCATTTCTTTAACAGTCAGCCAAGATTTTACCATCAATTTTTCCTCCTATAAAAAAACCTTTCCATGCAAGGAAAGGTAAATAAAATGAATCATTTTATCCCTCCGCTAGCATGATCTAGATCAGGTATGGTCGACGATGGTTTAATCGTCCTCTCAGCCCTATTCCAAGGACTCCCACATGAATTATACAAAATGAACTCAATATTACCTAATGATTTACCCAATTCACGGTCGTTCTTTGATGTTGCATTAAAAATGTATTGGCACGAGAAAAAGGTTTGGTATGAAACCAACCGCCACGATTGGCGCTTAGCGGTGAAGGATGATTGGTTTGAATGATCAAGTGTTTCGAAGCATCAATCCATGGAACATATCGATGTGCTTTGTGACCCCATAACATGAAAACAATCTTTTGCTTTTCTTCATTTAACGTTTTCAGAACTGATTCAAAAAAACTTTCATAAAACGGATGGATATGGGATAGAGGACTTGCTTCACGAACCGTTAAGATTGTATTCAAAAGTAAAACGCCTTGTTGGGCTAAATAAGTTAAATCTCCTGATTGGTAGTCCATCGTGACTTGAAGATCATTTTCAATTTCTTTATAAACATTACGCAAGCTTCTTGGTAACGGGACCCCTTTTGGTACCGAGAAGGATAACCCATGCGCTTGCCCAGGTTGGTGGTATGGATCTTGACCGAGGATAACAATTTTTATTTCGCTCAGTGGGGTGATTGCAAAAGCTTTAAAGATTTGATCGCGTGAAGGAAACACGGTATGTTGACTATACTCATCATCCAAAAAAGCCATCCAAGATGACCATAAGGATTTTTGTTTTTCATTTTCAAAGAAGAAATTCCACGAAGGATGATGCATAAATTGATTATAACATGCATGAAAAAGCACTATAAACGTGATTCTTTTGTGTATAATAATGAGGATTTATGAAAGTCCTGATCGTATTCGCTCATGCTGCGCCTTACAAAGTGAATCTTTTCAATCTGCTAGCCAAGCATGTGGATTTATCAGTCATTTTTGAACGGGAAATCCCCAGTTATCGTTCCATGTATTTTTATCAAAGTAAAGAATATGCTTTTAATCATGTCAAAATTCAAGGATTCAATCTCGGCAAAGAAAACCACCTCTCGTGGGGAATCATCAATCATTTAAAAAAACATCAATATGACTTAATCATCATGAATGGGTATTCTTCATTAACAGAAATGCTGACGATTCATTATTTAATTCAGCACCGCATTCCTTATGTCATCTACGTCAATGGAGGCGTCATTCGAAACGATCCTCAATGGAAATTTAAACTTAAGCATTATTTAGTTTCTCATGCTCAAGCGTATTTAGCACCGACCCCAATCGTGGATGAATATTTAATGCATTATGGGGCAAATCTTAAGAACATTTATCACTATGCCTACGCCACTATTTTTGAATCTGACATATTAAAGAAACCATTATCGAGTAAACAAAAACAAAGCATGCGTGATGAATACCAATTACCACCCGGAAAACTTTTTATTTCGGTCGGTCAATTTATCAAACGTAAAAACTTTGATCAATTGTTATCCTTATGGGCAGAAGAAAAAATTAGTCATGGGCTTGTCTTAGTCGGCGATGGAGAAGAAAAAAAAGCTTTAATCAAGCAAGCAAAAAAATTACAATTAAACAATATCCATTGGATTCCTTTTTTACCTAAGACTCAATTACTTCATTTATTATCCGCGATGGATTGCTTCATATTATTATCCAAAGAAGACATTTATGGCCATGTCATTAATGAGGCGCATTCCCAAGGTTTACCTGTGATTGCTTCTGATCGAATTATTTCCGGACAAAACTTGATTCATAATGGTCAAAACGGTTTTATTGTGCCTCTTGAGAATCAAATCATTAAACCTCTCATCAACCAAGTTTTAACTCTTGAAAGTTTTGATTCCGCGATTCAATCCGCTAAACAAAACACGTTAGAACGGATGGCAGAAGAGCATCTGAAGATCTTTAAGGAAATCCACCATGGCTAATCTATTCTATTTTACCCATTCGATGGCACCGCAAGATTTTCCACTTTGGGCGTATCCTCAGCATCCTTACCCTAATCCAAGCAATCAAAACTTTCATGCCCGCATGATTAAAATGCTTTCGATGAATCATAAGGTTCATGTGATTTCGCTTCGCCCAATTTCACAGCCGAGTTTTGGACAATTTCATGCCTATGAAACCAAACTCGTAGGAAGAGTGACCTATCATTACCTCAGCATCCGTCAATGGCCGTTATTGAAATGGCTATTCATCTCAGGTGATATTAAGCATTTGGTTGGCAAACTCATTCATCAAGGATTTAGTAAACCCTATATCATCGTGGATACCAATGCATATGGATTAAACCAAATTGCATTAAGCGTCAAAAAGAAACATCGTTTAAAATCGATTGCTGTGGTTACTGATAATCCTCATTTATTAACCAATATGCAAAAAAGTCGCGCCAAAGCGATGATTAAACTCAGTCAACGACATGATAGTTTCTTTACTTTAACGTCGGCATTAGAAACGTTATTTAATCCTAAGAAAAAACCCTCCTTAACCGTAGCAGGGCTAACAGAAAAGCGTGACGTTTTCTCAAAGTATTCCCGACCTTACTTCTTCTTTTCTGGCGCACTTTATAGTCGGTATGGTATTGATGCTTTATTGAAAGCTTTTTTTGAAATCAAAGCGGATATTGACTTACTCATCGCTGGACATGGTGATGATGAAGCGCTCATTCAAACATTAGCTGCCAAGAATAAAAAATTAAAATTTTTAGGAACTTTATCGCAAGAAGAATTGTATAAATATCAGGCTGGCGCATTTGCTAATATCAATCCTCGTCCATTTGAAGAAGAGATGGATGCCTATGCTTTACCCTCAAAGATGATTGAATATTTAGGAAGCGGTTCACCCATCATTTCAACCTTGAATCAATCGTTATTTAATCTTTTTGGCGATTTAATCTACTGGGCAGGTTCCGGTAGCGAACTTGAATTAAAAGTCGCTATGGAACGCTTTATTAAATTAAAGGACGATGATCGCATCATGATGGGTAAGAAAGCTCAACTTCAAGCATTATCCCTGTTTGGATTAGAAAAAGTCGCCACCCAATTTGATCACTTACTTAGTCTCATCAAATAACTTTCTAACTGGCTAACTGTACTTGATAAACTTAAGTGCTTAAGATAATAAGCTTGGATTTTCTTTTGTGTGATTGCGTACGCTGCTTCATTTAATGACATGATGTGATGCATCACATTGAACCAATCTTCTTCATGTTGAATTAAAAATCCTTGACCTTGAATAGCATCTAACCAAGTTTTTCCTTCTACACCAAGCAACCCCATGATCGGTTTTCCATACGATAGATAATGAACCACTTTACTCGGAATGGTCGCACCGATAAAACCAGGCGCTTGTAATGCGATGACAAACGCTGAAGCTTTTTCTAAGTAAGGGGTGCTTTGTTCTGGTGTTAATGAACCCAAGAAATGAACGCGCTTTTCTAATCCTAATTGCAACACCCTTTTTTCAAGTTTATTTTTTTCTGAACCTTGGCCAAGAATATCCAATCGAATCGCACGCATGGATGGATGCGTGAGTTGCTGAATCAACCCTCCAATCGGTTGAAGTCGTCCTAAGTTTCCCGCATAAACCCAATAATGAGATGCAATATCAGCTTGATGAAAGTCCTTGTGTTCAATGAGCGTGGGTTGAATGAGGGAAGCCATTTTAGAAGATGAAATGTGGTGGATGGTTTTAAAATAATCGAGATGGCCAGGAGAACCGACCAAAATAAAATCGACCGCATGATAGATGGTTTTGGAAATGTTTCTTACCCACTTCTCAATCCATGAATCGCGTTTTAAATGACCCGATACAATCGCAGCTTCCGGCCAAAGATCAACCGCATAAAGTAAATGCTTTTTATGATGTTTTTTGGCATAGTCAATTCCCGCACTGACAGACATTAATGGGGAAAAAGACATCGAAAATACGACATCAAATGTTGCTGGCAATCGGCTTACAAAACGCTTCGATAAATCATAAAAAGAATAATAGTTAAGTAAGATTGAAAAACGCGACTGCTTGCGAATCGCCACGTTTAATCGATGAATGTGAACTCCGTGAATCACTTCAAACGCTGGACGAATTTCTTTGTTAGGATGGTCAAAACCATATTGAGGTTGCGATGTCACCACGGTTACCTGATGACCGGCCTTCACTAAGCCTTCACATAATGGCGTAATAGAAAATGATTCCGGATAATAAAATTGACTGATGACTAAGATATTCATGATTGAACCTAAAACCATTATAAAGAATTCATAGCAAAATGGTTATAATGGATGCATGAAGCAATCGTTTCCTATCCTCACCTCCACTCAGCGTTTCTTGTTTCGCCCTTTTCGTTGGTTATTAATTCGCTTTTTCCCACGCTTATTTTTATCTCTGCAATACCGGTTTATTACGGGTCATAAACTCAATTTAGATCATCCGATCCGTTACACAGAAAAACTGCAATACTTGCGATGGAAGGTTTATCCTTTTAACCCGCTAGTCATCCAAGCCACCGATCGGATTGGCATGCGTGATTTTGTGACCACGCTTGGCCTTGCTCAGCACTTAATTCCGCTACTGGGTGTTTATCATTCGGCAGAAGCAATCCCCTTTACTCAACTTCAAAAACCTTATGTGATCAAAGCAACGCATGGTTCGAACATGAATTATTTTGTAAAAAAACAAGGTGATGAGAATCTTGCTTTAATCAAAAAGAAAATCAATACATGGCTCAAAACTGATTATGGAAAATTAACTTTAGAACCTCATTATTCAAAAATAAAACCGCGTATTATGATCGAACAATTTCTGATTAGTCCTTTTGAATTTCCCATCGAATATAAACTTCATGTTTTCAATGGGACCGTGAAGTTTTTATACGTCGTCACCAATCGCGGTAAGGATATTCGTTACACACTGTATGACCGCCATTGGAAACCGTTTGATGGAGCCCAATTCAATGGGTGGAAAAAAAGTGATTTACCCATTAATCAACCACGTCAATTCGATCAAATGCTAACCATCGCCGAAAAACTGGGCCAATCATTTCCTTTTGTTCGCGTTGATTTATATGCAATGCTTGATAAAATATATGTGAGTGAATTAACGTTTACTCCGGCGAAAGGAACGCTACGACTCGATGATGATCAAACGGATTTCATCATTGGTGAGTGGCTCAATGTTCATGAAAAAAAATAATATCTTCTTCTTCACCATCGGTTTACTTACGCTGACGAGTTGCGGTCAACAAGTGTCACTTGTTTATGACCGCTTAACTTATCACACGGGCATCTTTGCCGATAACATGTATGAAGATACTTATCTATCGAATGTTCTCAAACCGCTAATCGATAACACAATCACGTATGACATTGCCCAAGAGGATGTCGTGGTTGGGGTGGCTAGTTTAAATAGCGACGACCTCGTGTTAGAGGACAACACCACGTTGAATGATGACAATTTTGCTAAAAACTATCAATTATCGCTGACGTTACCTAGCTTAAGTTACGGGTTTGAATCTAAACTTTTTGACGGCATTTTATATTGCACGGATGCCATTCGGTTATCCAAAAGTCGGTTACAACTGACTTCGTCAGGGATGGGTCATCCTTTTCCTAGCAAACTACAAACCTATGATTATACCGGTGTTTTTATGAAAGCAGGCGCGGACACCAATGCAGGAGCAGCCAAAATTACGGATCTGAATACCATCTTAACGTACTATGTGATGAATGAAGATCAAACGTTGACCGCTCATCGCTTTG
>JBIIRB010000105.1:0-2577 GCA_044341785.1 Bacilli bacterium | reverse complement strand
AAAGGTGTGAGCCCACCCGAGATGATGGTATCGATCGCGGTACCGAGCAATTGTCCTGGAATCAGAGCAAAACCTGCAATCGACACTAATAAGAAAAACATCAGAAGATAACTCTTCCATTCTTGGATTAAGAACCAGCTAATGTGTTTAAAGATTTTGTTCAAGGTTTGGGTTTGCTAAAACCACACCTATTATAACGATATTTTTGTGTGATGCTTCACGAATTGATTGTCATACGTTTGATGAAAGTTCTTATGTCATAATATAAACGTCTCCATGACCATCCAACCTAATAAAAAATATCTCGTCTATGCGTTGTTGGCAGCGTTGTTTTTTGCGTTAAGTGTTCCGGCATCTAAATTTTTACTTACTACCTTAAGTCCTTTCTTTTTAGCGAGTCTTTTGTATCTAGGTGCCGGCATCATCATGGTAACGTTGTTAGGGTTTCGATCACGGCTCGATTTTCATCATCAACGATTTACTAAGAAGGATATTCCATCTATCGTGGGTATGATCTTGCTCGATGTGCTCGCTCCTGTTGCCATGCTGATCGGTTTGCAAGATACATTTCCTGCCCATGTATCGTTAATGAATAATTTCGAAATTGTTTCCACATCGATCTTTGCCTTTTTTGTTTTTAAAGAAGCACTTCCCATGAAATTAAGAATAGGAATCGTTTTAGTGACGCTCGCCAGTTTCATTATATCGATTCAAGATATCACCGCGTTTCAATTTTCTTCCGGTTCCTGGTGGATTCTTCTTGCGGCCACGGCGTGGGGGTTTGAAAACAATTTAACGCGTCGACTTTCTCACCTTGATCCACGATGGGTCGTGGTGATCAAAGGATTAGGGTCTGGTCTCGTCAGTTTAGTCATTGCATGGATGTTAAACGTCATTAGTCTAGACGGATGGATGATCATGTTAGGGCTTGTCCTGGGCATGATTTCTTATGGTTTGAGTTTATGGTTTTATATCACTTCGCAACGGCATTTAGGCGCAGCAAAAACAGCAGTCTTCTACGCTTTTGCTCCTTTTCTAGGTGCGTTATTATCGCTCATTTTTTTCTTTGAATGGCCTTCTTTATCCTTTTATATCGGCTTTGCTTTGATGAGCTTAGGAGCGTACTTCTCCCTATGAAACCCAAGAAATTGATGATTGATAAACAAGGCTTTACCATCAAGTTTCACGCCAACGGGATAACCCACTGGTCAAAAGGAAAAATCATCGATGGAGAACCCGAAGGTTATTGGGAATGGTATCGGATCGATGGGACGTTAAAACGCTCAGGATACTTTCTAAAAGGCGTTCCCACGGGCACTTGGACAACGTATGACCTTCAAGGGAAAGTATATAAAGTTACCCAACGTATCATTGTAGATTCAAAAACAAAAACGTCGTAGTCATCATTATTGTTGTGATTCACTTGTTAACATTTTAAAATAATACACAAAGAGGTATTTTCATGAAATTCATAACCATGTTGCTCGATCGCCGTACCCAATTTTACACGTTAGTGACAATTCTTATTTTGTTAATTTTAGGAGTTTCTTTTTCTTCCGGCACGTCTACTCAAACCACGTCGTCATCTTCATCAAACTCATCTTCAACGCCATCAACATCTTCCTCTGGTTCTTCTTTACAAGCCCCCGAATCGGTTATCATGACGTTTGATTCGATGGGTGGAAGTCTAGTTGATTCAATCACCATTACTAATGGTGAACAAAATACCGCTCCAGCAAATCCTAGCCGTGATTTTAGTAACTTCCAAGGTTGGTACTATGAAGAAACGTATGTTCGACAAGTGAATTTCCAATTTGATTTTATATCGACACCGGCTTTGAATGATTTAGTAGTGTATGCAAAATGGTCCACCAATTCAGCTACTTTCCAATTTGTGTATCTTAATCAAAGCAATAATGAAGTCTTGGTCAGCACCCAATTCATTCCCATGTTAAGTTGCGCGGATGATTTTGAAGGTGATCAGTACGGTCTCACGATTCCAACCTTACCCGTTTCACAAAACATCAATGAATTTACCTATGAACCTTGGGATTTATCAGTTTTACCGGCTTGCTTAAATGATGTAAGCCATTATAATGTTAAAATTTTTGCCCCTCGATTATTTAAAGAATATACACGAACATTAGCTGCATCTTTTAACGTCAATCAAATCAAAGATATTGAGTTAACGTCAGCGCTTTCAGGTGTTGTTTTGTCATATGATGATAAGGTTTATTCTGTTGGAAGCAATAGTATCTTTAATGTTCCACAATTAAATGGTACATCCGATTCCAATGCCGTTGGCGTCTTCCCAATCACAGCGCTCATCCCTCTTAACCCCAATGAAAAAGTTGTGGATTTAGTGGCAATGTACACGGGTAGTAATCCCAGTTTTTCGATTCGTCCAGGTATTTTAATGGTGACCAATCAATCGCGAATTTTAGATTACCGTAATGTGACGCTTCATAATACAGGCAACGGATTTGTTGATATTACATCCAAATTTAATTTTGCTGTGGGTGAAACCATCACGGAAGTCGTCAGTGGATCTGAGTTTTTAGTCGTGCTAACCTCCAA
>JBIIRB010000104.1:0-2592 GCA_044341785.1 Bacilli bacterium | reverse complement strand
AACTGATTCAACGCGAAGGTTGGTATAAGCAACAATATATACGCCAAATATCAGGTTTAAACGAAAATGGAGCTACTCATGTTTAAAACCATTAAAAAAGTTTGGCGTTATGTCATGCCTTATCAAGGTTTATTAACCATCACCTTACTGGCGATGCTGGTGGTGCAAGTATTAGGACTGGCGTCTCCTTTAATCATTAAATCGATCATGGATGATTACTTAATTGGCATTGAGCGGCCTTGGTATGAAACCACCGAAACCGTGGATTCGGTGAATTACGATAACCGTTATTTTCAACAACATACCCCTACAGGAGACGCGATCTCCATTGTGGTGATTGGGACATCGTATTATTTTTCTGAAGATGTGGTCGCTCAAGGTCAAAAGATCATCGAAGGTAATGAATTAACGATGATCACGCCTGCGAATGAAACCTTTGTTTATACCGTACGATTATTAAGCATCGAGGATGTTTTTGCGTTTTATGAACCTTCGATACAACCTTTAATGATTTTAATTGGGTTGCTATTTTTACGTTTAATTCTTCACATTGTGTTTGTCTACATTCAACGGACGAGCAGTGCGATGATCACCATCAATATGGTGCGAGACGCTAGGAAAGACGCGGTGAAATCGTTACAACGGATGCCGATGGGTTATTTTGAATCGGAACCCTCGGGCAAAATTGCCAATCGTGTGATTGCAGATGTTGGGGGCATGATGGGTTTATTCTCGACCATCATGAACTTGTTGATCAACGCTTCAATGGCGGTCGTTTTTGCCTACATCGGAATGTTTTATTTAAACGCCACACTTGCGTTCTTTACGTTTCTATTCTTTCCCTTCGTGTTCATCTGGATGCGTTTTTTTGTTAAACGACTCAATATCACCGCAGAAAAAGTAAGCGAAAACAACTCGATGATGACCGCTCAAATTAATGAAATTATCAATGGTATTTCCATTCTTCAAATCTTTAATTTTCGCAAAAAAACGGAAGAAAAGTTTGACACCCTTTCAGTTGAAACCCAAAAAGAATTCTTAAAAGAACAACACCTGCATCTTTCGATTGGTTGGAATATGATTCGTCTGGTAGGCGCATTAGTCACTGCACTCATTGTCATTTATTTTGGATATGGCTATTTGTATGTGGGTGGGGTGGTCATCACCGCAGGTGTGATTTATGCGTATAACGATTATTTAACGCGATTGATTGAACCGGTCGGAACATTATTTAGAGAAATCGGTAATCTTCAACATTCGCTTGTACGAAGCGAACGCATCTTTCGCATCATCGATGGCGAAAAAGAGGATGCCACTTTGACCATGATTCCCCGTTATCAAGGGAAGGTAGATTTTGAAAATATTTGGTTTTCATATCAAGTGGGTCATCCGATTATCAAAGGCGTTTCATTATCAATTGAAGCAGGAAAACTCGTGGGATTGGTCGGTCATACCGGTTCAGGAAAATCCACATTAACGAATCTTCTCTTGCGGTTTTATGATTTTAAACCTTCCGATAAAGGTCGTATTTTAGTCGATGGTATTGATATTACTTCATATTCCAAACGCACATTCCGTTCTCACATTGGCATTATCATCCAAGATCCTGTCATGTTTAAAGGTACGATCGCCGATAATATTCGATTTGGCATTAGTACGATCAGTGACGAAGAGGCAGAATCGGTGTTACGAAGCATTGGTGGGGACAAACTCTTAAACAAACTTGAGCGAGGGATTCAATCCGTGGTTTCTCGTGGTGGGGCTAATTTGAGTGTGGGTGAAAAACAACTCATCTCTTTTGCCCGCGCGATTGTCCATGACCCTGCGATTTTAATCATGGATGAAGCGACAGCAAATATCGACACTGAAACGGAACAACTCATTCAATTAGCGTTAGAAAAAGCTCGTCAAGGAAGAACGTTGATTGTGATTGCCCATCGCTTATCGACGATTAAAAATGCGGATAAGATTGTCGTACTTGAAGCAGGGCAAAAAGTTGAAGAAGGAAAACACCAAGACTTAATTGCCAAAAATGGTGTATACGCGAATATTTACCGTTCTCAAATCAAAACACCCGTTTAAAAAGTGCCTAGCATTCTATTCAGAGTGTGCTCTTGTATAATGAAATAGCATTATGGAATTTGGATTCATCTTACTCATCGCCGGTGTTGTGCTCTTACTTTCAGTTTTAAGTTCCAAAATCATGTATCGTTTAGGCGTCCCAACGCTCATTTTATTTATGAGTTTAGGGGTTCTATTAGGCAGTGAAGGCTTAGGCGGCATCGAATTTAACGATGTTTTGTTAACTGGAACCATCTCACAAATTGCTTTAGTAGTCATTATTTTTTCTGGGGGTTTTGATACCTCGTGGAAAAGCGCCAAAAAAACCGCACCATTATCGTTAACCTTATCCTCGTTAGGAACCTTATTCACCGCGTTACTCGTCGGTGTATTTGCTCATTATGTTTTAGGAATCGGTTGGATTGAAGGGTTTTTGTTAGGGTCGGTGATTTCGTCCACGGATGCGGCTTCTGTGTTTACCATTCTTCGGTCAAAAAATTTAAATCTTAAAGGCGAACTCGCGTCCATCCT
>JBIIRB010000103.1:0-2655 GCA_044341785.1 Bacilli bacterium | reverse complement strand
TCCGTGGATAATGTGGATAAATTTATAAAATGCGATTTTAACGAAGTTTCTTTAAACGCCAATTTATTTACCATGGCGTTGATGAATATTTCCATTGACTTAAACGCTCTTTCTTCGCTATAATTTGTTGCGCGTGTTTGAATACACAGCCTGGAGGATTTATGAAACGTACGTATCAACCTAGTAAACGTCGAGCTCAAACCGTTCACGGTTTTCGTTCGAGAATGTCGACTAAAAATGGTCGTAAAGTGTTACAACGTCGTCGTCAACAAGGACGTAAAGTTATCTCGGCTTAATGAGTGAAAATTCAATTTCGTGTTAAAAAAGAAGCAGACTTTAAACAAATATTGGATGGCAAAAATCATTTTAAGAGTAGCGTTTTCAGTCTATATTATTTAACGAATCAGTTCGATCATGCGCGTGTGGGTATATCCACGAGTAAAACCTTAGGCAACGCAGTCGTTCGCAATAAAATACGACGTCAGATACGATCAATGGTTGATAATCTTGTCGATTTTACACAATCAATGGATTATATTATTCTCGTAAAAGTGGGTTATTTAAATCAAAGTTTTATCAAGAACAAAAATGATTTATCATTAATGTTAGAACGGACTAGAACAAGATATGGAAAATAAACACGGACTTAAATTATTAGCGCTCGGAGTTGGATTATTTATTCTTTCTTCATGTACACAAAGTTTTTGTTCCGTTCAAGATACCGCCCGCGTGATGTATGCCTATGAAGGGGTTGGATCCATTGGGGAAGATGGGTATGAAGTTTCCCCACAATTAGCTTCCATTTTAGAGGCTGCTGAAAATCAAGGTATTCGTGTTCCTTCCTTAACTTTTTTTGAAGCCATGGACGAAAAACTATTAACAGAAGCCCGTATTCAAGCGAATAATAACGCCTTAACTGATGATGAAGTTCTTGAACAATTTGGTTATTTAAAGTTTGCAGGATTTACGGGTAACACCGAAACATTATGGTCCAATTTCACAACATGGAATAATGAATTAAAAATTGATTTAGGATTTGAACAAGCGGCAAACACTCAGTACGTTGGTTTTTATCAATCGGAAATTAATCGTCAAACCGCCAACTATCGCGCATGCATTACCATTCAAGATGGTAATTACGGTCCTACGGGGGGTTACTACTTTACCTCCACCACATGGGCTGAAGCGTTTGATCGCGGACTCATCGAAGGTTTATTGGTTTATCCAGTCGCGTGGATGGTTGAAAATTTTGCTAATTTCTTTTCGATTAATTTAGCTCTTGCCGAAGGCTGGGGTCAAGTTTTAGCGATCTTTTTAACCACACTCATTGTTCGTTCATTATTATTAACACTCACATTTAAATCGACGATGGCTACTCAAAAAATGTCGATGTTACAACCTGAATTAGCTAAACTACAATTAAAATTTCCTAACTCCAACACGAACCAATATGAACGTCAACAACTTGCTCAAGCTCAAATGGCGCTTTACAGTAAACACGGGATCAATCCATTTGGTTCTATTTTAGTTGCCTTATTTCAATTCCCGATCTTTATCGCAGTTTGGGGTGCTATGACTGGTTCTGCCATCTTAGCAACAGGAAGTTGGCTTGGACTCAATTTAAATGCCTCTGTCGGCGATTCCATTACTGGAGGCGAATTCTTTTCTACCGGTTGGTGGACCGCTTTAGGTTTATTTTCTTTAATGTCAATCGCCCAATTTATCTCGATGAAATTACCGATGTGGTTAGGACAAAAGAAAACCAAAGCCATTGAAAAAACAGTGAAATCTCCTGCTGCTGATCAAGCAAGTTCACAAACTAAACTCATGAGTAACATGATGTTGATTATGATTATTTTCATGGGATTTTCGTTGCCTAGCGCGATGGGTATTTACTGGTTCTTTGGTGCGCTTATTTCAGTAGGACAAACATTGATTACAAGAAAGGCCATGGCGATGTCAATATGAAAACATTCACAGCAAAAACACTCGAAGAAGCCACAGTATTAGCAGAAAAAGAACTCAACACATCCATCAAAGATTTGCCTTATACGGTGAAAGAAGAAAAATATGGATTTCTTTCGCTTTCTAAAAAAGTTGTTTTAGAAGTTTTTGAAATCGCGGATATCATTCAATACGCCGAACAATATATTGTTCAAGCGATTGGATCGCTTCAAATTCAAGCGACCACAAAAACGGAAATCAAAGACGACATCGTTCATATGACCTTAGATACGAACCATAATTCCATTTTAATCGGAAAAAACGGGCGTACGTTACAAGCGTTGAATGAACTGGTTCGATTAGCAACTTCCAATCATTTTAAAAAACGGTTTCGTATTTTATTAGACATCAATGAGTATAAAGACAATAAATACGATAAAGTCACCGCGATTGCGCGTCGCGTTGCCCGCGACGTTGTTAAAACAAAAATTGATGTCACGCTTGAACCCATGCCAGCCGATGAACGAAGAGTCGTTCATAACGCATTAACCGGCATGCCAAACATCAAAACAGAAAGTGTCGGGGAAGGGCATCGTCGTGCCATCTGCATCCGATATGTAGCCTAGAAAGCCCGGTCGGGCTTTTTTACTCTCTCATGATTTTTCAAACGATTGTTGCGTTAGCAACACCGCCCTTACCTAGCGCCCTGGC
>JBIIRB010000027.1:0-9760 GCA_044341785.1 Bacilli bacterium | reverse complement strand
CTTGTTTTCGCGGGTCATAACGCTTTTGGGTATTGGATGAACTACGGCATTGAGTTTATTACCCCTTATGAAGATTTTTCAGCTTCAACTTCACCAACCGCCTCACAAATCTCAGCCCTGACAACCTTACTTGAGTCGATGGAAGAACCGATTATATTTGCGTCCCTTCTCGAAGGATTAGCCATCGCAGAAATTTTAAGCGATCAAATTCCTAATCTTGACATTGAATATTTATCCACACTCGAAAACGTGAAGTCGAATGAAATGGAAACCCTCACCTATCTTTCATTGATGACACAAAATCTTGAAGCGTTAGAAAAAGCGTTGCATCATGATTCAGTTTAAGCAAGTTCAGTACACGGTTGATTCACAAGTCGTCTTAAAGGATGTGACTTTTGAGATTAAACAAGGTGAATTTGTTGCGCTTGTCGGTAGTAATGGTGCTGGCAAATCCACGATCATCAAAGCGTTGCTAGGACTAAAAAAAATGAGTAGTGGGGATATTCATTTACATCCACAAGCGCGTGTAGGCTATTTATCGCAATACTTGACGTTTCAACATCGCAGTTTTCCAGCATCCGTTTATGAAGTCATTCAATCAGGATCGATAGGCGAGCAAGTATCGTTAAAAAGCATCAATCAACACATTGATGAATTATTAGCCCAATTTGAATTAACGCCATTTAAACATCAACGTGTTGGTGTGTTGTCAGGTGGTCAATTACAACGCGTCTTGATTTGCCGCATGCTCATTTCCAATCCTAATCTTCTTATATTAGATGAACCCACAAGCTCACTTGATCCTGCCATGCGAGAACGATTTTATGCATTACTTCAACAACAACATCAACAAGGGATGACGATTTTGTTAGTCACGCACGATGTGGCCTCGATTGGTGAAAAAGTGAATCGCATTATCTATCTTGATCAATCGATTTTATTTGATGGTTCTTTTAAGACTTTTTGTGAGATGGAATCATTAACCCCGTTCATTCATATTCACGAAAACAGCCACCATCATGAATGAGTTTATTGCTTTATTGCTCATGCCGTTTGTTCTCCGTTCTTTGCTTGCGGGCATCGCAGTAAGTATCAGTATGTCGTTATTAGGTACTTTTCTCGTTTTAAAAAGATTTTCTTTGATTGGGGATGGTTTAGCGCATGTGAGTTTCTTGGCGGTAGCACTATCGCTATTTCTTAATGAAACAACGCCTTTGATATCGATGGTCATTCTCATCGTTGCTAGTGTACTCATCATGAAACTAAATGAATCCGGTCAAGCCTTTGGGGATGCATCAATCGGAATGATTGGAGCTTTTAGTATTGCCCTCGGCACGATTGTTGTTCAATACATCACGAATCAATATGTTAATTTAGAAAATTATTTATTCGGTGAAATTTTTTTAGTTCGTGACATTGATTTATTGTTGGCTTGGATCATTGCAATAACAGTATTGACTGCGACGGTATTGTTTTATCGTCCATTATTTGCCCTAACCTATGATGAAGATTTTGCCAAAGTAAGAAAAATAAAAGTTAAAGTGCTGCAGTATGGTCTTGCTGTTTTAACCGCATTAGCGATTTATGTTGGCATTCGTGTGGTTGGCACGTTGCTCATTTCGAGTTTAATTATTTTCCCTACAGTAACGGCGATGCAATGGAATCGAAGTTTTAAAGGCACGTTGATCAGTGCTGTTTTTGTTTCCTTAGTGAATGTGATGGCAGGTTTTATCATTGCCATGGTGATGGCGTGGCCAGCTGGCAGCACGATGGTGGTGATCAGTGGTCTAACTTTACTATGTGTCTATCTAATAAAGTTTGTTCAAGTGAGGTTGAAATCATGAATCACACGTGTCATAAAGATTTTTTTAAAGAACATGGGCTTAAAAATACGTTACCGCGTGACTTAGTTTGGCATCGGTTAGATTCAGCTAAACAACCCGTCACGATTGAATGGATTTTTGAGGGTGTTCAACAACAAAATAAGAAAATTAATTTGTCGACGGTCTATCGAATTATTCATCAATTTGTTGATCATCAACTCGTCCGTGCCATTAAACTTCATCATGATAAAAAAGAATATTTTGAAAAAACAAAAGAACACGGCCATCACTTTATTTGTGTCTCGTGTCAAACCATGATTCGTTTAGAGGAATGTCCGTTAGAAAAATATGAACACCAAGTCACCAAGAAACATCATGTATTAATTCTTGATCATACGCTTCAGTTATACGGTTATTGTCAAAAGTGTAAGCAACAATAAACAAAAAAACCATCGATGAGATCGATGGTTTTTCTTATTCTAAAAAGTAACTACTTACTTCTTAGCTTTTTTTGCCGGCGCTTTGGCGGCAGGTTTCTTTACGACTTTTTTGGCGGTTGCCATACGATGATAGTCCTCCTATGTATAAGTGTATGCAATATGGTTGAGTAATGCAAAGATTATTTCCGATTTCTGCGTGATTTTTTTAACCATGAAATTTGGATCGATGAAGATTAATTTTTAATTCACACATACGGATTCGAATTTTTTTGATGACAATTAATTTTGTAAAAATAATTTTTCAACAACGGCCCAATCAACAAGAGTAAAAAATGCATTGATGTAATCTGGACGTTTGTTTTGATAATTTAAATAGTATGCATGTTCCCAAACATCTAATGCGAGAATTGGTTTTCCTTCAAGAAGGGGTGTGTCTTGATTCGGAGTTGAAACCACTTTGAGGGTTTGATTCGGTAAGACAATCAACCATGCCCAACCTGATCCAAAACGAGTTTTGGCCGCCGTGCTGAAAGTTTCTTTAAAGCTTTCAAAGGTTCCAAATGCTTTCGTGATGGCTTCAGCGACTTTAGGTAGAGGAGCTTTCGCACCATTTTTATTTAATAATTTCCAGAATAAACTGTGGTTGTAATGACCCCCACCGTTATTTTGAACCGCGGTTTTGATATCGGTTGGTAGTTGATCTAACTTTTTGAGTAACTCGATTAAGGGTTTGTCATATAACTCAGGGTGCTTATCCAAAGCGGCGTTGAGGTTGTCAACATAGGCCTGGTGGTGCTTGGTGTGATGGATGGTCATCGTCTGAACACCAATGACGGGTTCTAAGGCTTCATAAGCATAAGGCAAAGCAGGTAAAGTGTGTTTCATAATGGCTCCTTTTTCTGTCTTTATTTTATTACATTTGAAATCGAAAAAGTAGTTTAAGACAAACCCCGCTCATTATTTGTTTCTTTTGCACAAAACCCTCACGAATTAACAAAACCTAAACAAATCTAAATTGCATTCGTGTTCGTCGCTAAAAGTAATTTTATAGTAGTGAAAAAATATCCACTTTTAGACGCAACCTTGATTGACTAACGCTACCACTTAGTTTAACTTATAAAAACTCACCCAAAAATGAGGCAACACGTTCGTTGATTTTTATCCCTGATTTGGATGAAGGAAGGATGTTATGGACAAGACGTTGATACCCGAGTGGATTTTACTCAATAACCAATTGATTGACGAAAAAGGTCAATTAAAAGATTTGCATAAAGATAAAGAGGCTGTTCGCAGTTATTTTTTAAACGAAATTAACAAAAAAACGCAGTTTTTTCATAGTTTGGAAGAAAAAATTGAATATCTCATCGAGAATGACTACTGGGAAGCGGATTTGTTTAAGCCTTATACCCAATCCCAAATTAAGGAAATTTTTCAAATCGCCTACGATAAAAAGTTTCGCTTTCCAACCTACATGGGTGCCTTTAAGTTTTATAACGATTACGCCTTAAAATCACGTGATAAAAAAGTGTTCTTAGAACGGTATGAAGATCGTCTAGCGGTGAATGCTCTTTATCATGCGAATGGTAACTTTGAAAAAGCCAAATTGATGATTGAACGTTTGATTGATCAAGACTTTACCCCTGCGACTCCTACCTTGTTAAATACAGGTAAGAAAAAACGCGGTGAATTCGTTTCGTGTTTTTTACTTGAAGCTGGCGATTCATTAAATGACATCGCGCGCGTGGGTGAGTTTTCAATGCAGTTATCTAAAATCGGCGGCGGTGTGTCTGTTAATTTAACCAACTTACGTGCGAAAGGTGAAGCCATCAAAGATATTCAAAACGTATCCAAAGGGGTCGTTGGGGTTGCTAAACTGCTGGATAATAATTTCCGTTATGCCGATCAAATGGGTCAACGGCAAGGGGCAGGTGCGGTTTATCTCAATATTTTCCATGCTGATATTGAAGATTTTTTAAACACGAAAAAATTAAACGCGGATGATGATATCCGTTTAAAGACTTTATCGATGGGCGTCATCATCCCCGATAAGATGATTGAGCTTGCCCGTGATAACCAAGATATGTATGTGTTTTATCCTCACACTGTACAAAAAGAATACGGTCTTGATTTTGCGGATGTTTCAGTGGATATGGATGCTTGGTATGACAAGTTAGTTGAAAATCCTAAAGTTAGAAAGCGAAAAGTTAATCCCCGTCGCTTATTTGATATGATTGCAACCTTACAAGGTGAATCGGGTTATCCTTATATTATGTTCGTGGATAACGTGAATAAAGTGAATCCTCTTGCACGACCTGTTAAATTCTCTAATCTATGCACTGAAATTTTACAGCCAACCATTACGTCCCATTACGCGGATTACGATAAACACGACCAAGATCAAATTGGCATGGATGTTTCCTGTAATTTAGCATCCGGTCACATGGGTAATATGATTAAGCATAATACCATCGAAGAAACAGTTTATGCAGCGATGGATATTATGAACTCCGTGTCGGACCGAACCAATATTAGTTATGTTCCTGCGGTTGCAAAGGCTAATCGCCTCAATCGTAGCGTTGGCTTTGGCATCATGGGTCATCATGGGTTTATCGCAGAAAACTTTATTCTTTTTGGTTCTGAAGAAGACATCGATCTCATCGATGTGTTTTTTGCACAGTTAAACTACTATTCACTCAAGCATTCGATGATTAGAGCAAAAGAAACAGGCTTGAAATTCTTTGAATTTGAAACGAGCAAGTATGCGGATGGAACCTATTTTGAAAACCGAGGTGCTGTTTTGCCCAAGACTGAAAAAATCAAAGCGATGTTTAAAGATATCTACCTTCCCACCGATCAAGACTGGGCTCAACTCAAAAAAGATGTCATGAAACATGGACTGTATAATTCCCATCGCCTTGCGGTTGCACCGAATGGATCGATTGCCTACGTGATGTCCGCGACGCCTTCCTTGACGCCAATCAAACAGCTCATCGAAGAACGCACGTATGGAAACTCAAAAACGTATTTCCCCATGCCGTCGCTCGATGTGGCCTCATTCATGTATGAAACCGCCTATCGCATTGATAATTACAAAGTGATCGATGTTATCGCCACAGCGCAAAAGCATGTTGACCAAGGCATTTCGTTTGAATTAGGTATTACGTCTAATATCACCACCCGTGAATTACAAAAGTATTATTTGTATGCGCATTATCAAGGTATTAAAACGTTATATTACACCCGCACTCAAAAGCTCAAACTTGAAGAGTGTGAGTCGTGTGCCGTTTAAAGGAGCATCATCATGGCAGAAAAAACCAATGTCAAAAAGACGTTTGAGGTCGGTCCAAGAGAAGTCAAACTTGCGGATTATTCAGGCGCTAACTGGAATGATCAAGAAGACGTTTTTACACAATCATTTTATGAACAAAACTTATCGCAGTTTTGGCGACCCGAAGATATTTCATTACAATCGGATTTGATTGTATGGAACTCGTTATCGGACGAAGTAAAAAAAACGTATGCCTTGAATCTCTTGATTCTGACTTTTTTAGACACCTATCAAGGTGACGTCGGGATGCTGGTTGTATCGCGCGCGATGGATGAAAAGCAACATCAACGTAAATCCGTTTTAAATTGGATGGCAGCGATGGAAAATGCGGTCCATGCGAAGAGTTATTCCAATATTTTTATGACTTATTTAACCAACCCTGAAATCACGGACTTATTTACGTGGGGAGAAAATAATAAAAATCTTCAAAACATCATGAAGCTCATTGTGTCATGTTATGAAGATTTGGATAAGCTCAATCATCAAAAAAAATATCAAAAAGATTTGAAGACTTTTTCAGAAGCGGAGTTTAATGAGACGTTATATAAAGCCATGGTCGCCTCGGTTTTCTTAGAAACTTGGCTATTCTATTCAGGATTTTACTATCCCCTTTATTTCTATGGCCAAGGCAAACTCATGCAAGCAGGTGAAATTATTAACCTGATCTTGCGCGATGAATCCATCCATGGCCTCTATGTTGCCCGTTTATCCCAAGAAGTTTTCCAAAAGTTTGATGAAAAGAAGAAGGTTGAACTGACCAAGTGGATGTATGACCTCATGAACAAACTCTACAAAGAACAACTTCAATTAGTGGAAAAAGTGTATGACCCGGTTGATTTATCCCATGATGTCAAAGTGTTCCTGCGTTACAACTGTAATAAAGCCTTAATGACATTAGGTTTTGAAGCTGCCTTTGAATACGAAGAAGTTAATCCTGTCGTTCTCAATGGCTTAAACACGGAAACGAAGACGATGGATTATTTTTCGATGAAGGGCAACGGGTATCAAAAAATGAAATCCGAATCCTTAAAAGATGATGACTTTAGTTTTAAGAAACCCAAAATTAACTAAGCATGGATAAAGTTTTATTGCTCACCAAGAACGATTGTCCTAATTGTAAAAATTTAAAATTGTTTTTAAAAATGGCTTTAGGCGATAAATACGCTCCTGATATTCTTGAAGTGCATCAACTCGATCAAGCAGATCAATTTAAAGAGCTTATTTCTAAGTATCAAATCACTTCAACGCCGGCACTCATTTATAACAATGAGGTGGTGCGGTATTTTCAACCTCAAGATGTCGTTTCTTTTCTTCATAAACATTTAGGAAAACGTTAAACATGATTGCCGTCGTTTATGACTCCATGACCGGCCAAGGAAAACGATTTGCTGAAAAACTTGGTTATCCAACTTTTGATATTCAACATTATATCCCTCGTCCGCTTGATCATGTTTTTTTAATTTCTCGAACGTTTGGTTTTGGAGAAATACCGGTTCCTACCGTTCAATTCATTGAAAAATATCGTTCGTTTATCATTGGTTGTGCGGTCAGTGGAAATCGTAACTGGGGAAAAAACTACGGCATGGCGGGCAAAAAAATCGAGCAACTCTATCAAATACCGCTTATTCAAATCTTTGAAATGATCGGTCTTCCTGCTGAAGTGAACCATGTTAAACTATGGTTACAAGACTATGAACAAAAGCACACCACCCAACAACGTTAAAAGATTCGGCTCAATTACCCCTTTAGCGTTTAGAATCTACAGTTCAACCTTCGCGCTCATCATCTCGTTAATTTTTAACGCACTTGCTTCTTTGAGTGTGTTTAATGGTATCAGTACCGGTGAAGTAAGCGATTTATATCCTTCGCTGTTTACGCCAAGTGGTTCAACGTTTGTCATTTGGGGTTTCATTTACACGTCGCTGATTTATTTTTCAGTCAATCAATTAAGTACTATATCCACCTTAGAATACGCGACCCACCGCGAACGATTTTTTAAATTGCATGGCTGGTATTTTTTAATCTCGATGCTCAATGCGATGTGGATTGTGCTTTGGCAATTTCAAATCATCGTGGGGAGTTTGATCATCATCATTGCCATGCTTTATGCCCTCATTCAGATTGTCCTTCTATTAAGAAAACAATCGTTCTTCACACGATTACCGTTTTCGCTTTATGCGGCTTGGATCACGGTGGCTACGATTGCTAATTTATCCATTTATTTGACTTCAACCGATTATGTGGCTTCGGTTACCATTGCTTGGAATCAACCAGGCGCAGTCCTTCAAACTGTGGCGATTTTATGCATCGTGACGATGGTCGCTGCCCTATGGATTTTCCGTGAAAGAGATTATGTCGTAGGAGCAGTTGTCGCGTGGTCGTTATATGGTATTTACCTTCGTCATGCCATCGAACTTGATCGGGCTTATATTTCAGTTTTAGAAACGGCCTTGTTTTTAACGATTGCGATTGGAGTTTGGACCACGTTTGTCTGGTTTTATCATCGGCGATTCACATTATCTTTTTTCAGAAAATAAAGGTGGCTGTCCTTTTTCAATTAAAAAAGTATCAATTTGGAGTGCATCAAAGATGTGTTGTTCGACACAATAAAGTATCACCACATCAAGCCAAAACGAAGTTGCAAAGGCATAACCTGCCACAGCTAATAAATCTTCAGCTTCAGACATCGTCAGTTCAAGCGCGACGATGAATTTCATCACGGTTTCTTTTTTCGGTATGTAAAACTGATCACTTCTGATTTTCGAAAAGTGTTGCCGCGATATGAACGCTTTTTTATAAACTTCTGCATCGGTTAATTGTTTTTGATCAATGAAGCGAAACAATAACACTTGAAATGTCTCTTCATCACGTTCCATGCTCATTTTGAAGTCATTAAAACGTGGTGCTTCAAGAACCTCTAAAGACTCTGACTCTTGAGGTTGTAATTGACGATAGTAACGTTCTACTGCATCTTTAAATGCTTGGTAATTCATTTGTCCCCCTGCAGTTGACCTTTTCATCCTTACCGTATTTTACACTAGGGTTGTTCTTCACAGAAGAATAGAAAGAAGAGGAGAAAGACCATGAATAAAAAAGTTCTGCTTGCTTCGGTATTAGATGAATCAGGATCCATGTCGGGAATTACACAACAAACGATTGAAGGATATAATGCTTTTTTGCGTAATCAAAAATGGAAAGAAATCATGAAAGTGACCACGGTGATGTTTAATTCCGAAGTCCGTACGATCCATCGTGATGCCAGTGTGGAGAATGCACTGATTGATCGATTGACTTACCATCCTGATGGAAGCACGGCTTTATATGACGCAACTGGAAAAACACTGCTTGAATTGATGGAAAAGGTTCGTCATAGTGAACAATCCTATTTGGTTTATGTTGTGATTGTCACCGATGGCGAAGAAAATGCGAGTAAGTTCTTTACATTACCGATGATTCGCAATCTCATTCAACAATCCCAAAAGGAGTTCCAATTTGAATTTATCTTTTTAGGTGCAAACTTCAATGTTCAAGAGGTTGGAAAAGAATTAAATATTCCTGATCAAAATGTTAAGGAATTTCAGGCTAATGAAGCGGGTGTTAAAAAGATGTTTAATGAACTTACGCAATCCATCAATTTCGCGACCGATTTAAAATTAAATCCTTTTCGTAAGCGCCGAGGTAAATCTTCGAAGTAATTTGAAGTATAATCATGTTAGGAGATCATTATGGAAATCTTTGAATTCATCGGTGTATATTTACTGACCATTGTTGTTTTTTTGTTACTCGATATGGTTTGGTTATTGAAAATCGCTCCGAAGTTTTATCGGACGTATATTGGTCATCTGATGGCGGATAAACCTAATTTAATCGCAGCATTATTTTTTTATCTTATTTTTATTTTTGGATTAGTGTATTTTGTTTACTGGCCACTTCGAGAAAGTAACGATTTAGTCATGCTTGCCCTTAATGGTGCGTTATTCGGTTTAGTGACTTACGCTACTTTTGATTTAACGAATATGGCGGTGTTAAAAAACTTTCCTTTGAATGTTGTTGTGATTGATTTAGCTTGGGGTTCATTGATATCGATGATGGTGACCCTTGTCGTCGCTGTGATCCTTTAATATGGATTTCATGTTGACCTTTATTCTTCCTTGGTTGATGACTTTCGT
>JBIIRB010000102.1:0-2706 GCA_044341785.1 Bacilli bacterium | reverse complement strand
TGAGCACGATAGCACCGAGTGCTGTTAACACCATCGCTAAAAGAATGGCTAATTGATTGATACGTTGATTCGGAATGCTAAAAAACAAGAAGGCGAGAAAAACACCACCTAATCCAAGTAATACTGCAGGTGAAGATAATGAACCAAGGGTGACCAAGGTCGGACCCGCTACGATGATATTCGCATTTCGTAATCCAACAAAGGCTATAAAAGCTCCTAAACCAGCACCAAGAATGGCTTTCACATCTTGAGGAATGGCATTGATGATAGTTCTACGCAGAGGGGTCAAACTCATCAAGAAAAAGAATAAGCCAGAGACAAACAATAACGCAAAACCTTCTTGCCATGAATAACCTAATGTTGCGATAACCGTATAAGCGACGTAAGCGTTCATTCCCATTCCTGAAGCTAATGCCACAGGAAAGTTTGCATAGACGCCCATAAAAATTGAAATTAAGCCCGCCACTAATGCTGTGGCAATAAAAACGCCTTGGCGATCCATACCAATGCTTGCAAAAATACCTGCATTGACGGGAAGAATGTAAATCATTGAGAAAAATACAATGATGCCAGCGACGACTTCAGTCAAAACAGTAGTCTTGCGTTTTTTTAATTGAAATAGTTGTTCTAACATAACGCCTCCATGGCTTTTTGCCAATAAATTAGTTTATCATAATTCATTAAATCTTCATTGATTGAAAAGCATATACCTGTTAAGTTAATCACCTTGACAGGATGAAACTTCTATCTTACAATAATTCCAAATAAAGGAGCCAATTATGTCAGTAAAAATTCGTTTAGCTAGAACCGGTCGTCATGGAACAGCCACGTATCGTTTAGTTGCAGCGGACTCACGTTTCTCTCGTGATGGACGTTATATCGAACAAGTGGGATATTATGATCCCCAATTACCTTTAGAAAAGGCAGTCATTGATGAAACACTGACATTAAAATGGTTACAGCTTGGCGCACAACCTTCTGATTCTGTGCGAACATTATTGCAACTTAATGGCGTATTAGCAAAGTTCTTTGCTTCTAAAAAACCACAAGCCAAAAAGAAAAACAAGAAACCATTTGTGAAAACTGATAAAAAAACAGAAGTAAAAAAAGAACCGGTAGAAAAGAAAACCAAAAAGAAGGCGGAATAGTCTATGGACTATATAGCAATCATTCACGCTTTTATTGATTCGATTGTTGAGAACAAAGACGCTATTCTCATCCGTGAACTACCTAACGAAAATCCAATTGATGTGACGTTACTTATCGTAGCAGAAAGCGAAGATACTTCCCGTTTAATCGGGCGAAAAGGCATCATCGCGGATGCACTTCGAGAAGTCTTATCCATCGCAGGAAAGCTTGATGAAAAACGCATCCATCTTAAATTCGAGTCCTTCGAATCAACCAAGGAAGAGGAGTAAACCTCTTCTTTTTATTCTTTCATGGAAAAAGTTACACTAGGTCAAATTGTCAATGTCGTCGGCTTACAAGGTGAATTAAAAATTAAATCTTTAAGTCATTTTTCAAATTTGCGTTATCAAAAAACCGCTGCCGTTTATATTGAAAAACAAGGGGCGATGGTACCGTTTAAAGTTAAAAAACATCGTCAGCAAGATGGTTTGGATTTCGTGATGTTTGAAGGGATTGAAAATCGTTCTGCCGCAGAAACATTAAAAGGACTATATATTTTTGCTGATAAAGAAGCGATTCAACTTGCCAAGGACTTCTTCTTTTTCGGAGATTTAGTCGGTTGTGAGGTTTTCACCACGTCGAATCAACTTGTAGGAAAAGTCGTACGTGTAGAAGAATTTGGCACGCAAAGCCACCTACGGATACAACGGGAAAAGAAACCTTCTTTATTGATTCCTTTTTTGAACGTTTTTATCCAACATGTTGATATCCAAAAGAAGCAAATTGTGGTTGATCTTTGGGATGGTATGCAATGAAAATCAAAATTCTTACCTTATTTCCTGAAATGTTCACCAATGTATTATCAACCAGCATTATCAAACGAGCGATCGGTCAACAATTGGTTGAAGTCGAACTCATTCAAATTCGCGATTTTACATTAGATAAATATCGTCGCGTCGACTCTCCCCCGATTGGCGGTGGAGCAGGATTGGTGCTTAAAGCTCAACCGATCGTGGATATTTTAAATCAGTCCAAAGGTAAAAAAATTCTGCTAACACCTCGCGGGAAAACGTTTCACCAAGCAACAGCGAAACAACTCGCTTCTGAACAAGAATTGGTCCTCATTTGTGGCCATTACGAAGGGTTTGATGAACGCATCCATCCATCAGTGGATGAGATGATTTCTATTGGCGACTTTATCTTAACCGGAGGCGAAATTGCCGCTCTTGCGATCATGGATTCAATCATCCGATTGATTCCTGGGGTGATTGAGGAATCTTCTGCCATCGAAGAATCTTTTGAAAATGACTTGCTGGAATATCCTCAATATACAGAGCCTTATAATTTTCTTGGTCAAAAAGTTCCGCCTATTTTATACTCAGGTAATCATGAAGCGATTCGAAAATGGCGTCTTAAAGAATCCTTACGACTGACACTTCTCCATCGACCTGATTTACTGAAACAAAAAAAGTTAACGAAAGAGGAACAAGCTTTATTCCTTGAAATCCAACAAGATCGTGTTGGGGATTGGGAAGTTGAAGCCATCGAAAAAGGTAAAAAGTTTACCCAAGGAAAATC
>JBIIRB010000005.1:0-32874 GCA_044341785.1 Bacilli bacterium | reverse complement strand
TGACCTTAGGTATCGAAACCTTAGGGGAGATGATGACGCCATTAATTACACGCAATACGACCATTCCTACAACGAAGAGTCAAATCTTTTCAACAGCTGCTGATAATCAACCAGCCGTCGACATCGTTGTTTACCAAGGTGAACGCCCGATGGCTAGGGACAATAAATTATTAGGTCGCTTTAAACTGGATGGTATCAAACCGTCTCGCCGCGGTGAACCGCGTATTGAAGTGACTTTCTCGATCGACGTCAATGGTATTGTCAAAGTTTCTGCCAAAGATCTTGATTCTGCCAAAGAACAGCACATCACCATTTCAGGTAGCTCCGGATTAAGTAAAGAAGAAATCGATCGTATGGTTCGCGAAGCAGAACAAAATCGTGAAGCTGATGAAAAACGCAAAGAAGAAGTTGAATTAAAAAACAAAGCTGAGCAATACATTGCCAGCATCACACAATCGCTAGAAGAAAAAGGCGATAAACTGGATGCCAAGCAAAAGGAAGAAACGACAAAATTACGTGATGAACTAAAAGTAGCTCTTGAAAAAAATGATCTTGAAACGCTCAAAAAACGTCTTGGTGAACTAGAAAAAGCAGCTGAATTTATGGCGCAGCAACAAGGTGGAAAACCGAATCCAGGTGCAGGACCAACCGATTCAAAAGAAGACAAAGGCACTCAAGCTGGTGACGATGTCATCGATGCTGACTTTACTGAAAAGAAATAATCAATGGCAACCAAACGTGATTACTACGATGTTCTTGGTATTAAACGTGGCGCATCGAAGGATGAAATCAAAGCTGCATACCGCCAATTAGCGAAAAAATATCATCCAGACGTCAATAAAGAAAAAGACGCGGAAGCTAAGTTTAAAGAAGTTCAAGAAGCTTACGATGTCCTTTTCGATGACCAAAAAAAATCGACTTATGATCAATTTGGTCATGCTGCTTTTGATCAAGCCGCGGGTGGTGGTAATCCGTTTTCTGGATTTAATGGCGGATTCCAAGATGTCGATCTAGGCGACTTATTTGGTTCATTTTTTGGTGGGGGTGGTCGGCGACCATCACGTCAAGCTTCAGGTCCTCGTCGCGGAGCCGATACGGCGATGCGCATTCGCATTGAGTTCATGGATGCCATTCTAGGCAAGAAAATTAATTTTCCACTGCAATTTGATGAAACGTGTACCACTTGCTCTGGATCGGGTGCTCGCTCATCCAAAGATATCGAAACTTGCACAACCTGTGCTGGCCAAGGGACTGTCCGTCAACGGCAGCGCACGATTTTAGGTGCGATGGAGACTCAAGCCACGTGTCCGACATGTCAAGGCCGCGGAAAAACAATCAAAGCGGCATGTAATGTTTGTCGTGGTCAAGGTTATAACCGCGTCAAGCATGACATTGAAGTGAACATTCCTGCAGGTATTAATGAAGGCCAACAGATTCGTATTCCTAATAAAGGTGAGCGTGGTATCGAAGGTGGTTCCAATGGCGATTTATTTTTGGAAATCACGATCAAACCTCATGGTCAGTTCCAACGAGAAGGCAATGACATTCATTTAGAAGTTCCGTTATCGTTTATTGATGCTGCTCTTGGAACGCATATTGAAGTTCCTACCGTCTACGGAGAAGTTTCACTCTCGATTCCGCAAGGAACTCAGTCTGATAAAGTGTTAAGAGTACGTGGCCAAGGTATTAAAGACATGCGTTCCGGTTCTCCTGGCGATCAATACGTGCACATTAAGTTGATGACCCCCCAAACGTTAACAAAAAAACAAAAAGACTTACTCGAACAATTTAAAAAAGAAGATAATCAAAATGATTCCTTTTTTGAAAAGTTTAAAAAAATGTTTCGCAATAAATAGCTTTTAAAATAAGGTATAATGGCGTTGTTATATGAATCAATGTAAATCTTGTGGATCCTTATTTCAATCGACACTGACAACTTGTCCTGTTTGCCATACTTCACTCATTGCAACCGCAAATAAAAAAACCGATGATTTTACGCAGCGGTATAATCCATTAGCGGGTAATGTCGAACTTGTCCGATTGAAGTCACGATTGGTCACGACTTTGCTTGCCTTTATCTTGGGTTCCGTTAGTGCGCATCTATTTTATTTACGGTTTCTACGTCGAGGTGTTTTGTTACTCGCGTTGAATGTTTTAGCGCTCCTTTTAGCCGTTTTGGTCCCGGAAATTTTTAGTTACATTTGGATGGCTATTTTTGCCTCTTCCCATCTTGTGTCAGGTTTCTATTATTTATTCAATATGGACGCTAAAGACGCTAAAGGCGATTTTCTTCAGTAGTCCATGATTCACGTTTTTGCAAAAACCTTCACTCCGAACGTTACTTTAAGTCAAGAAGATGCTTTTCATTTATTTTCAGTGTTACGTTTAAAAGAACATGAGCGTTTTCAACTTGTTTTCGAAGGACAAGCTTACTTAGCTGAAGTCCCTAATCTCATGACAAAACAAATCATCATACTTCAAAAGCTTGTGCTCACTACAGAGCCCACTCACGCTCGGATTCTTTTTTTACCGCTGCTGAAAGGTGAAAAATTAGAATGGACAATTCAGAAAGCCATCGAATTAGGGGTCACATCGATTCAACTTTTTACCAGTCGATTTACTGTGGTGGATTGGCAGGCGGATCAGTGGGGGAAAAAATCAGAACGGTTAAACAAAATCATCCATGAAGCCGCCATGCAATCCCATCGGCTTATCATTCCAACGTTAATGGCCCCCCAATCGTTGAATCACATTCTCATGTCACCTATCCAAGGTTTTAAATGCATTGCCTTAGAAACTGAACGACATGATGCTTTAAAGTTGGTTCAAATAATGCAACCTGGACAGCAGCACCATGTTTTGATTGGTCCAGAAGGCGGATTTGATGAAAACGAAATTTCCTTGGCCAAAAACCATCATTGGCATGCTTATTCTCTTGGTAGCCGAATTTTACGTTCTGAAACGGCGGCACTTGCTAGCCTAGCGATTTTAGCGCAAGGTTTGGATAATTTAAAATAAGCAATAATGATTGACTAATGAACGGTAAAGTCATTATAATAAGCAAGATATTCAAGGAGTAACATTATGGCCATTCCATTTAGACGGACTTCGAAAACCAAAAAAAGATTGCGTCGTACTCATTTTAAGTTAACCGCACCTGGTTTAATTAAGTGTTCAAACTGTGGCGCGATGATTCCTTCTCATCGTGTTTGCCCCAAATGTGGTTTTTATGATAAACAAGCCAAAATTGATGTGGGTGCACCTGTGAAAGAAAAAGCTGTTAAAGCAAAGCCAAAAGCTAAAAAAGAGACAAAGAAGTAAATCAAGAAATGCCCTTAGGGGCATTTTTACTTTGAAAGGAAACTTTATGAACTACGCTTCATACATTGATCATACCTTGCTTAAACAAGACGCGACTGGTGCTCAGATTAAGCAGCTTTGCCTTGAAGCAAAGCAATTTCAATTTGCTTCGGTATGCGTTCAACCGCATTATGTTAAACTCGCTGCCAATGAACTCAAAGGGACGCGTGTGAAAGTTTGCACCGTCATTGGATTTCCTTTAGGTTCCAATACCACCGACATTAAAGTTGCAGAAACAACCTTAGCCATTGAACAGGGTGCCCAAGAAATTGATATGGTCATCAATATCAGTTGGTTAAAAGACAACCACGATCAAAAAATTGTCGAAGAAATCAAGCGCATTAAGCAAGCGTGCGGTTCCAACCTATTAAAAGTGATTCTTGAAACTTGCTTATTGACGGTTGAAGAGAAGATCCGTGCATGCAATCTCGCCAAACAAGCGGGTGCCGATTTTGTTAAAACATCTACAGGGTTTTCAACAGGTGGAGCCACGGTTGAAGACATCGTGTTAATGCGTACCACGGTTGGACCCAACTTAGGAGTGAAAGCTTCTGGAGGCATCAAGTCATTCACTGATCTGCAAGCGATGATTCGTGCAGGAGCCACGCGCATCGGCACTTCTTCTGGAGTGAAACTTCTCGAATCGGGTCGCGCTGATCAAGGCTATTAAGGGTTGTTATTGCAATTCAATTCGGGCATGATTATAATAAATTGTTGGTAAAGGAGGTGGATCAATCATGGCAAAAACCGCTGTTCGCGAAAATGAAAGTTTAGATGAAGCTTTAAGACGTTTTAAGCGTCAAGTGAACAAATCGGGCGTTCTTCAAGAAGTAAGGAGACGTGAATTCTACCTTAAACCAGGAGTAAAACGTAAACTGAAGTCTAAAGAAGCGCTTCGAAAAAAATTCTAAATCAACAAGAGACCGCAAGGTCTCTTTTTGTTTTATCACACTATTATTACCTATGAAGTGGCAATCAACTTTTTTACTCGCTCAAACCAAATCGGGAACGTGCGGGGATGTTGCAATGAAAAGTTTACTCAATCATTGTTACGATAAGGCTATTTTTCATCGCATCATTGATTTTGTACCTCAGCAGGCGAACTTAACTCAGATGCAACGGTTTGGTCACATGTTTGGGTTACAACTGAAAGCTTATAAAGTTGACCATATATCCAAGACCAAATCGATCAAACAACCCTTCATCGCTCTGACCCAAGAAGCGTCGGTGAATCATTATCAACTTGTCCAATGGCATGATAGCATCACTTTAAAAACCAATGCTTTTGGTGAAACTTTATACGTTGATGCAAACCATTTTCAAAAGACATTTACTGGGTATCTCATGCATACGGATACTTTTTATAAGCAAAAAATCCATCCAAAAGCTTTTTTTCAATGGAACATGAAGTCCGCCAATTTCGTTCAAGGGATTCAAGTCATTGCTTTAAGTGTCTTTTCAATCCTAGTTTTGCTCATCAGTATTGGTTTACCGTTAGATATCTTTACTTTAGTCATCACGATGATGATCATCAACCATCTTTTTTATCATTCTCAATGGTTAATGGGTCTGAAACAATTCGATACTTCATTAATGAAACAATTTCGACTCTGGATTCATGATGCTAAGCAGTATGAACGGTTCCAACACTTAAAAGTTGTCATTTTAAAACCGACATTGGTCTTGATGCAAAGTCTATTTAATGCTTATTTGCTTTGGTTTTATGCCTGGCTGATGGATGAGCGATTAGCATGGATTTTGTTGATATTGATTATCCCTTATGCTGTTTTGACGGCCTTCATCTTGACATGGAATCAAAAGAAAGAAAAGTGGTTAGAACGCCAGGAGTCTAATTTTTTACATGGTTTAATTGCGGTTGATGACTATGTTGCATTTCAAAGGAGTAGTTACCATTATTTATTTTGGATGCAAGTTTTATCCTTAATTAAAGTTATTGTCATCGTGTTGATTGCTTTTATTTTTTTATTTTTGATTGATGCGCTAACCATCTATGCATTATCAATCGTGGTCTCGATCCTATGGTTTTGGGGCAAAAATATTGATCAATGGATGCAATATGGACATATTGAAAAGAAAGCAAAACAAAGCATCTATGGGTTTATCATTCATCGACAACCATGATAAAATAGACTTGTGAATCAAATCATTTTTATTAATCAAACGAACCAAAAACTAACTTCCTTAAAGCGATTGTATACATCCATCCTCAATCGCGCCCAAACGCACCTCAAACTCGTCAACGCTATAGCAGTGGAAGTGGTCATCGTTACCAATCAAACGATACAATCCTATAACTTCAAGTTTCGCAACATCGACAAAGTGACGGATGTTTTAAGTTTTCCACTTCAAGATCAACAATCAGAAAAAGAATCCTTGCTTGGTGTAGTGATGATTGCCTATGATAAGGCCGTTGAACAGTCAAAAACTTATGGTCATGGTCTCAAAAGAGAATTATCTTTTTTATTCATCCATGGTATTCTTCATTTACTAGGGTATGATCACCATACGCCTAAAGAAGAAAAAGAGATGATTGCACTTCAAGATGCCATCATCGGAAAGCGTCAATAATCATGAAAAAAGGTGAACTTATTTTAGAAGCCGAAAAAGCGAGAAATTTATCCATTTCTCCATATTCAAAATTCGCTGTTGGAGCAGCTGTTTTCACGGAAGATGGTAAGATTTTTCATGGAACAAATATAGAAAATTCATCGTATCCACTTTCAATGTGTGCCGAACGCAACGCCATTTATCATGCTTTGATACACGGTTATCGACCAATTCAATTGGTTGCCTTAGCTGTTATTGGTGAAACCAAAGAACCGATATCTCCATGTGGCGCATGTCGCCAAGTCATGAGCGAAATGCTGAATCCTCAAGCGCAAATTATTCTTGCGAATACAAAAGGCAATGTCAAAGAAGTAACGGTCAAAGATTTGTTACCTTTTGCCTTCACGCCGAATGATTTACATCGATGAAAACAGGTTTTGTATCCATTATTGGACGTCCTAATGCTGGCAAATCAACATTAATCAATGCCTTGATTGGTCGAAAGATTTCGATTGTTACGAGTAAGCCACAAACCACGCGTAACGCTATTCAAGGTGTACTGAATCAACCGAATTTACAAGTGGTTTTTGTCGACACCCCCGGCATTCATAAACCCAAAGCTCAACTTGGCAATGCTATGAACGCAACTGCTTTTTCTTCATTAAAAGATATTGATATGATTTTATATGTTGTCGACGCTTCTGTTCCATTTGGAACGGGTGATGAATATCTCATTAATCGGATTAAAAACGAAGACAAAATTATTGTTGTGTTCAATAAAATCGATCGAACCAACGTTGCTTTAATCGAATCATTAAAAGTCTCTTATCAACATCATTTACCGCAAGCAGCTTGCATTGAGATTTCAGCATTGAATAAAGTTTTTCTGACCGATTTGATTGAACTGATTCAAAAGAAATTAAAAAAAGGCCCGCTTTATTTTCCTGAAGGTGTCTACACCAATTATCCCGAGTCATTCATGATCAGTGAGTTGATTAGAGAAAAAATCATCGAACTTACACGTCAAGAAATTCCTCATTCTATTGCCGTTCATATTGATAAAATCGAAGATTTAAAAGAGGGAAAATACATTCAAGCTTCTGTGATTGTTGAACGGCAATCGCAAAAGGCTATTTTGATTGGTGAAAAAGGTAAAATGATTCGAAAAATTGCCTATCAAGCGACACGCGATGTTCAGTTACTTTTGAAACAATCTGCTTTAATCGAACTTTATGTGAAAGTCGAAGAAGACTGGCGAAATTCGTCCTCTAAATTGAAAGAGTTTGGATATTAATGATTGAATTTGAAGGCATTGTTCTCTCCCAATACTCGTCTTCTGAACATAGCGCGATGATTGTCATGTTAACCAAAGAAGGCAAAAAAAGTTTTTTTGCCCGTGGTATTTTAAAAACCAATCATCCACATGGTGCGCTATGCTCGGTAGGGTCCATGAGTCTTGTACAATGCCAAATTGGCAAGCAAGGGGCGTTGACACTCACGAGTGGTAAACTGATGCAAAGCCCGTTAAATCGATTTCATGATTCAAACGATCTTTTCGTGTACCAGCTTTTTATTGAACTTGTCGCCCGGATTGATATGGACATCGATGAATCTTGGTACGAATGGTTTACGAATTTTTCAAAACAATTCAATACACGTTCTGGACTGTTTATTTTAGGCGATGCATTGTATGACGCGCTAGAAAAATTAGGCATCAACATCAATTTTTCTTCGTGTGCGAAGTGCGGCAATATGGAAGGAATTCAAGATTTCTCATTGCATGATGGCGGTCTTTTGTGTACCCATTGCGTCGTCAAAAACAAACGGACAGAAGATTTAACTTGGATTAAAACGATGATTACTCATTTTCATTATCATCGCGAAGGGATTCAAAAGGCAGCGATGCTTCATTGGATCAAACTTGCACTGCAACACCTTGATCATGAACTCAACCTGCAATTAGTATCCGGAAAAATGATTTTAAATATACACTGATAGTGGGTTGACATCGTTATACCATTCAAGCATAATAAGTCTCGTGCTTGGAGGTAAAATATGGCAAAAATATCGTTTGATAGTCTCGTTTCTCATTTAATCAATAACGGCTTTGTTTATCAAGGATCAGAAATATATGGGGGTTTATCCAATACGTGGGATTATGGTCCTTTAGGCGTTGAGCTTATCAATAATTTAAAACGGGCTTGGTGGAAAAAGTTTGTTCAGGAATCACCGACCAATATTGGTGTGGATACTGCCATCTTTATGAACGCTCGGGTATGGGAAGCAACTGGACACGTCTCAACCTTTAGTGATCCCCTCATCGATTGCAAAGAATGTAAAACTCGCCATCGCGCTGATAAACTCATCGAGCTTTTTGATTCATCCATCAATGTGGGTGCTTTGAAACAAGAGGCTATGCTTCAGTTGATTCAAGAAAAGAAAGTCCCATGTCCTTCATGTGGAAAATCTAACTTTACGGACATTCGCCAATTTAACATGATGTTTAAAACACATATCGGTGTCATTGAAGATAGTAAGACGCAAATATATCTACGACCTGAAACTGCGCAAGGCGTCTTCGTTGATTTTAAAAGTGTTTTGCGTACAACTCGTCGCAAATTGCCTTTAGGTATCGTGAATGTCGGGAAAGCTTTTCGTAATGAAATCACTCCGGGGAATTTTACATTTAGAACCCGTGAATTCACGCAAATGGAGCTTGAATTCTTTTGCAAACCAGGAACCGATGTCCAATGGTATAAGTATTGGCAAGACTATGCGATGGCCTTTCTTAAATCGCTTGGCATTCAAGAATCTAATTTACGCATTCGTGAACATGATCAAGCAGAATTAGCTTTTTATAGCGTTGGTACAAGTGATATTGAATACCTATTTCCATTTGGATGGGGTGAAGTGTGGGGGATTGCTAATCGAACGGATTACGACTTGAAAAAGCATATGGAATTTTCCAAACAAGATTTGAGTTATTTCGATCAAGAAGCGAATGAAAAATATGTTCCGTATGTCGTTGAACCCTCCTTGGGTCTTGATCGATTGGCGTTGATGAGCCTTGCTGATAGTTATACCGAAGAAAAATTAGGCGAAGATGACTCGCGTATCGTCTTGAAATTGCATCCTGCGATTGCTCCTTATAAAGTTGCGGTCCTACCATTAAGTAAACAATTAGGAGATAAAGCACTTGAAGTGCTTAACATCCTGAATAAACATTTCATGGTCACCTACGATGAGGCCGGAAGTATCGGAAAACGCTATCGAAGACAAGACGCTATCGGAACCCCGTTTTGTGTCACCATTGACTTTGATACCTCCAAGGAACAAACCGTCACCATTCGTGAACGGGATTCGATGAAACAAATACGCATGCCAATTGACGACTTAATTCGATATTTCTCGGTTAAAGTATATTTTTAGTATTTAAATAGTAGTTATTTTATAATAAAGGAGTCCAATGATACCAAAAGAGCTTTTGGAAGATATTCAAAAAAAAGCAGATATTGCTCAGATCATTTCCTCCTACATTTCGGTCATCAAAAAAGGTAAAAACTTTGTTGCGCTTTGCCCCTTTCATAATGATAAAAATCCTTCGCTGACAATTTCTTCAGAAAAGCAAATTTTTAAATGTTTTGTTTGTGGTCAAGGTGGTACCGTTTTTCACTTTGTTCAACACTTTGAAAAAATCACCTTCATGGAAGCAGTCAAAAAAACAGCCTCGATTATGGGTTACCAAGATGCACGTTTAGAAGGTTTTCAAAAACAAAAAGTCATCGATCCTAAATTAGAACCTTTTTACAAAATTAATCATGATTTATTAGATTATTATCGTTATGCCTTAAAAACAGAAGAGGGAAAAAAAGCACTGGCCTATTTGTCTTTAAGAGGGATCACAGAAGCTCTTATTGAACAATTCAAAATCGGTTATGCCCCGAATCAAGGAACCCAAACAGTTCAGTACTTAATTATAAAGAAGGGTTATCAGCGTACATTGATCGAACAGGCTGGTATTGGGGGAGGTACCGGTCAAGAATTATCGGATCGCCTTGCTGGCCGTGTTATTTTTCCAATTTTTGACGCGGATGGTCGTGCGGTTGGCTTCTCGGGACGTGTTTTAGAAGATGGACCGATGGCCAAATATGTGAATTCACCTGAAACGCCTGTTTTTCAAAAAAACCAATTGCTGTTTCACCTTCATCACGCTAAAACGACCGCTCGTCGCGTTAATTATTTATACGTCCTTGAAGGCTTTATGGATGTCATTGCCTTATCGAAGGTTGACATGACTTCAGCCGTTGCCATCATGGGCACTGCATTATCCAAAACGCATTTACAAATGCTGAAAGGTTTAAATGTTGAAATTCGATTTAGTTTAGATGCTGACGACGCTGGGCAAGCGGCGACCATGAAGTTATTACCCCTGGTTGACAAAGCAAAAATCAATTATCGTCTGGTCGATACTTTTCAAGAGGTTAAAGATCCGGATGAAATCCTTAAGAACAAAGGACCCGAAGCGCTCAAAATCTATTTGAATCGCTTGCTTTCATGGGGTGAGTTTGCATTAAAGTACTTTGAAAAAAAACCGCATCAAACGATGCAAGAACGTACGACGATTGTTCAAGAAATGTTGCCCATCATTGCTACGATGAAAACGGTTGTTGAAGTCGATGCTTCGATCATGCAACTTGCTAAACTCACTGATTTCCCTTACTTATCTGTGAAAAAAATGCTCACGCAGCATCAAGAACAAAAGAACAAAGATCCTTCGCAGTCAATTGTTGAAGAACTTCAGCCCATTAAAAAAGTATTATCTCGATTTAACATGGCCGAGCGAACACTACTCTACTTAATGCTTCATGATGCTCGGGCGATTGATTTTTTCAAAACCAAGGTTGAATACTTCTATGACGAAATGTACGATACCGTGGCCAATTATATTCTGGCTTGGCAAAATGACCATCAACATCATGAAATGAAAGTAAGTTCAATTACCGATTATATTGCCCAGCAAGATCATGAGAAAAAAGATGCAATCGTGCAAGCCGTCATCGATATTGCCTTTGAAAAAAATGTTCCTAAACTTGGCACGGATACACAATTATTAATCGATTTGCTAAAAGTAATATCAGAACAAAAACTTCAAATCTTAACATCGCAACGATATCAACAAGCGATTCAAGGAAAATCCGAACAAGAGAAAGCCAAAATTCTCAATGCGATGATCAAAGAAAGAGCCATCGAATCAATTCCTTTAAAGGAGGGAAAAAATGATGAAAAAAAATAAGAAAGTTAACGGCAAAAAGTCAGCTAAGCCAGTCGTAAAGTCCAAAGTTGTCAAAGTCAAAAAACCGGTTAAAAAACCAATGATTAAGGGTAAAATAGCCAAACCCTTGGTCAAAGTTGAAGCTAAGAAACCTGCCTTAAAGAATAAAAAAGTTGAAGTTAAATCAAACCCAATTCCAGTTTCGATACCAGGAAAAAAAGGTCGCCCAGCGAAAACGGCGGCTGAAGTTTTATTGTCCAAAGTCACTTCTAAGAAGTCGGTCAAAGATGCTGATCGCGACATCATTTCATTGGATGAGGTCAAAAAGCGATTTGAGAAAAAAGGAAAAGAAGATGGTTTTATTAGTCAAGACGCCCTTTTTGATGCGATTGAACATTTACTTTTGAATGACGATGATACCGAAAAGTTATTAGTGTATTTCAAAGAAAAGAAAATCGACATCAAAACGGATGTTGAGGATGACGAAGAGATTGATGAAGAAGTTCTCAAAAAAGAAGGTATCAAAACTGAAGAAGCTCCTTTTGAAACGGAATATGAACCCGATGTTCAAGAAGATGATATTGATTTAAATCGTATCGATACATTTGCAACCGGTGATGTTAAGGTCAATGATTCCGTGAAGATGTATTTAAAAGACATTGGAAAAGTTGATTTATTAAAACCCGATGAAGAAGTGGCCATCGCCAAAGCCATCATCACCGGGGATATGGAAGCGAAAAACCGTTTGATTAACGCTAACTTGCGCTTGGTTGTCAACTTAGCCAAACATTATTTAGGTCGCGGTATGATCTTCTTAGACCTTATCCAAGAAGGCAACATGGGCTTAATTAAAGCGGTTGAAAAATTTGACTATACCAAAGGTTTTAAATTCTCAACGTACGCGACTTGGTGGATTCGCCAAGCCATCACGCGCGCGATTGCTGACCAAGCCCGAACCATTCGTATTCCGGTTCATATGGTGGAAACCATCAATAAAATGACGCGCGTTCAACGCCAATTAGTGCAAGAACTTGGTCGTGAACCAACCGCAGAAGAAATATCCAAAAAGTTAGAAGGCTTAATGTCCCCTGATCGCATTCGTGAAATTCAACGCATCGCCCTTGAACCAGTCTCACTTGAGACACCCATCGGTGAAGAAGATGATTCACACTTAGGTGATTTTATTGAAGATAAAGAGGCGACCTCGCCTTCTGATCACACCACGCAAGTCCTTTTAAAAGAAGAACTTTATAAAATCATGCAGGATCTTACCGATCGCGAAGAACGCGTCTTACGCCTTCGCTACGGTCTAGATGACAATCGCCCCCGTACCTTGGAAGAAGTTGGTCATGAATTTGGTGTAACCCGTGAACGGATTCGTCAAATTGAAGCGAAAGCCATTCGTAAACTTCGCCATCCTACGCGTGCCAAACGCTTAGGGGATTATCGAGATAGTTGATGGTCCTATCGCCTCGCTTAAACGCGATTGCTAATCTCATTCATGCTGATGAGGTTGTTGTGGATATCGGCAGTGATCATGGTCAATTACCCTTGACGCTACTTGCGCGATTTCCCGATCAACCCATTTATGCAACTGAATGGAGAGATGGCCCTTTCAACCGTTTAAAGCACGTACTGAAGCATACAAAAGTATCCATTTATCAAGCGAATGGTTTGCTTAGCTTACCTGCTAACGTCACAACTGTGGTCATGAGTGGGATGGGTGGCATCACGATAGCATCAATCTTACGTCAGCTTCCTGAAGTACCCTTTCGTGGAAAATTCATCCTAGCGCCGCAATCGGATCTCGAACGCGTTCGTTTAACCTTAAATGAAAAAGGTTTTAGCATCGTCAATGAGCACATCATTTTTGATAGAAAATATTATTGGATTATCGAATCAGTTCCTGGTCATCAACGCTTGCATGATCGCGCATTAAAATATGGTCCAGTCTTCATCAAACAACCGACCGAAGTGTTCAAGCATTATGTGCAAAATTCGATTAAACAATGGCGAAAAAGATTGTTATATCCTCGACTTTCCCCCGCGGCAAGAAGTACCATTGAAGACATCTTAAAGGAACTAGAAACACTATGTTAAAAACATCGATATTACTTGCTAAATTTGCCCGGCTATTCCCGAAACGCTTAGCCAAGCGATACCACGATTTTGTGGGACTCATGTCTGGCAAACTACCGGCTACGTTAAATTCGGTTTTTTTAACTCTTGATCTCGATCCCTCACACTTACCGCTTCTACTTAAAAATAAACCTGATCTTGTTTTGACCCATCATCCTTTGATTTATGGAACGCGTCATCGTGTGTTAAAAGAAGATGCCGTCAAACGTGAATTGGTCCATGCCCTTGAACGTGCACATATTCCCGTATATTCATTACATACAAATTTTGATGAAGGTGCTGGGGGAATGAATGACGCTCTAGCGCTAGCGCTAAATTTAAACCATATTCATGCGATTCCTCATTGCGAAATCGGTCGAGGTGGTGAATTATCAGAGGCTATGGATATTCATGACTTTGCACGCTGGGCTAAGAAAAAACTTCAAGCAAACTATGGTTTACTTGTCGCTAAAGGAAAACAAAAAGTGAAAAAAGTTGCACTCGTTGGTGGCGGTGGTGCTCGTGATGTGGTGCATGCCATCGATGGAGGCTATGATGTTTTTATTTCCGGTGATTTTCCTCACCATATTCGCCGGCTTGTGATTAATCGCCATTTTAATTATTTGGATTTACCGCATGAGATTGAAGAAATATTCATGCCAACCATGGCGAATATTCTTCATTCCCTTGATCCAAAATTAACCATCACGTATGCCCCCAAGCAAGAACAAGCGGAGGTTATTTAACCATGTTACATTTTTCATCCTTTCACTTAAAACCGGAGATGATTGCTCTTTTAAATGAGCTTGGTTATGTCTCTCCTACCCCGGTGCAACAACAAGCCATCTCCAAAATATTACGTGGTGAATCGTTAATTGCTCGGTTTCAAACAGGTTCAGGAAAAACGCATGCGTTTTTAATTCCTTTGATGGATCGATTGGTTCGCGGTGGTTTACAAACTATCATTGTGAGCCCTACTCGCGAATTAGCCCAACAAACCTATACGTTTGCGGTTCAATTAAAACAAGCAACGCCGATACAAAAGATTACTTTAATGACAGGTGGCATTGATTTTCAACATGATTTAGCAGCGTTATCGCCGCTACCGGAATTGTTAATTGCGACACCGGGAAGATTACTTGAATTGCTCAAAAGTCCATTCCATCAAGCCCTGATTCAGGCAAAATCAGTTGTACTCGATGAAGCCGACATGCTCTTTGATGAAGCATTTATGCAAACCATGGATGCCTATCTTAACTTATTGGCTTCACCGCAACTTTTAGCGTTCTCTGCGTCATTAACACCTTCGTTATTAGGCTTTTTGAAACGGCATATCCGGGTTAAAGAAACCATTGAACAAGATGAATCCTCTATCACGCCAACACGAGTGAAGCATGCCTTAGTGAATCTACATCATCGCGATGTGATGGCGACTTTAGTCGAGTTTATTCAAACCATCAAACCGTATAAGGTGATGATTTTTGCTTCCACCGTTGCGATGGTAAAAAAGATCGATGAGTATTTTAATAATCGCAATATTAAACATGAAGTGCTTCATGGTGACTTAACCAATCGTGAACGAAGACAACATTTGAAACGGATCAAACAAGATGAAGTTGCGGTCATTGTGGCCAGTGATATTGCTTCACGGGGACTTGATATTGATCATGTGAGTGACATCATCAGTGTCGATTTACCGATGGACCTCAATTATTATTTTCACCGTGCCGGGCGAGCGGGAAGGTATCAAGCTGAAGGAAAATCTTACGTATTTTATCAACAAGGTGAACAAAATCGTATTGACCAATTAAGTTCGCAAGGCATTCATTTTGATTATTTAAGTTTTAAAGACATGATTTTAAAGCCCGTTGCACAATTTGAACCACGCCTCATGCATCATCAAGACGATGTAGCAGTTCGCAAAGAAATTAAACGAGCCATTGCACAAACCCGCTCCAATCAAGTCAAACCAGGTTATAAGAAAAAAGTAAAAATGGCGATTGATAAAGTACGCCGTAAATTCAAACGCAAAGCCATCCAAAAAATTATTCGGAAGCGTATCTATGGTACGAAGGAGAAATCATGAAACCCATCATTTTAGGCAGTCATGTGGGCTTAAATAGTCCGCAGTATTTGCTTGGAGCGGTTGAAGAAGCCTTATCGTATGGTTCAACCACATTCATGATTTACACTGGTGCGCCACAAAATTCGATTCGTAAACCGATTAATCAATTGAAAGTCGAGGAAGGATTAGCCCGACTTCGCCAAGCGGGTTTAGATCCTCGCCATATTGTGGTGCATGCCCCTTACATCATTAACTTAGGTAACACACTTAAACTCGATACTTACACGATGGCTATTCAGTTTTTAGTCACAGAATTATCGCGAGTTCAGGCGATGGGTTTTTCAACGCTTGTCCTTCATCCTGGTGCCCATGTGGGTGCCGGATCGCAAGCTGCTTTGGATCGGATCGTAGAAGGTTTAGATGTGGTGTTGGCTCAAGATCAAGGTCAAGTTAAAATTGCCCTAGAAACAATGGCGGGAAAAGGATCCGAAGTGGGGATCACGTTTGAAGAGATAAAATATATTATAGATCATGTTAAACAACCTAATCGGTTAGGCGTATGTTTAGACACTTGTCACATTCATGATGCTGGGTATGATGTCAAGGATGTCGATGGCATTCTCCACCAATTCGATACCATCATCGGGCTTAATCGCCTCTTGGTCGTTCATATTAACGATTCAAAGAATAGTCAAGGTGCCCGTAAGGATCGACATGAAAATTTAGGTTATGGCGCGATTGGTTTTGATATTCTAAACTCCTTTGTTCATCACCCAAAATTAGTCCACGTACCCAAAATTTTAGAAACCCCTTGGGTCGGAGATCGCCCACCTTATCAAGATGAAATTGCCATGCTCAGGCAAGGGGCCTTTAAAAAGGATTGGCGACAAGGTTATCCGGTAAGTCAAACCGAGGAAAAAGAATAGAATTAAACCGTTGAGTATGCTAAAATCACATAGCAATTAAAAGGAGTTCACTATGAGAGATAGTTTCATGATGAAGTGCAGTATTTGTGGCGAAGAAAATTATTTAGCTTCTAAAAATAAACGGACAAAACCCGAACGTTTAGAGCTAAAAAAGTTTTGCTCACGTTGCAATAAACCGACCATTCATAAAGAAAAGAAATAAAGTATGCTCGTGCTACGGCCAATCGTTCAAGAAGAACCTTGGGCTAATGGCTACCTGCTCATTGAAGGTCATCATGCTTTAATGATTGATGCTGTGCATGTGGATCAAACAGTACGTGATGCATTGTCTCAACGGCATATCACCCTTGACATGATTCTATTAACCCATGGGCATTATGACCATATTGTGGGCCTCCCTCATTGGAACCATCATCCTTGCGTGATCTACCTTCATCCGCTCGATGACCAGTTCTTGCTAGATCCCAAATTAAACGGTTCTGCAACCTTGGGTAGCGACTTGATTGTGCACCAAAAAACACAAGCAATCCTGCATCACCAAACCATTCATTGGCAAGGTCATGCAATTACAGTCTTGCATACTCCGTTTCATACCCCAGGAAGTGTGTGTTATCATCTCATTAAGGAAGCGATGATTTTCACAGGTGATACGCTGTTTAAACAAGGGATTGGTCGAACCGATTTGCCCCTTAGTAACAACAATCTTGTTAAAAAAAGTCTAAAAACTTTGATGGCGCTGACTAAAACGACTGATGTGTATCCGGGTCATGGCGACCCAACAACCATTCAAAAAGAATGGGCCACCATGCAAAGCATGATGCGATAAAGGAGAAAAATATGGCTAATGTCACCGAACTTCGTCCAGGCAATCACTTCACCAATGAAGGCCAAATTTACACGGTTCTTGATTCGTCCCTTAACAAAACGGCGATGCGAAAAATGGTCGTCCAGCTCAAGGTGAAAAATTTACGGTCGGGTGCCATCACCGAAATGAAATTTTTGGGCGGAACGAATATCGATAAAATCACATTGGATAAAAAGAAGATGCAATTTTTATATGCATCCGCTGATGTGATGGTGTTCATGGATAATGCAAGTTATGAACAATTAGAAATTCCTAAAACCCGAATTGAATGGGAAGCCAATTTTCTTCGTGGGGATGAAACGGTTGAAATTTTATTATACGAAAATGAAATTTTAGGCATTTCACTTCCAGCCAAGGTTGCCATCAAAGTGAAAACCTGTGAACCTGCTGTCAAAGGCGATACCATTAATCGGGCGATGAAAGAAGCCATCATGGAAACAGGCTTAAAAGTTAAAGTTCCATTATTTATTCAAGAAGGCGAAGATATTCTCGTGCGAACCGAAGATGGTTCTTACGATAGTCGCGCTTAAGAAAGGAAATCATTATGGATGGCATTTGGGGAACAGTTGGAGCGTTGGTCATCGGACTCATTATTGGCTTAGTTGCTGGTTTTTTTGCCTCGCGATGGTGGATTAAGCAAGAGTTAAAAAAGAACCCTCCGATCAATGACAAAATGATTCGTGCGATGTTCATGTCGATGGGTAGAAAACCATCAGAGGCGCAAATTCAGCAAGTCATCCGGAGCATGACAGACATTAAGTAAAAAAAAACCTCGGTTATCTACCGAGGTTTTTTATTTACCATTTCACTTTATTTTCTTTTCCTTTAGCCAAGCGAAGAATATTGTCTTTATGACGATATATGAGTAACAATGTTAGTAAAACGAGCGTAAAAGTAAAATACATGCCTCCTTCAACATAAGGCCACATGCCGAAGGTAAAATCGGGGATAAACCAGTATAGAAGTGAAAGCAGAATACTTAAGACAGCACCCGTCATCGAACCAACCGAGACCCATTTTTTGATTTTGACAAAAATTAGAAAGTACGTGAGCGTGACAATGGCGATAAGCCAATTGGTGGTTAAAAGAAAGCCGCCTAAACTTGAAACGGCTTTGCCGCCTTTGAAATTAGCAAAAATAGGATAGGAATGGCCTAAAGCTGTTCCTAAACCTGCCAGGTAAACGGCAAGACTTGGCATTAAAGTGGCAAGTTCACCCGTGACATTGTTCGTCAAAAAATAGGCAATTAAGGGTCCGCCAATCGATTTGGATAAATCGAGAATAAGCACCGCTAATCCTGCTTTCCAACCTAGCATTCTTCCCACGTTGGTCACGCCAGTATTGCCAGACCCCAGGGTACGAATATCTTTTTTAAAAAACGTTTGAGAAATGATCACACCACTGGGAAACGATGCCAATAAGTATGAGATGAAGGTGCTGATGAGGAGAAGAAGATAAATATTCATAAATCAATTCCTTAGTAATCTTTTCCATCATAGTGTATTTTTGAATCTTTTGCATTAAGTTTGGTATAATGCTTTAGTAAAGAAAATAGGTATTTTGCTTTGGCAAACGAAAAAAAGATAGCAACATATAACGAAGATAGCATTGATGTCCTTGAAGGACTTCAAGGTGTTCGAAAACGCCCTGCCATGTATATTGGATCCACTAATAGCAGTGGACTTCATCATTTAGTGTGGGAAATTGTTGATAATGCGATTGATGAGGCGATGTCGGGTTACGGTGATGTCATTAACATTACTCTTCATAAAGATGGTTCCATTTCGATTGAGGATTTTGGACGTGGCATTCCAGTTGGCATGCATAAAACTGCTAAAGTTCCTGCAATTGAACTGATTTTTTCAACACTTCATAGCGGCGGTAAATTCACGGATAAAAACTATGCCTCTTCGGGTGGTTTGCATGGCGTTGGGTCATCTGTGACCAATGCATTATCTGAATATTTAGAAGTCAAAGTCCAACGCGAGGGCGGCCTTTACTATATTCGCTTTGAAAAAGGTGGTAAAAAAGTTAAACCTTTAGAACGGATTGGTAAATCTACAAAAACAGGAACGCTTGTCCGATTTAAACCTGATGCTACGATTTTTTCAACCACTGAATTCAAATGGGAAACGATTACGAATCATTTACAAGAGTCTGCATTTCTTTTAAAAAAAGTGCGCTTTCACGTGACCGATGAACGGGTTTCCCCTGCGTTGCATGTTGAATATTACTATGAAGATGGTCTCAAAGAATATATTGGCATTCTTAATGATCAAAAAATAAAAATTCATCCGATTGTTTCTTTTGAAGACGTTGTTTCAAACATTAAAGTTGAAATCTCAATGCAGTGGTGTGGGCAAGATTATAACGAAAACATTTTATCTTATGTGAATAATTTACGGACCAAAGATGGCGGCACCCATGAAAATGGATTTCGAACAGGGTTAACCCGTGCGGTCAACGAATATGCTGAGAATAATAATCTATTACGCAATAAAATGAAGTTAGAAGGTACTGATATTCGTGAAGGTTTAACTGCCATTGTGTCGTTAAAGATACCCGAAGGTAAGCTTGAATTTGAAGGTCAAACCAAAGGTAAATTAGGAACGCCTGAAGCACTTTCGATCGTGCAAACGATGATTTACACTAAACTTTCTTACTTTTTAGTTGAAAACAAAGAGATTGGAATGGCCTTAATTAAAAAGTGTGTCGATTCTCAACAAGCCCGTCTAGCTGCGCGTAAAGCTAAAGAAGAAGCGCGTGGCAATAAAAAAATTCGCAATGACATGATTCTTTCTGATAAATTGACTCCAGCACAATCCAAAGATTATGCAAAAAATGAACTCTTTATCGTTGAAGGTGATTCCGCAGGTGGTACCGCCAAAAGTGGTCGGGATCGATTGCATCAAGCCATTTTACCCTTACGTGGAAAGCCTCTTAATACGGATTCCATCACCATGGAACAGATGCTAAAAAATACTGAATTCGCCACGCTGATTAACGCAATCGGTGCTGGAATTGGTCCTAATTTTGATATCGCCGATTGCCGCTATGGCAAGATTATCCTCATGACGGATGCGGACACCGATGGGGCTCACATCCAAACCTTGTTATTAACTTTTTTCTATCACCATATGCGTTCATTGATCACCTCAGGATATATTTACATGGCTGTGCCACCGTTATACCGTGTGATGAATGAACATAAGCCAAGTCAATTCGCTTATGCATGGAATGAAGTTCAGCTTGAAGAAGCTAAAAAACTTGTCGGTTCTCCCTACCGCATTTCTCGTTATAAAGGTTTAGGTGAAATGAATGCTTCTCAATTAAAAGAAACCACCATGGATCCAAAATCGCGTTCGCTCATCAAAATCAATATCGAAGACCCGTTAGTGGTTGAGCGTCGTGTCACCATTCTCATGGGTAAAGATGCTTCCATCCGTCGTAAATGGGTTGAAGAAAATGTGGACTTTACCCCAGAAGTTTTGAAAGTAAAAGGTTCTTAATATGGCCAAAAAACAACCTAAAGTTGAAGAAATAAAAAAAATTGTTCCTGAAAAAATTCAGCAAGCTGCGCTTGAGGATATCATGGGTGACCGTTATGCTACCTATGCTAAATATGTCATTCAAGATCGCGCGATTCCGGATGTACGTGATGGTTTGAAACCGGTTCAACGTCGCATTATTTTTGGCATGTATAATTCCAATAATACGTTTAAAAAAGCGTATCGAAAATCCGCTTCATCGGTAGGTGAAGTCATGGGTAAATTCCATCCGCATGGTGATTCTAGTATTTATGAAGCGCTCGTTCATATGTCGCAACCGTGGAAATATCGTGTTCCGTTAATTGATTTTCAAGGTAATAATGGTTCGATTGATGGCGATAATGCTGCAGCCCATCGTTATACTGAGGCTCGATTAGCCGAAATCACCGAAGAATTAACACGGGATATTGAAAAAGATACTGTTGAGATGCAACTCACGTTTGATGATTCGCAATTAGAACCTTCAGTTCTTCCCGGTCGTTTTCCGAATTTGCTTGTCAATGGTACCCAAGGAATTGCTGTCGCAATGGCCACGAATATTCCTCCTCATAATTTGAGTGAAATTATCCAAGCCGCGATTTTTCGTTTGGAAAATCCATCATGTTCACTAGACGATTTACTTAAAATTGTCAAAGGTCCTGATTTCCCAACCGGTGGCATGATTTACCGCACGGATTCCATTCGTGATATTTATGAAACAGGTCATGGCAGAATTGAAATCATTGCAAAGTCTGAAATCAAGAATACGGGTGACATTCAACAACTAATCATCAAAGAAATTCCATATGGTGTCATCAAAACCAAACTCGTGCGCGATATTGATGAAATTCGTTTCAATAAAACCATTGATGGTATCATCGAAGTTCGTGATGAGTCCGATCATAAAGGGCTTCGCATTGCGATTGATTTAAAAAAAGAAGCCAATGCTGAAAAGATTTTGCATTATCTTTATAGTAAAACCGATTTAAAAAGCTCTTTCTCTGCCAATATGGTGGCCATCGTTGCTGGACATCCCACCACGATGAATCTCATTACTTATTTAGATGCTTTCTTAGCCCATCAAGTCGAAGTCATCACCAAACTTTCAACGTTTGATCTTGCCAAAGCTAAAGCTCGTATTGAAATTGTTTCAGGCTTAATTAAAGCTATTTCAATCCTTGATCAAGTGGTCAAAGCCATTCGAGCTTCTAAAGATAAAGGCAATGCTTTGGAGAATTTAATCAATCAATTTTCTTTTAGCAAACCACAAGCTGAAGCAATCGTGAATTTACAATTATATAAATTAACCAACACCGACATTACATCTTTAAAACAAGAGCATAAATTCTTGTCCGACCAAATTGAAACATTAGAAGGTGTTCTAAAAAGTCGAAAAAAACTTGATAAAATCATTGTTCATGATTTAAATGCCATCATGACTAAATATGGAACTGAGCGATTGAGTCGTATTATTCCTGCTCCAAAAGAATCGTTAGTGGTCGATCAACGTGATCTCATTGCCAAAACGGATGTGATGGTCGTCGTTACGTATGACGGCTATATGAAACGTTCAACCATCAAGAGTTTTAAAAGCTCTGAAGGTGCATTTCCAGGTTTAAAAGCAAAAGATCGTTTGATTGGATTTACGCAAGCGACAACACTGGACTATCTTTTAGCATTTACCAATTTAGGGAATTATGTTTATGTTCCCATTCATGAATTAACTGAAATTAAATGGAAAGATGAAGGCCGTCATATTAATGAACGTATGAATATGAATCCTGAAGAAAAGATTCTAAAAGCTATTGTTGTTGCTGATTTTAAAGCGGATGCCTCCATTGTTATCATGACCAAATTAGGTCAAATTAAACGAACCTTACTGAGTGAATTTCAGGCCGTCCGTTATTCAAAAGCGATGCAATGCATTCGGTTGATGGATGGCGATCACGTTAGCGATGTCACGTTAACTTTTGGTCAAAGCGATTTGATTCTTGCCACCAGTGAAGGCAAAGCCACTTGTTTCAATGAAAATGAATTAACGCCCATTGGTATTCGTGCGGGTGGTGTCAAAGCCATTCAACAATTAGCTCCAAAAGAATCGTTAGTCTGCATGGTTGCCATTGAACCAGAAGAACGTCAAAAAATCATCATGCTAACCCAAGAAGGACTATGGCGAATTTTTGATTCTAACTATTTATCCCGAACGTCGCGTTTAGGGAAAATCCAGTTTGTTTATCGTTCATTTAAAACTGAAATTCATTCGTTGGTTTATTGGCAGCGTTTGCCTAAAACTGACGAAGATATTTTCTTAACTGCAGTATTAAGTAATGACCAAACGATGCCGATGAAAATACACGATTTATCACCCATTCCAGTCGATAAATATGCTAAGGCTAATATCAAGCTACCGAAGGGAACATCCATCGTATCAGCTTATCAAGAAACGATGCAAACGATTATGAAAACCACCAAAACGTATCCAATCAAGGTCGGCGAGAAAAATGAAGGCGAAAAGGAAAAAAAGGCTAAAAATATTTCACTTTTTGATGAAGAATCTTCGAAGTAGAAGTAGCAGTTCCTATCATATTCGTGTAAAATAGAAGTGATGAGAAAGCACATTTGGCAAGATTTTATTCCGACGTATCATTGCGTCCGTATTTTTGACATTCCAGCCTCCTTTTTTGTGAATCAAGGCTACCAATACATTTTCATGGACTTAGACAATACTTTGGCTTCATTTCGGTCAAAAACCCCCTCCCAAGAAGTTCAATCGTGGATAAAGTCTTTAACGGATGCCCATTTAAATTTGTTAATCGTTTCAAATAATCAGCCACTGAGGGTTGAGAAATACGTCAAATCTTTAAATATTCCATTTATAGCGCCTGCAGGAAAGCCCTCACCGAAGAAACTGAAGGCCTATATCAAGAAACAAGGCATTCATCTTAAAAAAGTTGTTTTTATTGGCGATCAAGTCTTAACGGATTGTTGGATGGCTAATCAACTGGGTGTTGATTCAATTTTGACAGAAAAATTAGTCAAAGAAGATCATTGGCCAACGTGGATTAATCGTGTGCTAGAAAAACCGATTCGAAGTTGGTTGAAAAATCGCCAGCTTTTAAAAAATTGGAGGGACTTCACATGAATGAGATTAAACGAATTCGTCGCTGTCCTGGTTGTGGCATCATTCTTCAAACGATTGATGAAACATTACCCGGTTTTGTTCCTGAAAAACACCTTTTGAAACATGAAGTTATTCTCTGCCAACGCTGCTTTAAAATCCAACATTACGGCGAAGATGTTTTGTCTAAAGAACCACGCGTGGACGAAGAGTTTAAGCGTATTCTCGCTGCTGCAAAGAAACAGAAAGCACTCATTGTCTATGTGCTTGATTTAGTAAATTTTGAAAGTACGTTATCCAAGGATCTCGCTGACCAATTAATAGGATTAGAAATCATCGCAGTTGCCACGAAGCGCGATTTATTGCCTAAAGTCGTCAAAGATACAAAATTGCAGGATTACGTGAAGGAACGATTGGCCACGGTTGGCATTAAACCCAGTACCATAACGATTGCCTCCTCCATCAAAAACTACAATCTTGATATTTTAAAGACTGCTATTTTAACCACGCGCAAGACGCGTAACGTGTATGTGATTGGCGCAACAAGTTCCGGAAAATCATCACTCGTTAACGCCTTCTTAAAAAATTTTGCTAATCAAACGCATACGCCCATTACAACTTCTCCTTTTCCAGGAACAACATTAAGGGTCATTGAAATCCCTTTAGACAGTCATAGTTTTTTGTATGATACTCCTGGATTTGTGATTGAAACTTCCCTTTTATCAAAAGTTGAGAAGGAAGTCATTAAAATTGTGATGCCAAAAGTTGAAATCAAACCTCGCATTTATCAGCTCGCGGCCAAAGACGCTTTGCTCATTGGTGGCTTAGCGCGAATTGAGGTTTTAAGTGGTAAAACAACAGGTTATACAATTTATTTAGCTAATCCAATCACCTTTCATAAAACGAATTTAACCAAAGCGGATCAGGTTATGCAAAATATGATCAGTAAACGAAGTTTAAAACCAATTTCACGCATCGTTACGAGTGGCAATGATCTCGAAGCGTTCGAAATTACGTTAGAAAAGCAAAAAAAAGTTGATATCGTGATTGTGGGTTATGCCACGATTTGTGTGACCGGTTTTGATCAAGTCATTCGCGTGTTAGCTCCCAAAGGGGTAAGCGTCATTGTTTTGCCTCCTAAAATTTAATATGAATAAAAAACAAATTCTATTTTTACGCCAAAAAGCCCAAGTGCTGAAAAGTAAATTTCAAATCGGAAAGCATTTAATTACTGAAACGATGATCACGAACTTAGATAATGGGTTGCGTGTTCATGAACTGATCAAAGTAACCCTTCTCAAACGTGCCCAAGAAGAAGATCGTGCTTTTCTTTTAGATTTAGCTTCGCAATTACGGGCGACCATCATCCAGGAAATTGGCCATCAAATCGTCCTTTATCGCGCCAATCCTAAACAACGTAAAATTATTCTGCCAGTATGAAAACCCTGTTATATGGATCCCCTTTTGATCCCGTTCATCACGGGCATTTAGGGATCGTCCAACATGTTAAAAAACAAGGTCAATTTGATAAAGTTATTTTGATTGTCACGAAGTATCCACGGTGGAAATCAACGATGACGCCAGTTAATCATCGCATTGAGATGCTCAAACTTGCGCTGAAAGATCAACCCGAGGTTGAACTTTGTCTGTATGAAGTTGAAAGTGAGGCGACTATTAACTTTTCCATTGATACCGTAGCTTACTTAAAGACTAAATATCCGCAAGATGCATTTAGTTTTTTGATAGGTTCAGATCAAGTTACACAACTTCATAAATGGAAAGATATTGATCGGTTAAGTCAGTTGGTGCAATGGGTATCCTACCCACGTGGTCAACAAACCATTAGGACCAATAATATCAACCGCTATCATGTAAGGATGATAGAAGGACCGTTGTTGAATGTCTCTTCAACCGCCATTCGTGAATTACAATCCCTACAAACTCCTTACCTTGTTATTCAATACATTTTGGATCATGAACTTTATTTTGTTCCGCGTTTAAAATCTTTTTATAGTCAAAAACGCTGGAATCATGTCGTCTCGGTCGCGCAAGTTGCTTATCACATTGCGCGTAAAAATGGTTTTGATGGTAGTCTTGCGATGCTTGCATCCTTATTGCATGACATTGCAAAAGACTTTTCGAAAGAAGAACAGCTTAAACGTTTTAAGACTGATTATCCGGATATGGATCGACCGTATTTCTCGCTTCATCAATTTGTCGGGGCATCAGTCGCAAAACAAGAATTTCATGTTGTCGACCCTTTGGTCCTTAACGCGATTGCTTGCCATTCAACTGGAAAAAAAGAGATGACGTGGTTAGATATGATTGTGTATGCAGCTGACAAGATCGAACCTCTTCGAGGATATGATTCGACTCATCTAATCAAACTATGTGAAACCAATTACCTCGAAGGCTTTAAAAAGGTTCTTCGTGAAAATGTTGAATATCATCAACTTAAAAATGAAAAGCCAATGGGTGAAGATATGGTGAGTTGTATCCAACAATACTTGGGGGACAATGATCATGAAAAAAGTAAATAAATTATCATCACTTATTTTAAAGACTATTCACGATAAAAATGCGGATGAAGTCATTGTCTATGATTTAAAAGACCAAGCCTTAGTGGATTCGCTTATTTTAGTGCTGACAAATAATACAAGAAAACTGAACGCAATCAAAGATGAGTTACGAAGATTATTTTTAAATCACTATCCAGATGCCTTGCATCATATTGAAGGTCAATCGGATTCAGGTTGGGTTGTGGTTGATACATTTGAATCAGCCATTCATATCCTAACCTTTGAAGTAGAAGAGAAGTACAAGCTCAAGGAATTATTTGCAAGCAATTCGAAAAACTCATAACTTCGTATAATGTATATTATGTTAACCATTTATGTTGTTTGACCGTCTTTATCGTTAAAATGTAAATGAGAGATGTACCATGAACCTTCAAAGACGATTCCGATCAAGCCGACTTATCCACAGCGATAACTACTAAATAACTACTACTTTAAAACCTCAATAATGGGGTTTCCAATTAAGTGACTAGCCGATTTGACTTTAAAATTCGCTAAAATGGTTTGACCCATATCAGCAAAGCTTTCCCGTTCGGAAATCATTTTACCTTGATGGAGAGACGGACTATACATGATAACAGGAACTCGTTCACGAGTATGATCGGTTCCGGGGTGAGTTGGATCATTACCATGGTCTGCAGTGATGATCAATAAATCATCTTGTTTCAGTATTGGTAACAATTGTTGTAATTCACGATCAAATAATTCAAGTGCTTTACCATAACCGATGGGATCCCGGCGATGACCAAATTCAGAGTCAAAATCAACAAGGTTAATAAAGTATAACCCTGCTCCAAAACCTTCACGCATTTGCGTCATCGTTTTTTGCATACCATCTGAGTTGGATAGGGTTTTGATACTATGGGTAACACCTTGACCGTTAAAAATATCGCTAATTTTGCCAATGCAAGAAATAACTTTTCCGGCGGTCTTTAAATCATCCATCACGGTAGGCTGAGTTGGGGATAGTGCATAATCATGGCGATTCGGGGTCCGTTTAAATGTTGATGGATGGTCACCGATGAACGGACGAGCAATAATACGGCCTAATCGATATTCTGGGCGTAGGCAGATGTCCCTGGCAATTTCACAGACACGATATAGTTCCGCTAAAGGGATGACTTTTTCATGGGCAGCAATTTGAAGGACACTATCGGCTGAAGTGTAAACAATTAATGCTTTGGTTCGTAGATGTTCTTCACCTAAATTTTTGATAATTTCGGTTCCACTAGCCGCAATATTGCCGATAAATTGATGGCCTGTTTTCGTTGTCAATTCTTGGATTAACGAAGGTGGAAACCCCTTATCAGTAAAGGTTTTAAATGGTTTTGTGGTTTTAAGACCCATAATTTCCCAATGACCCGTCATTGTGTCTTTACCAGCACTCACTTCCTTGGCGGTCGTCACAATGGCATGCGGATGAATACGCGGTTGTGTTCCAAGGATTGGTGCGAGGGAACCAAGACCAAGACTATTTAACGTAGGAATGCTGAGTCCCTTCATCTTTTGACTGACATGCAATAACGTATGACTACCTTCGTCACCGAAATCTTTTGCATCCGGGAGTGCCCCGATTCCAACCGAATCCATGACCATTAAAAAAATGCGTTGATACTTATATTGATTCATACATTAATTTTACTTTCTTTTTGAGTATAAATCAAAGGCATTAACGATTCTTTTTTGTGAAACGTGGGTATAAATCTCAGTGGTTGAAATATTAGCATGACCTAGCATTTCTTGAACCGAACGAAGCTGCGCTCCTCGATCAAGTAAATGTGTCGCAAATGAATGACGCAGGGTATGTGGACTTACACTTGATTCAATCAGGGCTATTTTAGCGTAATACTTGATTCTCTTAAAAAAGAACTGTCGAGAAAGGGGTTTCCCATAACGATTTAGAAAAAGGACGTTGCTTTTCTTGCCGGGATTGGCGAATCGACCATGTTCAACATAAAAAATCACTGCATCTAAAGCGAATTCCCCGATTGGAATGAGTCTTTGCTTGTTGCCTTTGCCTGTGACCTTAACCATGCCTGTCCGCCGATCGATGCTGCCCATGGTTAGCGTTACCAATTCGGTGACGCGTAATCCAGAAGCATACATCACTTCAAGCATGGCCTTATCCCGCTGGCCATCTTCTTTTTCAAGATTAGGTTGTTCAAATAATATTTCTACTTCTTCGGTGGTTAAGGCATGGGGTAAGTTCGCCACCTTTTTTAAAGGTTTAGGGAGCACTAATTTATGCTTATAAAAACCTTGTTTTTGCAAAAATAAAATGAACTGCTTAATCGATGAAATTTTTCGAGCAATCGACCGTGATTGTAAACCGGAAACAGAGACCATTTTGACGTAATCCGTTAAATGATAAGATTCAAGATCCGTCACGGTCAACAGTGGGGGGTTAAAAGCATGAAAAAAATGTTGCAAGTCTGAGGTGTAGCTGCCCACCGAAAGTGAAGACAATCCCCGTTCAACTTTTAAGTACGTTTGATAAAGGTTCAATGCTTCTAAAAGTTTCATATCTACTATTTATCTCCTATCTTTATACTAATCATTTGAACTGACTTGCTCTTTTGATGATTTTTCGTTTATATTTTGCATTGATGGTTTCAATCAATTGTTCCGTTTGATTATGTTTTTCAACATCACCAATGCCATCAAAAACCGAGATGGGACGAGTCACTTTATTCTCAGGAATTAATTGATGCAAACTAACACCGACAAGTCGAAGCTCTAAATCCTTAAATTGTTCTTGAAAGAGGTGGATGAATTTTTGCGTTAGTAAAGGCATTTCCATAGAAGGTTCATCAAGGGTGATTGAACGCGTCATCACTTTGAAATCTGGACGCTTAACAATGAGCGTTAAAGTTTTGGCAAGTAAACGATTCTTTTTAGCGCGTTCATATACATCTTCAATTAATGTTTTGATGACGGGTTCAATGATTTGGAAATCTGCGGTATTGAAACTTAAGGTCGTGGAACTTCCGATGGATTTAGGATCATGTTCTTGATCATCCACGATATCATCCCCTTCACCTTGCAACCACATTTTGACCGTGAAATAAAACTTACCTAAAATCGTGCGCAGTTTTTCATCATACTTGTCTAGCGTTAAATCGCCGATGGTCTTCATCCCCAGTTTTAACAGGTGAGGATAGGTTTTTTTGCCAATCCCATACATCGCTTGAACAGGTAATGGATATAGTAAAGTGGCTATATCACGTTTTCTTAAGATCGTAAGGCCCATGGGCTTTTGCATATCAGAGGCCATTTTGGCTAAAAATTTGGTTGGTGCAATACCCCACGAGGAGGGTAATTGTAACGTTTGAAAAAGTTCTTTTTGGAGTTTTTCAAAAAAGGGTTTTGGTTTGATCTTAGTGAAATCCAGATGAGAAAAATCAGCATAACATTCATCAATTGACCCCATTTCAACTTTTTGGGTATGTTTTTTAATAAAGGCTTTGAATAATTCAGAATAACGGTGATACGAATCAAAATGATGACCCACGAAAATTAATGAAGGACATAGCATCTTCGCCTGATAGGCAGGCATCCCAGCTTTGACACCATATTTTCTAGCCTCATAGGATGCGGTAACCACCATCCCTCTTCTTCCTTCTCCACCGATTGCCACAGGTTTTCCTTGTAAGTGTGGTTGCTCAATTTGTTCAACCGAAGCAAAAAAAGCATTCAGATCAATATGGGCGATAATTTTACTCATGCTTCTAGTTTATCAAAAATTTGGTTAACAATAAAATAACTATTCGGAAACCGTTATCACAGCTTTGATTCTCTTTTCGGCATCGGTTAATTCTTGTTGTACTTCTTTGATTAAAGTTGAAGCTTCTTCAAACAACTTGAGCGTTTCTTGCAAGGGTAAAGTCCCTTTTTCTAACTCTTTGACAATGGCATCAATACGAGCAAGATTTTTTTCGAAATTAACTTCTTGATTTTTTTTATTCATCGATTAATTTTCCTTTTTTTTAACAGTTGAGGTGATTATACCATCACTCAATCGGGTTTTTAAGTTTGTACCTTCTTGAACTTGTGAAATCGAACTGACAATCTCACCAGTTTCATTCGTAACCATGGCGTAGCCTCGTTTAAGGACACCTTGAGGATTTAACATGATTAAACTTTGACTGCGTTGTTCGACTTCTTGCGATAAGGTGGCAAACTGATGAGCCATCATCAAATTGATTTTTTCTTGTTTATTAGTCAACAATTCAATTTGCTTTTGATAAAGCTGACTCGGATCTTTAAACCAAGGTCGACTTTGTACGGTTGTGATTTTTTCACGATATAAATCGATTAACGAACGAACTTTTTGAGTAATCAAAGATGAGGTCATCGCCAAGTTATCCAATAAATCGATATAATCCAGTGCAACCTTTTCTGCTGCTGCCGTAGGTGTTGAAACGCGCATATCTGCCGCTAAATCAACAAGCGACCAATTGATTTCGTGGCCAATCGCCGCAATGGTAGGAACAGGGCTTTCACCGATTTTACGCACGACACGTTCGTCGTTAAAGGCAGATAAATCTTCTTCAGATCCTCCACCACGCGTCACAATCAGCACTTGAATCGGATATTGAAAAGCCTGTTTTAACGCCCGTAATAAATCACTAGGCGCATTAGGCCCTTGAACTAACGAAGGGAAAAAAGTTATTTCCATGAGTGGAAAACGCCGTTGGACATTATGAATGACATCTTTAATTGCCGCTGAATCTTTGCCTGCAATCACACCGATGCGTGTGATGAAGGTTGGTATTTCACGTTTTCGACTAGGATCAAATAAACCTTCTTTGGCCAACTTTTCTTTCAATTGTTTAAGTTTTAACAGCAGGTCACCTTCGCCTAAAGACTCAAATTGGGTCACAACAAATTGATAATTTCCATTCGGAACGTAAAGGGCAATTTTGCCATACACTAAAACTGAATCGCCATCTTTCACAAATTTGGGGAGTGTAGCCCCGTAAACAAAATAAACTCCGGACATCCGCGCTTGCTGATCTTTTAATGTGAAATACCAAGCTTTGCCCATGAGTCGCAAACCACTGATTTCTGCTTTTAACCAAATGTTGTGTAATGGGCGAGTTTGTGCCAATAAGCTGGCAACAAACTCATTCATCTCCGTAACGGAATAGATTTGACGTTCAGCATTCATAGGACTTTGTCGAGAATAGCGTTTATAAACTTGTATTCATCGTCATGTAAAAATTTCTTTGATAAACGAACGGCGACATCAATGATGACACTTTTATCAGCGTCTTTCACATAATGATGATGGATATAGGCTAATAATAATATGGCTTGCGCGACTCGATTTAAACGAGCAAATTTCCAATTCACCATATGGGGTTCGAGATGGGAAATCGCTGTATGATAATGCTTTAAGGATTGAATTAACACCGTCTTCACAAAGAAATCAGCGTCATCATAACTGACTTCAAAATAATCCTCAACTAACGATTCAACATCGACGGGTAGTTTGATATCGGTATACGTTAAAGCAGCATAAATTAATGACATCGCAACTTCATGACTTTGATTTCGTGATAATTCATGTGTCATAACAAAAAGTATTGTAGCACAATCATGATGGTTTGAAGTGAAGGTTAGGCGAGGATATTATCGACTTTGATATCGATTTTAAATGGAACCGTTTCAGTTAAAGAGGTTAAGGATGAAGCAATTTCTTCTTGGATATTGAGGCAAACTTTATTCACATTGGTTGCTTTTGAAATCACCACTGAAACAAAGACAGTGACTAACCCTTTTTTAATGGAAATCGATATCGGTTTAGAAACCAGAAATAAAAATGTTTTATTCGGAGACACCGAAACACCTTTGACCTTATTCGTTGCGGTCTCAGCGATTTGATAAAAAACAAAATTGGCAATGCCGAGCATGCCTAATTTGGAATAATTGTTAATTTTTACGTAGTCTGCCATACCTAGATTATAAATGAATTCATCCATGAAAAGTAGGAATTCATGTTAAAAGGTGCTTGATTTTGCCCACCATCGCTTCCACAGTAAAGCCAAAATGCTTCATGGCATCGTTTCCAGGAGCGGACACTCCAAATTCATTAATCCCGATATTGAATTTTGCATATTTTTTCCAACCAAAGGTTGAGAGGGCCTCGATGGATATGGCTCGATCATAAAGTTTCAGTAGGATTTGCTGTTGGTATTCAAGCGGTTGTGAGTCAAAGGCAAACATTGAAGGCAAGGAGACAACACGAACATGTTTACCTTCTTTTTCTAAGTGCTCAGCACAAGCGAGCGCTAAACTGAGTTCGCTACCCGTCGCCACGAGCACCAGCGGTAAAGTCCCTTCTTTTTCTGGTTTAACGATGTAACCACCAAGACTCACTTTATTACTATCGGTTCCAGCCAGTAAAGGCAGGTTTTGTCTTGTTAAAATGATCGCTGTTGGCGTCTTCGTGGATGAAAGTGCCATGCGCCAAGCAC
>JBIIRB010000004.1:0-33134 GCA_044341785.1 Bacilli bacterium | reverse complement strand
CTCGCAAGAAGAACTAATGACTTTAATCTCGAATTAATCATCGTGAATTTATAAAGTATGTTAATATGGAATATTGCGCAAGGGAGGTTATGATATGAGCTTTAAAGTGACGGTTCTTGGACAAGAAAAAACACTCGATACAAAAACAAAACTACTCGATTTGATTGGAAAGAATTATGACTATATTTGTGCTTCCGTTAATCACCGCGTCCGTGAATTAACCTATGAAGTCTATTTTGATGCTGATATTCGCTTTTTAACTGTCAAAGATCAAGATGCTATTAGGACCTACGAAACTTCGCTTCGCTATCTGGTGGCGATGGCACTTCATCGTATTGCGCCTGTGCATCAGTTTCGTTTTAGTTATCACGTTTCGCGTTCTATTTTTATTGACTTTCCAAAAGATAAAAAAGTAGATTTACAATTTGTTCAAAAGCTTGAACAAGAAATGAAATTGATCGTGAATCTCGACCTTCCCTTCAATCGGATGATTGTCAATAATGAAGAAGCTAAGAAAATATATGTCGAGCGTAACATGATTGATAAATTAAACATTCTAAATTTTAGACCTGAAAAAACTGTCCATTTTTATGAATGTGATGGTTACCTCAATTATATGTTTGGGCACATGGTTCCTTCGACGGGTTATTTAAAAGATTTTAAACTACGCTTATACGCGCCTGGTATCTTACTACAATATCCACGTTCGGAAACCAAAGGCGTGATTCCACCTTTTGAGGATGCTCCCACTTTTGGACACACTTTAAAAGAAAGTCATCAATGGGCTAAAATCACTCAAGCCGATACGGTTGCAGGCATTAACCAATATGTCTTGGATGACAAGGTCGTTGAGTTTATCAATGTCTGTGAGCATAAGCACAATAAAATGCTTGTTGATCTTGGAAATGCAATTGAAACCCAGCAAGATGAATTACGGATGATTTGTATCGCTGGTCCTTCGAGTTCAGGAAAAACCACTTTTGCTAATCGTCTAAAAATCGAACTCATGTCCCGTGGTTTAAAACCGATTCGCATCTCGATCGACGATTACTATTTACCGCAATCCCAAGCTCCAAAAGATGAAGATGGTAAACCGGATTTAGAATCCATCAATGCGCTGGATGTAGCTTTATTTAATCAAAACATGCTGGATTTAATTCAAGGCAATGAAGTAGACATGCCTAAGTATGATTTTAAAATTGGGAAGCGTGTGATTGGGAGAAAATTAAAAATTACCGAAGGAACCATCATCATCATTGAAGGAATCCACGCCTTAAATGAAGAATTAACTTCGCTCATTCCAAAAAATCAGAAATATAAAATTTATATTTCTCCGCAAGCTCAAATCAATTTAGACTTTCATAATCCGATTTCTCTTACCGATCTTCGGCTTTTAAGACGCATTGTGAGAGATAAAAAATATCGTAATTCATCGGCAGAAGATACCATTGGCATGTGGCCATCCGTTCGCCGGGGTGAGTTTAAATGGATTTATGGAACACAAGAAAATGCTGATTTTGTATTTAATTCTTTCTTGTCTTATGAGCTATGTGTCATGAAACGTTTTGCCTTGCCCGTGTTATCTGCGATTGAAAAAGATTCACCTTTCTTCCCCACTGCTGAACGATTATTGCGAATGCTAAAATATTTTAAAGACATGGACGACCATTGGGTTCCTACTAATTCATTACTGAGAGAATTTATCGGTGATTCTTGCTACAAAGACGTTCACGATTAACGTTTTTCAATATCTGCTATTTCTTTTTTAATGGATTCCGATAGATTGATGCAACCTTGTTCCGTAATCAAAGCATCGTCTTCAATGCGAACACCAATGCCGAATTCCTTGAAGTAAAGTCCTGGTTCAATCGTGATGACATTACCAGGCACGAGAGGTAATTCACGTTGAGCTGGATCATGAGTATCGAGCCCTAAATGATGCGAACAATTATGATAGTAAACATCTTTGATATTTTCTTTGGTTTTAATTAAACCTTCTTGGACACATCGTTCAGCCATATATTCGATGGTCGCATTTTGCAAATCGATGAGTTTGATTCCAGGTTTAGCCAACTTTAAAAGCATCTTATTCGCTCCTAAAACGATGTCATAAATTTGTTTTTGTAACGGGTTGAAAACCTTGCTAGCAGGATAAGTTCTTGTGATGTCTGCTGAATATCCATCATATTTTGCTCCAAGGTCACATAACACTAAGACACCTTCTTGAATCAAACTTTTTGCATCTGGATAATGCAAAACAATCGCGTTTTTTCCAGAAGCAATGATGGTTTCAAACGATAATGAAGCATGTTCAAGGTCGCCAATGCGATAAGCAAATAGTGCTTCTAATTGATACTCATAAATACCAGGCCTAACCGTTTCGTAAACCGCATCAAGACCATGCTTCGTAATGACAATCGCTCGCTTTAATGCATCGACCTCAGCGTTGGATTTCACCATGCGTTGCTTCACAATCAATGGATAAACATCCAACCATTTTAATGCTGGATAACTTAAAGAATATTCTTGCTTGATTTTCTCTGCGGTTTGATACGAAGGTCCTACAATAAGATTTTTTTCGAAATCTAAATAAATATCATTGATACGGCCATATTGAGTAGGGACTTTCAATATTTCATGCATTTTACTATCTAACTGATCCATGAAAAGAATTTCTTGAATACCGCTGATTACCGTTGCTTCGCTGATACTCAAGCGATGACCAACCCAGCGTGTTTTGTTAGGATCAACTGCATCCACAAAAAGAATGACTTTTTCTACTTGTGGCGTTTTGATTAACAGTAAAGCGCAATGTTCTTGAGTAACCCCCGTTAAATAAAAAAAATGTTGATTGACGACAAAAGGGTATTCCGCATCAGCAGATTTCTTAAAAGGGACACCCGAAAAAATTAATGTCAAAGAATGTGATTCAAGTCGACTAGTTAATATTTTTCTTCGTTCAATCAATTCACTGGTTTGCATAATGATCTCCTAGTTTAGTAATGCCATGATTTTTGCAATCGCCTTATCATAGTATGGCACGCGAATCATTTCAACAAGTCCTTCATCCACAGCGTTTGCAATCGCGGAATCGATGGGAATTTCACCTAGAATTTCAAGGTTAAATTGGTTGGCAATTTTGGCAGTTTTAGAAGGACCAAAAAGCGCATGTTTTTCATGGCAACTTGTGCATTCAAAATAAGAGAAATTTTCAATGATGCCAAGCACTGGTATTTTTAGCATTTGAGCCATTTTAACTCCCTTGCTGACGACCATGTTGACACTATCTTGAGGTGAAGTTACCATGATGATTCCTGAAATTGGAAGCTGCTGGAAAATGGTCAATGCAACATCACCAGTACCAGGAGGCATATCAATGAATAGCATATCGAGTTCTTTCCAATACACATCGACAAAAAATTGACGAACCATATCGGTCACGAGTGGACCCCGCCATAAAATCGGGTCATCAGGTTTTTCTAATAATAAATTCGAAGACATGATTTGAATCCCATCATGACTCAGCGATGGATAAATTAAACCTTCTTTACCAACTACTTTCCCTTTGATACCAAATGCATTTGGAATCGAAGGACCTAAGATGTCGGCATCTAAAATTCCAACTGAAAATGACTGGTGATGAAGGTGTGTTGCAAGCATCATGGTGGTGACGGATTTTCCAACCCCACCTTTACCCGACATGACAGCAATGATTTTTTTAACCTTAGCTAACGGTTGAAGCGCTTCTTTTTTTAAAAACTGCATGTTATGCGCCTAAGACATAAAGAATTTTTTGACCTTCAATTTCAAAGACAAAGTTCGTGCTATAAGCATTCGGATTAATTTGAACTAATGCACCGGGATTAAAGGGATCAAAGGTTAATCCAAACAAGATCGTATTCAAGTCAATAAATGCTTGATCCACTGCGATTCGCGAAGCATAGAATACAGTAGCAATGGCAGAATTACCTAACGTGTCCCAATTCGTAAAATCGAAAGCATTCGTTCCAAAAGGACCCCCCGTTGTGTCGGTGGCAACAAGCGAACCCATATGAGCAAAATAGAAACTAAGTTCATCTAAATCCGAGGAAGAAATATTGTTTGGATCAGCGGTAATCGAACTCATGACTGTAATCATTTGCAGCGAACCTAAAATCCCTTTCACTTCAAGAGGATTCATGTTTTCGTGTTGATTGATATAAAAATCAATTGGTGTGGGATTCACTTCAATGCTGGGATCTGGATTTAAGTCAATGCGTTCATATTCACCTTCGAAAACATCAGTGAAGAACCCCGCGGATAGTTCTGAAATTAAATAAGCACGACGTTCAACAAACCGTAACTCATAGTCTTCGTTTTCGCCTGCTGCTGCTTGGTTAATCCAGTAGGCGGGTAATTGATTAACATTAGTCCCATCCACCGTAATATCATCAAAACTAATCGCCATTAAATTTGACAATTCAACGCCTAATCCTGCCACTGAAGCCCCAGTGACGTTGGTGAAATCTGCTAGAACTTGAATAAACTCATCTAATTTGATTGCTTCATAACCATCATCAAAAATGGGGTCATTAACCACTAAAGGATCAACATAAAAGATATCCTCAATCGTTTGTACTTGCGAATCCTTATTACGTAAAGCATTGCCACGATCAAGATATTTCTCAGCATCAATCGTTGCTAGAATGTTATAGAAAATTAAACTTCTTGTCTTATAGGTTTTTCCAATGACATCATTACCAAATAACGTCGATTGATCAAGGAACTGAATTAAATTAAGTGAACTATTGGATGATAAATATTCAGCAAAATCAAAGTTATCCGAGACGTCGATATAGGCACCTCCCGAATAAAAGGCATTCAATAAACCGCTGATCACACCACTGGTCAAACTTAATGGAGGATTCACATTGGTAAAATCGGTTGAACTATAGTCAAATTGATTTAAATCTGTGAGTAAATAGTCTTCTGGCGTTCTAAAATAATCTTGTTTGCTTTCGCTAAACGTATCAAAACTGATCGCATCAAAAGCATCTTTTAATAAATAAGGAACGGCATCAAAAGCTAAATTCGAGTAAGTTAAAATTGACAATATTGAAGAAATGGAATCGGGTGATAAATTATTTGGATCAAGCGTCGATGCTGATCCTAAAGCAGGTAAAACGCGCTTCATTTCTTTAAAAATATTAAAGAATGCTACGATTTCAGCTTCCCAAGTGGCAGGGATAAATCCATCTTGATAGGTGGAGGAAGTAACATCAACAAACAAGGATTCGAAATGTTTGACCAAGAAATTTGCTTTTTCGGAACCTGATATAAAAGCAGGATTGCCTCCAATCAAATAGTTCGGGTTAGGATTGATAAGATCCTCATCATAAATTAAATTGGCAATGCCTGTGTCATTCATGAGTTTGATCATGATTTGTTCAAAGACAGTGGCATCGCTTGCTAACGTTGTGGAAGGTCCTTGAAGATGGAAGATTTCACTTTGATAAAATTGCTCGACTAAATCACGCATTGAATCGAACATACTATTGTTCACAGCAGATAAATCAGTGAAATTAATATCCGCAAGAGATTTTATATCTAAGAAAATATCAATGATGGTGTTGATTTCACTATCATCATAAGGTTGGAAGGGTGCTAAAAGCGCTTCGGATGGAAGGGTGATGCGTTGTCCACGATATTGGGTATAGGCCATGGAAAAATCGAGGCCAATGCCACCAACATCGCCTGCTGAAAGCAAATTATCGAATAACGTCGGAATGGCAGGATAGACAATTTCAGAGCGATTCATCGCAAGCAGTAAGTTCTTTAATATGTTGGTGCCCGTTTCATCTTCCGTCAGGTTGGCTAAAACATCACTTGATCCAGTGCCAGAGAAGTTTGAAAAATCAATATTCGTTGTTTTAAATGAACTTAAAATATCTCCGATTCGATAGATTTCTCCGGTAATCAAGGTGTTCCAACCATCTGTACTTACACCCATGGGAGAAGCAAAATTATTGTCTATACGACTTATATCTTCAAACAAAAGGGTGGATGAGTTAGGTGCTTGATTGTAAATATAAACATCGAGTTCAGAAACATCGATGATCATCCGAATCGTTTGTTCAAAAACCGTCAATTCATTCGTGAGATAAGATTTGCCTGCTTCAAAACTATTGAAGACTTTAGACTGATGTAAATTAAGCAGCATGGTTTCAATGACTTCTTCGTCAATTTTATCCACCGTGAGCGATCCACCGTTATTCAAATCTAAATCGTTAATCGAAAGATAAATATCAAGCAATAAAACAATTTCAGCATCCTTATCGGCGACGTCAAAAGAAGGGTCGTTAAAGAAAGCGGTATTTGCATCTGATAAATCAACACTGGCTAAGGAAAAAGAACCCGAATTGAATATTTCATCAAAGAGGTTTCCAATCGCTGGAGAAACAAGGCGAGAATGATTGATATTTAATAGAAGATTTTCAATACGTTCTACACCACTAGGAATAATGACATCATCGGCAATTTCAGGAGTACCTTGGTCATTGACGGATTCTTCTTCTGCCAGTAGATTCCCCATCGCATTAGCGCCATCCCCTCCAAAGCTAGCAAACGAGATATTCGTGGATTTGAAAGCTATCATAATGTCAGTAATGGCATTAATTTCTCCGTCTTCGGCATTCCATTCATCAACCCCTAGACTAGGATTGCCAAAAAGGTTTTCAATGTTCGTGATGTCTGAAAAAAGCATATTCGAACGTAGTAAGGGATCTGTTTCCTCATAAATGAAAGTATCTAAGGTCGAGGTTTCTAAAATGAAGCGAATCGCTTGTTCAAAGACGGTTAAATTTCCATTTTCATGACTTCGTGGCACACCTAACAGTGCTGGATCTGTGGTATCAAAAGTATTAAACATTCTGGAATCATGCATCGCATGGAGCATGTTACCTACCTCAAGAATGGTTTCTTCGGTTAACGTTTCCATAGAAAAGGAGCCACCAGCATTAACACCCATCGCATTGATGGACCCGTAAAGCGCAGCAATATATCCGATTTCAACTTGACGTGCTTCATAATTCATCTCTAAAATGACATAAGGATTTGCTTCAGATGGACTTAATTCACCGACATCAAATTCACTGGTTCCTAATAAAACTGCAAACATGTTATAGAGCAAAATTTTAAGCGATTGGGATTCATTGAGTGCTAATAAGAGCGTTTCAATGGTTTCCGCGGTAATACCTTCCGCCCCTGTAAAGGTCGCCACAGGATTCTCTCCACCTAAAGCGGTAAGTTCTTCAATGAATCCGACAATGGCGTCAATTTCTCCACCGTCTTCATACCAAGCTGAAGCGTTTGAACGGGTATTCCCTACAGCGTAAAAATCTGAGGTGACTCGATCATAAGGACTAGCCGATGTATTATCTTCATAAGGATCAAATAAATATTGGCTGATAACAGAATCAGATCCATCACCAGATCCTTTTAACTTATTCAATAAAAAGTCTGGAAAAACATAACTATCATCTTCTTTGAGGAAGATTTGGCTTTGTGCAAGTGCTTTTAAAATATCGGCAACCATTGCAGGATCTGAATTAAGGAAATCTAAACTTTCAAGGCCATCGGAAAAAGAGGATAAAGAACTGATAATCAGTTTGAGTGTCTCGCCTTCAATACTCCAATCGGTAACGTTGGTGAAACTAGTCCCTAAATCTTCATCAATCAGACCACCCGTAGCACCAAAGAAACCGTCAAGAATTTTACCAAACGTTGATGAGATAATCACCGAAGAGTTAACGCTGTTAAAAATATCGCCGATGGGGTCTTCGGGGTTTTCTTCTGTCGGAAGTAAGCCAATCATTTGCGAAATTAAATCGCCTTCATTAGGATCTAAATCAAACAAACCACTATTCAATACGGTGTCTAAAAAATTAATGAGATTGAAATTTTCCCCTGCCGTGACCACCAAGCCTTCTTCATCAAACACAGTAGTCCAACCATCATGACCCGTTTCAAGATTGGCTGTGATTGATCTCACAGCAAGTTCAAGATCTGCCGAGTCAATGCTTAAACTTTCGACCATTGAAAAAATACCAATCACAAGATTATAGTAATTATCACTTAACATCATTCCATCTTCATCTTTAGGATTAATGATGTTGGAAAAATACATACTGTCGAGCAAGCCTACAAGGTCATTTTTTATCATGCTAAATTGACCCATGATATCATTGCCAGCTTCTAGAACACTGAAGGAATAACCGATAATGTCTAAAAATATCCCAAGTTGGGTACCAACATCACGGAAGTCAAAATTAAAGTCTTGGGTCGACAAATCTAAAATGCTTAAAAAATCATCAAACGCTGGATCACTTAACGTGCTTTCTAAAACAGGAGGAATAATTGCAATCATCATTTCCGAACGATCCATGAAACTTAAAATATCTGACTTGATTGCCAGTCTGAAATCAGCATCATTGAGCAATCCAATCAAATCAGGTGTAGTTTCTCCTTCAGTAGGATTTAATAGCGTAAATAAAGTTTCATTTTGGAAAATCGCACCGACCATTCCTAAAACAGCGGCAAATTCTTTTTTATAGTTGATTCGCTTTTCAAGCACAGTCGTTCCATTAAGCACGGTAATGGTTTGATCAATGGTTTCCGATTGTTCTTCATTACCAAGAAAACCTTCAATCGTGGGAACCAAAGCAATGGACAGGAGGTTTCCTAATCCATTTAATAATAAGTCGGAATCAAATAAAGTCGCATTGGTTGTCGATTTACCATCAATGGAATCAGTATTGATCGGATCACCATTCAAGTCAGTATCACCTACAAAAACATTAATCAATAAGTCGATATTGTCTCTTAAGATTTGGAGTATTTCTTCTTCCGCTAGCGCACGTTTTCTAGCCCGTATACCAGGTTCAGTTCCTGGATTTTCATCAACAGAAAAATATTGCAACAAAGCCGGCAGTAATTCTTCTGCTTCAGTCACAAGTCGAAACATCGCATCGGTAATCACTACCAACTCTGAGCCGAATGCTAATGAATTGTATTCTTCCCATTCTGTGGGTAAGAATGTCGATAATCCAAGTGTTCCTTCTGGTAAACCATTTTGTATTTCATCTGTGGTCAATTGATATAAAACCGCAGGTAAAACTTGAGATACAAAGTCTGATTCATCCACCAATAATAATGCTTCTCTGATACTCGGATAACTGTCTTCGCTCAATATCGTGGTTAAAATATCGCTGACAGTCAACGGTTCTTCACCCAAAACAGTGTTTAAAATTCCGGAATCAAAAATGGATAAAGCTATTTCGTTAATATTTTCAAGTTCATCTTTCCAATCAACACTTTCTAAATCTAACAATGAAGGATCGACATAAGCCATGGCTTCATCCGTTTGCAAGGCTAAAGCTACAGCTATCGGGAGGATTTTAAGAATTAACGTTGATCCCGTGAGTGACAATAAGACATTGCTGGTGACTTGTTCTGTGGCTAATGAGGCTAAAAACGTATTGGAAAAACCATCTGCGATACCTGCACCGACAAATGTGGCAGTTAAATTAGCAACTGTGGTAAGTTCATCGGTAAGCGAGTATTTAAATTCTCCAACTGTTTCCGAAGTAATGAAATCCATAATTTGAGTATCCAACGTTTGGCCATCTTCCGAGACATACCAGTTAAATAAAACTTGCGAAAAGGTTGAATCATCATAAGCATTTAGAAAACCTAGTATTTGGTTGTATGTGGCGTTATTAATTTGATCGCCATACTCCTCATCAAATGTTTGAAAAGCAGCATTAAAAATATTAATAATCGAGGTAAAGGGCATGAGAAGCAATGAGGCAATGATGGTTACTTTTGTTGCGCCAAGGAAACCAGCAATAAGACGAAGTTTAACTTTCTTTTTAACAAAGGTAGGGAGGAACATTGAAACTGGAAACATATACAAAATTGAAGCAAAAAATTCCCCAAATAAAAAAGTAAATAAAACCATAAGAATGAATACGAGATACCTAGCAACAACAGTAGAAAAAGTGATGATAACTTCGCTGATTGAAGGTGTTAAAACTAAATTGAAACTGGTCAAAAACTGTGTAAGAAAAGATTCAAGCATGAAAAGCGGTGTTGATACTTGAAGCGTGATTGAACTATCAGGAGTTAACGCAAAAAGTAAATCGGCTTGAAACACAGTACTAAAATCATAATTCAATATAAAATCGGTGATATCTTTTGTGAAAAACAATGCAATTAATGCAAAGATAGTAATGATGATAAAACGGAAGGATTCGTTCCAAACACCACGAACCATCCCAACAATAAAACTTAAAAGAATAAGACCTAAGACTCCGTACAATAAGAAATCAAATGCTAATCCTATCGTATTAGGGTCAATTGCATCAATCATGAAATGCATAATATTCTCCTTTTAAAAATGCTTAATTTACATTAATATGTTATCATAATTTAGGTTAAAAAACTTGTATTTATGAACATAAAAAACGTTGAAATGTTCGCACTTTCTATACCATTTAGGTTACGAATTTTCCTTATGGGTTCGGCTGGTTTAATTGTGCTTTCGATTTTGGTTGGCATTACCTTTGCCACGGGAGCTAGATTACTTTTGTCTGTTGAAGATTATAATTTGTTGATTTCATCCAACCAATTTTTAGTTGCGATTAATTTTATGACCTATTTCATTCTAACGATGACATTTTTTTTATGGTTATCAAAAACCACCTTATTGAAAAATAAATTTTTATCTTTTTTTAACATCACCAAGTTAAAAAAAGCCTTAGTTTATTTTCTGATTTTATACGGAATGCTTATTTTAGCAGGGATTATTTATGAAACTTTAGGAATTGTTCTTGAGGATAATACCAATCAGGACACAATCACACAATTAACCATTGCTTTTCCATTTTTATCCATCATCACCTTTGTATTTTTAGGACCTATTGCCGAAGAAATCACTTATCGTTTAGGTTTGTTTAGTTTTCTACTCCGTTACAATCGCTGGATTGCTTTTATCCTCACGGCTTTAGTATTTGGATTTATCCATTTTGATTACGGTTCTTCAAATTATGTGAATGAACTTTTAAATATGCCTTTGTATATTCTGGCTGGGGTTGTGTTTGCTTATATCTACGAAAGAGAAGGTTTTGAAGTTGCCACGCTGACTCATATCATTAATAATGGTTTTTCAATTATGATTATTTGGATTATTTCATGGACATCAAGTTCTCTTTAAATGCATTTCACCTCAAGGTGATTGCGATGATTTTTATGTTTATTGATCATTTTGGAGTGATGGTGCTTAATCCAATGATTTTCCCTTGGTCTTTGGGATGGTATATCCCTGCTCGAATTGCAGGTCGAATCGCCTTTCCAATTTTTGCTTTTTTAGTGGTGGAGGCGGTTTTACATACTCGTAACATATCACGCTACTGGTTAAGACTTTCTTTGATGGCGGTTTCTATCGGTATCGCCATGTGGTTGTTAACCACTCAGTTCAACATTGTCCTTTTTTCTGGCAATATCTTCATTGATTTGTTATTGGGATCGATTGTCATTTATGGTTTAAATAAACCGCAAAATAAAATTTTTTTTGTATTGATTTTGCCTATTTATTTATTAGTCGAAAACTTCCTTCCATCTTTTTTTCAAGCTGATTATGGCACTTATGGCTGGTTTTTAATGATCATCTATTGGTTTGCCCGTCAATTAGCGCTTCGCTATGACTTTTTCAATTTACCAAAAAATATTTCATCTTCCATGATTGCCGCTTTTATTCTTTTTGGTTTCCATGCAATATGGTTTTTCGCATCAGTTAACGCAAGCATTGATCCTCCGATTCAAAGTTTTGCTTTGCTTGCAGCTCCAATGATTGGATTTTATAACGGATTGCCTGGTCATCAGTCCCAAGCGTTTAAAATTTTTAGTTATGGGTTTTATCCCTTGCATTTTGGTGTTATTTATGTGATTTTAATAGGGTTAATGTATTTTGGCTTTTAAGGAGAGCATGTATGATTATTAATTTAGGAAATGCTGAGCAATTCGCAGACTTATTGAAACAATCTCAATCTAAACGAGTTTTAGTGGATTTTTATGCGGATTGGTGTGGCCCATGCAAAATGCAATCACCTGTCTTGAACGAATTTGATAAAAAAGAATTGGTCATGATTATTAAAGTGAATGTCGATCAATTTTCTGACTTGGCAGAGCAATATGGTGTTCGGTCGATTCCTACTTTAATGGTTTTTGAAAGTGGTAAAGTGATTCGTTCTGAACCAGGATTTAAAGCTTTAGGCCCACTTGAAAAATTTGTAAGTTAAATCTTAACCACCTATCCAGGTGGACCGTGCAGGTGTAGTTCAGTGGTAGAACATCAGCCTTCCAAGCTGATTACGCGGGTTCGATTCCCGTCACCTGCTCCAATATTAAAAAAAGGGTATCAACCCTCTTTTTTTTTCCGATAGCAGCAATAATTTGTTAGAATATAAATATGAATTATGAAATCGTTGTAGCGACATCGAATCCGAACAAGATTAAAGAACTGCAAGCTATTGTCCAGCCCTATACATTAACCTTAATTTCTTTGAAAGACATCCAATTAAAATTAAACATCAAAGAAACGGGAACTACTTTTTTAGAAAATGCATTAATTAAAGCTAGAGAAGTTGCAAAAAAAGTTAATAAAACAGTGATCGCGGATGATTCGGGTTTACAAATTGAAGTTTTGAAAGGCTTTCCAGGGGTTCATTCATCCCGCTTTATGGAAGGTCATCCTTATGAAGTCAAAAACGCAGAAATATTAAATATGATGAAGATACACAAAAACAGAAAAGCTCAATTTTCATGTGCAATGGTTATTTTATACCCTGATAAAGAGACGCGTTTTTTTATTGGTGCCACTGGGGGTAAAATCGCCCAAGACATCAGTTCAAGCCAACAAGGATTTGGCTATGATCCAATCTTTTACAGCGATGAAATTAAAAAGACATTTGCAGAAGCAACACTGGAAGAAAAAAACGAAATTTCTCATCGTGGTCGTGCTATGAAGAAAATTATTCAATGCCTATTGGATAAAGATCTTATCAAAAAAATTAAACCAGGAAGGCCATGAAAACGACGCAATGGTTTCGCCTTGACAATGTAGCAAAGGTTTTCCCTGTGCTTGCGGAAAATAAACAAAAGAATTACTTTCGCTTAGTTTTTGAATTGAAAGATAAAATTGACCCTATCCAACTCCAAATTGCACTAGAAAAAACCATCAAACGATTTCCTACCTTTCAAGTACGTTTAAGAAGAGGACTTTTTTGGTTCTATTTTGAGCGGTTTGAATCCACCCCTCATGTTATTCCAGAAACAAATTATTTAGGCCAGTTAGATGATATTTTTTTTCAACACCAATTTCTTTTTTACGTTCTTTATCACGAATCGCGAATTGCCCTCGAAGTCTTTCATTCCCTCACCGATGGAAAAGGTGGATTAGAGTTTTTAAAAACACTTGTTTTTCAGTATTTACTTGAAATAGGACACTCTTTATCAAACGACTCCGTCATCATTAATCCTCAGGATGAGGTGAATGCAGAAGAAACGTCCGATGGTTTCCAAACATACTTTCAAGATAAAACACCCCGTAAATTTGCTAAGGTTCATAAAGCTTATCATGTTCAAGGGACGAGATTTGATTTTGGCGGTCATCATCTTCTCCACGCGCATTTTCCTTTGAATGATCTTTTAATTTATTGTCGAGAAAAACAAACTACATTAACAATACTATTGGCAGCCATTATTATCGAAAGTCTTGCAAAAGACCAGCAAAAAAAATTCTTTCTTATTCGAAAACCAATCATCATCATGGTGCCCATCGATTTACGGAAATATTTTCAATCAAAAACCGTTCGAAATTTTCTATCTTATGCATTCGTTGGGGGTGTGATTACCCCTTCCATGAAACTTGAAGATATTATCGCCATGGTGGATAAACAGCTTAAGGAAGGAACCAAAATAGAAGCATTAAAACCGCAAATCGCTTCAACATTAATTATTGAAAAAAACCCTTGGATTCGATTACTTCCCTTGTTCATCAAAAATTGGATCACTAAACTGGCATATGGATTTCTAGGCGATCCTTCATATAGTTTTATCTTTTCTAATCTTGGAAAAATTGAAGTTCCTGAACCCATGCGGTCTTTTATTCATCATGCTGAGTTTATTCTGAGTTCTTCAAAACTCATTCCAATTACGCTGGGTTTATGCTCTTTTGAGAATAACCTTGTCTTATCATTTTCACGCATCATTCATCAACGAGAGATTACACAGACGATTGTAGAACGCTTGCAAGATCTTACTCAAATTAAAGCAGTCATGAATGGCAACCTTTGGGAAGAAGTATGAATCATTTTCAAATTTGTCCAATTTGTGATGCTCATGTGAATGTGAATTTGTCACATTGCCCTGTTTGTGGTGGATTCATGATTGAACAACCGATGAAACATTTGACCAAAGACTATCCGCAACCAAATTATTCTAAAATTGCTTCAACAAAAAACAAACAAGCATATTTCATTTTTTTAAGTCTGACTTTGTTATTAATATTTCTACTCGTCTTTTTTAATTTTGCACTTCCTAATTGGTCTTTTACATGGACCATCACCGCAATCACTTTATTACTTTATATTTGGATTCTAATTACGAATACAATATTGTCGCAAATCACAGTAGGTGGAAAATTAGTTTGGCAATCCATCGCTTCTAGTATCGTGTTAGCATCATTAAATTTTGCTATGACGCCTCATGATTTATGGTTTACGATGTATGCTCTTCCGCTCATTTTAATTGGCAGTACAATGAGTTTGTTATTGGTGATTTTGTTTGGCATTCGCCAACCCCGCGATGATTATCGATTTTTAATTTTATTTATCTTGCTCAATTATAGTTACACTATTTTATCGATTGCACAAATAATTTTTTTCAATATGTGGATGGGGTATGTAACCTTTGCGATTGGAACACTATCAATATTAGGCATCTTAACCCTAGGAAGAAAAAGTTTTATTCGCTTTATCAGAAGTTGGCTACATATTTAAAAAACCGGGCTTGTGAATCACGGTCATGTTAATCACACATCGATTGATTTAGTAACGAAAAACTTTTTTGCCTAAATACTTAGCTTGTTTGTTTAGTTGATCTTCAATACGAAGCAATTGATTATACTTCGCCACACGGTCCGTGCGACTCATTGAACCTGTTTTAATTTGCCCCGCATTAGTAGCGACAGCTAAATCAGCAATCGTGGTATCTTCGGATTCACCCGAACGATGTGAAATAATGGATGTATAACCATTCTTTTCTGCAAGAGCCATCGCTTGTAACGTTTCAGTCAATGTGCCTATTTGATTGACTTTGATCAAAATTGAATTAGCAATTTTTCGTTGAATGCCTTCTTGTAAAATCTTTGGATTCGTTACAAATAAATCATCCCCGACTAATTGAACTTTTTTACCAAGGCGTTTCGTTAATTCTTCCCACCCTGACCAATCTTTTTCTGAAAGACCATCTTCAATGGAAACGATGGGATACTTGGCAATCAAAGATTCATACATTTGAATCATTTGTTCAGTGGTTTTAACGCCTTCTTTGCTTTTCTTTAAATCATATACTTTCTTCTCTTCATCATAAAATTCACTGGCGGCAACGTCCATCGCTAAGTAAATATCTTTACCTGGGACATAATTTGCCTTGACGATGGCTTCCATGATGACTTTTAATGCTGCTTCATTACTCGGTAAGTTAGGAGCAAATCCACCTTCATCGCCCACAGCCGTAATATGACCTTGCGATTTTAAAACTTTTTTCAATTGATGAAAAACTTCTGCGCCCATCTGGACTGCTTCTTTGAAGGATTTAGCGCCTAAAGGCATAATCATGAATTCTTGAAAATCTACGGAGCTGTCAGCATGTGCACCACCATTGATGACATTCATCATCGGCGATGGTAATAAGGTTGGATTCTTTTTCACTAATTTTCCAATGTATTGGTATAACGGAACTTTAGCTTCTAGCGCAGCCGCTTGCGCAGCAGCAAGTGACACCGCTAAGATCGCATTCGCACCTATTTTGGTTTTAAATGGTGTTCCATCAAGTTTTAACATTGTTTGGTCGATCAATTCTTGTTTAGAAACTTCTAAACCAACCACCACTTTTTTAATCATTGTGTTAACGTTTTTAACTGCGGTTAATACGCCTTTTCCTAAAAAGCGTTTAGGGTCATTATCCCTAATTTCCATGGCTTCTCTTTCTCCTGTGGATGCACCAGAAGGAACAATGGCCCGTCCGACGATGCCTTTGAGCGTAGTCACTTCAGCTTCAACAGTCGGATTGCCTCTTGAATCAATCACTTCTCGGGCATAAACATCTTTAATTTTAGACATGATAAATTCTCCTTTTTCCGGATTTATTATATACAAATTCCTACTAAATTGGTATGACTGAGGTTTAAATATTATGAAACAGAAAATATCTGTCTTACGAAGCAACTTCGCTTTTTGTGTTGTTGATGATCAAACGATTTCCATAAAGCTTGGACTTCAAGATTGGTTTCAAGCTCGGGACCGCTCTCACAATACTCGATGCGATGAAGAATTGCTTTCTTAATAGCATCTTCAAAAATAAGAGTTAAAACCCCTGAATTTTTATACAAAGGATCAACAGCAATTAATAACATATCCAAAACTTTAGACTGTTTTTGCGATAATAAAAAATCTATCCAGCCAAAAGGGAATAAATGCCCGCGATGTTTTTTTAGACCATCGACCGGTGAAGGAATCATAATTCCAAAAGCAATAAGTTTATTATCTTTGTCCACGACCAGTTGTAAGTAATCAAGATGAATCATCGGAAGATAACTTTTGACAAGTTGATCCATTAAATGGTCTTGAACAGGAACATATCCATATAAATGGTCATAGGCTTTATTCATAAGTGGGAAAATTTGCCTTATATAAGGCTTTAAGTATTGCTTATTTTTAGATTTTAACTGCACTAATTTCACACCGCGTCGGTCAGCAATTAGTTGTGCAAGTTTCGTTAATTTGGGATCGAGAACGGCTGGAACTCGAATCCTTTTCTCAACCCAAGTAACATCAACTTTAAAACCCAATTGTTTCATGTGTTCAACATAATAGGGTGAGTTATACAAGGTAACAAACATATTTTTTTGCTCAAAACCTTCGACAAGCATTCCCTCTTTGTCTTGGTCAGAAAATCCTAATGGTCCTACGAGCTCATTCATCCCTTTTTCCATTGCCCAAGCACTCAATGTTTGCATGATGGTTTTAGTAACTGCAATATCGTCAATCATGTCGATGCGATTAAATCGTAATCGCTTTTGATGATATTTTTGATTGGCATAATGATTGATAATGGCACACACTCTTCCAACAATCGTCTGACCGTTGAAAACTAAATAGAGTTTATATTCACATGAATGATGGCTTGGATGATTCGGTGATAGTTGTTCCATTTCATCTTCGAAAATGGGTGGTGTAAAATAGGGATTATTTTGGTATAGAAACGTGGGAAAATCTACAAATTTTTGGCGATCTTTTCTTGAAGAAACTTCTTTTACAATCAAGTTCTTACTCATCCTCACATTATAATTGAATATTGCATAAAAAAATCCCTCAAAATGAGGGATAGATGAGTTGATGGCGGAGCAAGAGAGATTCGAACTCTCGCACCAGATTTCTCTGATCTAACGGTTTAGCAAACCGCCCCCTTAACCAGCTTGGGTATTGCTCCAACGATAACCATATTACCATAGGAGCAAAATGCTAAGCAATGAAAAACCTAATAGGCTTTGGCAAAAAAGACTACTTTTTTAGCTTGGGTTCCGCAAATTGAACATTGATGTTGAAAGGCTTGTTGATTAAAAGGCATAACCCGTGCAGTGGCGGTCGTTACTTCTTTCACTTTTAGCTCACATGCCGGTGAGCCACACCACATGGCTTTAGCATAACCTGAGTTTTCATCCATCACTTTCTTCAGTTCATCAAACGTATGCACTTCGGTTTGGTGATTCATTAAATGCGCCAAAGCTTTTTTATACATTTCATCTTGCATGGTGTGAAAAATCAATTGAATGAACGCTTCAAGCTCGGTAAGCGCGATGAAACTTTTTTGTCGATCATTTCGTTTTACAACAACCACGGTACCTTTTTCAATATCTCGGGGACCGATTTCAATGCGCAGAGGAACACCTTTCATTTCATATTCAGCATATTTCCATCCTGGTGTATTATCGGAATCATCTAAAGTCACGCGATAGCCTAACTTAGTGAGTTGATCTTTTAATTCTTTAGCTTTGGTGAGTACGCCTGGTTTTTGTTGCATAACAGGAATAATCACAATTTGAATCGGAGCAACTAATGGCGGTAAAACTAACCCATTATCATCGCCATGCACCATAATCAATGCACCAATTAAACGAGTACTTGCACCCCAACTTGTTTGATGAACGTGGACCAATTGATTCTGTTGATTTTGGAATTGAATGCCAAAAGCTTCAGCAAAACCAGTACCAAAATAATGACTTGTGCCAGATTGCAGCGATTTACCATCGTGCATTAAGGCTTCAATGCCATAGGTTTCTTCAGCACCTGCAAACTTCTCACGTTCCGTTTTTTGCCCCGTTAAAAACGGAATGGCTAACAGTTGCTCACCGAGTTCTTTGTAAATCTGAAGCATTTGAAGTGTTTCTAGACGAGCTTCTTCTTCAGTCGCGTGTATCGTATGACCTTCCTGCCATAAAAATTCAGAACCTCGCAAAAATGGACGGGTTGTTTTTTCCCATCTTACGACTGAACACCATTGATTATATTTTTTTGGTAAATCACGATAGGAAGATACAATTTTAGAAAAATGTTCGCAAAATAGAACTTCTGAAGTAGGACGAATGATGAGCGGGTCTTCAAGTTTTTCTTTGCCACCGATAGTTGCAATTAATGTTTCGGGTGCAAAACCTTGAACATGATCTTTTTCTTTTTGAAATAAACTTTCAGGAATGACCATTGGCATATAAACATTTTGGTGACCTGTTTCTTTAAAGCGACGATCTAAATATTGTTGAATTTGTTCCCAGACGGCATAACCATAAGGCCGATAAATAATAAATCCTTTAACTGACGAATAATCCATCAGTTCAGCTTTTCGACAAACGTCGGTATACCATTGCGCAAAATCAGCATCTCTGCGTGTGATTTGTTCATTTTTTTGAATCAACGTTGTTTTATCCATCATCTATTCCTACCTTTATTACCTTTTTAATTTTTCTTTAAATTGTTTTAATCTTTGGATGATTTTTTTATCGGGTAATTCGAAGCGAATGGTCATCGGCGCTATTAACTCTGCACTTTGTAATTTTACACCAAGATTATCTAAAAGTTCTAAACTAGTTAACTCATTCATATCACTCCCAATGAATGGTTTCTTTAATGGACTTAAGCGGTCGATGATCGTTCGTATCGATAAAAGTTTACGTTGGTCTTCTTCTACACCTAAAGTCAGGCGCTGATCAAAGACATAGAAGTCAAAAAGTTGATAAATTTCATTATTAAAAAGCAAGTTGGAATTACCAAAAACAAGCGCGACTTCAAGATGCAGTTGATGAATACTTTCAATTAACGCAGCAATCCCTTTAGTCGATTCTGCATCGCGAATTTCGCTTTCTTCAAAAACAATGACAAGGTTTTTTGAATCCAAAGTAATTTGCGAAGATAAATATTGAGTTAAATAGTTTTTTTGATAAACACTCAGTGGAATAAAAATGCGAAGTTTTTGGTTTTCATCCGTGATTCTTGCGGTTTGATCTAAGACGGTTTTGACCATATAGTTCATGGTTTCGCGACTATTGGATTGATTGGCTACGTATTTTTGCAAGGTAAGCGAATTAATATTTTTATTACTCTCAGGATGAATGATAGAAAAAAAACCAAACACTTGAAAGAGTTCCGTATCAAGAATGGCTCTATATTTAAAGGTCAAAGCACGTTCACGGATGATTTTCTTCACATCAGAGTCAAGATTGTCTTCTTGCGAACTCACGGTATGACCACCAGCAGGAGCTAAGCTTACGGTTTTTTGCTTATTGTTTAAAAGTTTTTGACCACGCTCGGATCCAAGTTTAATAAGCGATATCAAATCCTGAGGTGCTTCATGATGTTCAATCGTGCTCAGTGCAAAAACAAGATCATCCTTTAAGGAGTTTATTTCTAAGTATTTATCAATCGAGTCAACAATTGTGCGAATCATCGTGTTTTTTTGCATTGAGTGCTGGGGTTCAAAGTGAAAGAAAATCAAATCATAATCCGAGTCAATTAATCGTAAAGTTGGAGAAAGAAATACCCTTAATCTGTCTTTAATTTGGGTTAAATATAAACCCGATAGTTTTTGATTTTCTTCATCAATTTTGCTAGTAAAAGCAAAGCGAATGTAATATAAAACGCCAGTTTTGATTGATGTTTTTTTAATTTCATTGCTCATCGTTTCAATAGTCATTGCTTGACGATACTGGTTTCTTTTTTTATGCTTGGGTTTCAAAATACTCATCAAATGACTATTTAAATGAAGTACTTTTTTATCGCGATCGATTTTAGTTACTTCAAGTAAAGTGAAAAGATTTTGTCCTTTAAATTTTTTAGTTCCTGCGGTTTCTAAAATTCTCGGAGTATCAGGTAGTGCGATTAAGTCATTAAACCATTGTTGCACGCGATCTAAATCTTCAAAACCATATTGCATCAAAAATTCATTAAGATTGGTTTGGCGAACAAAATGACTTTCGCCGTGATCAAAATAAATTACAGAACCTGTACTTACATTAATTTTATAGACACGAAACGTTCTTAAGTATTTTAGAAGTTCTTGTTTACGCTTCATTTCACTTGAAAGGAGACTAACAAAAGCAAAAATTGAAAATATGATAAAAAAGACCATCAAAACGATTAAAAGTTCTAAGAAATAATCAAAGTTAAGAAAGGAAATTAAGTCCATGATAACGATAAGAATTATACCTTTTTATTGATGTTTTGCCAAACATCTATTTTCAAACTTAGAATTATTCTGTGTTATAATTTTTTCGTTGGAGAAATACCCAAGCGGCTGAAGGGGTCAGTTTCGAAAACTGATAGGAGGTGTAAGCCTCGCGAGGGTTCAAATCCCTCTTTCTCCGCCATTATTATGAAAAAACAAATATTTCCTTGGCTACCTTCTACAATTTTGATTTCCCTACTCTTTACGTATGGTCTTTTGTATACATTACCAAAACCATTATCCGTGGTAGGCATCAATCCCCTAAGAATCAATGCTGGTCAGCCACCTTTATTAATCGCTCATGGCGGTGGTAATCATGAGTTTCCAGACAACACATTAGAGGCTTTTTATCACGCCTACTCAATCAATTCGAATGTCATGTTAGAAACTGATGTTAATTTAACGCTAGATGAAGTGATTATTCTTTCACATGATACAACCCTTGACCGAAAAACCAATTTAATTGAAGCAGATATTATTGATATCCGCTATGAGGATTTGCTCAATAATCAAATTGATTTCGCTTATGATAATGAAGTTGAACCAAACTCCAACGGATACAACGTGAGTGGCGATTTAACTCACTATGTTAACTACCTTGGTGAAGCGGTTTCTCCCCTTGATGTTCAATACCCTAGTGGTGTGACAGCTCGCCATCCAGAAAAGTTTTTAGTCTCCACATTGGAAGAACTCATTACGCTTTTTCCAAATAATTTAATTAATGTTGAAATCAAACAAACGGGTGATATCGGACTACGCGCTTTGGATGCGGTCATTGACTTAATGGATGTCTATGCAGAAACCCATCAAACGTACCAACGTATCGTTCTAGCAACCTTTCACGATAATGTGTTTCAATCGATGAAAAATTTCAAGCAAACCACCCATCCACAATTACAATTTTCTCCGGAAACGAATGGTGTTATTCAATTTTTTGTGCTTCATACACTCGGACTGACTTACTTTTTTAATTTATCCGTCAGTGTGTTGCAACTGCCCATTGAGCGATATGGACTTGATTTATCAACAGCTGCACTGATTGCTAATGCACATCAGCACAACATTGCAGTCCATTATTGGACAATTGATGACGAAAGCATGATGGAAGAACTTATTTTGATGGGCGCAGATGGAATCATGACAAATCGACCTTCGTTATTGCAAGAAGTGATCGATCGCGTTATTGATTAATTACTTAACAGGTTTAATAAAGAAACGTCCATAAACTTGGGTCGAATTACTAACATTAATAAATGAATTAGGGTCACTTTTTCTTACTAATTTAACCACTTGTTTAACTTCGAAACTTGAAACAACCATATAAATGATATTGCGTGGATCGCCTGAAAATCCTCCGATGGCAGGAACTACCGTGCAACCATGTGGAAAATTAGCCATGATTATTTTCGGTAAATTTTCTTGAGAAGAGATGATTTGAATTTGCGTTTTTTTGTTTCGACTATTAAATGCATCAACAATGCGGGACGCGGTGAAAAAGAAAATAATAGAATAAAGAAAACTATTAAGTGCTCCTTGACCAAGTGTTTGCGATTCATCGGTTAAAAAAATCAGACTGGTAAAAATAACTAATATAATGGCATTAAATGTGACTGCATACTTTCCAACCGAGGTCGATTTTACATTGGCGATGTAGTAAGTAATGACGTCTAATCCACCTGAAGAAATTTCTGCTTGAAATGCAATGGCAGAGGCAATGCCTCCAATAATACCTGCAAACAAGGCTCGCGATAACATATCACTAGAAATATCAAACAACGTGAGAATGCCAATCGGTAAAATCTCGATAAAGAAGGAAGTAAAGGCAACATTAATTAACGAAAAAATGGCAAATCTTTTACCTATTCCTTTAAAAGCTAACCAAAACAATGGAATATTAAAGGAAATATATAAAAACGCCTGAATGGTTTTACCTTCAAACATCGGTAATAAATTAAAGATTTCAATAATTTTAACAAGGATTTGTGATGTACCTGAAATCCCTCCTGTTATAAGAGGGGCAAAAACTTCATTGTTCGTAACCGGAGGTATGATGAACGCCCGAAAGGTGTAGGCCTGTAAGAAAGCAGATAAAACCGCAATGAAAAATGCAAATGCGTATTCCAATAACGCTTTTAATTTTGGATGATCCATTAAATAATCGCTAATTGATTGCCAAAGTTGTTCTATTTTTGCCATCATATCATTCACCCCAAGGTGCTAAACCATTCATATTATATACGAAGTGCAGAAAAAGGTAATAAATCGCAAATTTATGAATTGAATTTGACGGCACGGTTTGATAAGATAAAAAGGTCATTAAGACGAACGGGAGTGTAACATGAAACCTATTATCCTATTTTTTTCAAAAGTTTTTGGTGGAATTTGGAACTGGATCAAAGAAACTGCATGGGTCCAACCATTATTAATCGTAAGTTTTATCTTTTCAATCATTTTTTCAATTCCTACCATTTCAACATGGATTCAAGATATCACCGATGACCTAACTTCTCCTGAAGCTTATTATCGAAATTTCCAAGTTTCTTTACGTAATGATGAAGAATCCGAAGCACAAAAACTTGTCGATGCGATGATGGATGAAGAAACTTATCAAAACAATGAAAAATTTTTGCTTGTCTTTGTAGACAGCACTTGTTCCGCTTGCAAGTCGTTTCAACCAGCCGTCAAATTACTCGTTGAAAACACCTCACAATACTACAACCCTGATGATTTTGAATCATTTAAAATCTACACCATATTCCGTGATGAAGAATTTGACAATACCGACTCTTCAATCAATGCTAAAACTCCATTTGAGAAGTTCTTAGACCGTAACGATGAGTTCTTACAACGGATGTATGAAGTTGGATTTTTAGAATCGGATTATGCTTTCAATACCGATGTTCCTGAAACTGGCAATGATTATGAAAACTTTATCGCTCCAACACCAAGTATCCCCACTCCAACAGTCGTATTGTATGACGTCACTGCTGATAGTACTCGGAATGGTATTCGCGAAGTTATCATCGGTGTTCCTGGCGCAGATTCTCAAGCAAAAGCTGAATTAATTTCCGATATGTGGGTTGGCCGTAACGACTTCATTCTTGACTAATTTCTTTCAAAAACCACTCCTCCATCTTCAGAGTGGTTTTTTTATTTGTTATAATTGAACCATGAAATTCAATCATTGGAAAATCAACCAAACTAATGTTATCGCTTTAACCACGTCACGTTTAGGTGGAATTTCACAGCAACCTTTTAACAAACTTAATCTAGCTTATCATTCTAAAGATTTATCCACCAACGTTTCCCACAATCGCGCTGCATTGTTATCCCATCTCGGACTTTCAAAATCACAATGGGTACTTACTTATCAATCGCATTCGGATAAATTGATGAAAGTCATTCAGACAGATCGTGGTAAAGGGGCGGATTCATTTGAATCAGGCGTCCCTGCTGATGCACTTTATACATACGAAAAGAATCTTGCGATTGGCATTTTTCATGCTGATTGTGTACCTGTTTTTTTATATAATCCTCACCAAAAATGGGTCGGTATCATTCATGCTGGGACCGAAGGCACACTGAAAAAAATTACCCAAAAGAGTATCTTGCAACTGATCCGTGATGAAAAAACAAATCCCGAAGATATTCTCGCTTATTTAGGTCCATCATTAGATTTTGCTCATCACCCTATTTCGATGGAGCGAAAAGATCAAATCATTCGCATGGATGCTCAGTTTGCCTATGCGATTAAATTCATCGCTGGCAAGTATTTTCTAGACGTTCCTTTAATGAATTTAATGCAATTACGTGCAGCAGGAGTTCCGTTTAAAAACATTGAAAATTCGAATATTGATACGTTTTCAAATCCAGAACTTTATTTTTCTTACTTGCGTGAACAAGAAACAGGGCGACATATCAGCCTAATTTACTTACTTAAGTGATGGTTTGCTCTTTTGAAGATACGTTAAAACGATCGGTGGGACGAGTGAAGTAATATCAACTCCTTGATGAAATAATTCTTTAATCATGGAAGAAGAAATAAACGACGATTTATTACGGGAAATAAAAAATACTGTTTCGATATCCTTATTGATGAATTCATTCGCGCTTGCAATTTCATTTTCATATTCAAAATCAGGAACAGCGCGTAAACCGCGCACTAAAGCAACTGCGTTTTTATTTTTAGCATAGGTCACAGATAATCCATCGGTAGAATCTACCAAAACTTGTTCTCCAAAGGGTTTGATGATTTCTTGCATCATGGCTAATCGTTCTTTGGCAGTAAAGTATGTTCGTTTATTGGGATGGATAGCAAGTAACAAAATGACACGATCAAAAATTTTCAAAGAACGACGAATGATATCAATATGACCTTGAGTCATCGGGTCGAAACTGCCTGGATAAATTGCTATTTTCATCATGACCTCCAGTAAATGGCTACTTTTGTTGCGCCATAATCATAACTTTTTGATTTGATGAATGAGCCATCATGCAAATCAGGACGATGATCACTCTCTATAACGATTATACCATCCTCTGTCAGCAGTCCTAATTCAAGAATAAGCTTAAACGCCATTTCTTCTAATTGTTCACCATAAGGGGGGTCAATAAAAATAACATCAAACTTGGTATTCGATAAGCCAAAATTTTTTAAGTGTTTTTTATAATCGCCAAATACAATGTTGCATTCAGCGTCAGTAAGTTTTAATAAACTCTTATTTTCCTTGAGGACTTTAAAAACTTCACTATGATGATCCACACACGTTACGTGAGTCGCGCCACGCGATAAAGATTCAAATGCAAATGCACCCGATCCTGCAAATAAATCAAGCACATGCGAACCTTCGATTGCGTTCCCCAGTGCTGAAAAAACAGCTTCTCTAACTCGATCTTTTGTTGGGCGGGTTGAAGTCGTAGTTGGAGTGTTTATCAGTCGCGATCGAAATTTACCTGCAATGATTCTTAGCATTAAACTTTACATCCCAAATGTGCATGTTTAAATGGTTTAAACAATTCAGCATTGACCAAATCATAAAGTTTTCTCACCAGTGCATATTGTTGAACATAAGCAAGTACTAATGGATGAGAGTCTACTTTAAATTTGAATTCTGAAAGTTTTTTTTGCGCTTCAATGGTTTGATTTGCATCAGGATTAATCGTCCAAAAATATTGATAATTTTCTTGTGCTTCTTGATATTGTTTTGCTAACCATTTGATATCAGGATGATTATCTAAATTTTTTTCTTTGATTGATAAATCAACCACCAACGGATGGTTTTCAACAGTATCTTTTAAGTCGTAAGTATGAGAGATGATCAAATCCATATATTGTATGTTTTTATGCTAACATAAATTAGTATGAAGCTCAAAGTGATTAAAGAACCTAATCCTGTACTTCGAAAACGGTGTGCAGAAATTCAATTGCCGTTATCAGAGAGTCATGAAAAACTTCTGCGAGCCATGTTAAATTATGTCATTAAAAGTCAAGATAAAGACTATGCGCTCAAGAATCGTATCCGGGAAGGAATTGGTATTGCCGCACCTCAAGTAGGTTTTAGTGTTCGAATGATTGCAATCTCTTACGCTAAAGGTGAAGGACGAATCGAATATGCTCTTGTCAATCCAAAAATAATAAGCTCCTCGATTCGTCAAATAGCAATAGCCAAAGGCGAAGGTTGTTTATCGGTAGAAATACCTTATGAAGGTTATGTTTATCGGTCGAGTAAAATCACAGTGGAAGCCTTTGATCTACTTCAAAACAAAATGATTTCAATTGTTGCTTTCGATTTTGATGCTATCGTTTTACAACACGAAATTGATCATCTCAATGGGGTTATGTTTTACGACCGCATTAATATCAAAAACCCATACGAAGAAAAAGTGAATAGTTTCTTATTGAAGTAATGCTTTACATTTAAAGCAATAGTTCCTATAATAAATCAAGTTTGTTAGTAAAATAACGATAATTCAAATGAAAAAAAGATTAAGGAGTCTCTATTGTCATGGCTAATCCCGTTTTATCATCGCCTGTTTCAATTTATGCCTTAGGTGGACTTGGTGAGGTAGGTAAAAACACCTACTGTGTTGAATCCGAGCGCACGTTAATTATGATTGATGCTGGAGTCCGATTCCCGGAAGAAGATTTACCTGGTGTGGATTATGTCATACCCGATTACACGCATTTAAAAAACAATCAAAGTAAACTTAAAGCACTAATTATCACGCATGGTCATGAAGACCATATTGGTGGTATTCCTTTTCTTGTTCAATTGGTTAAAATTCCAGTGATTTATGCGCCGCGTTTAGCAGCAGCATTCATTCGTCATAAATTAGAAGATAATCGTATTAGAGAGCCTATTAAAATTGTTGAATACACCCATGATACCGTCATTCAAATTGGCGAATTTAAAGTATCTTTTTATCAAACGACCCACTCGATTCCAGATTCTTTTGGAGTTTGTGTTGACACACCCGAAGGTCGTATCGTTACCACTGGCGATTTTAAAATTGATTTAACCCCCATTGGTCCTGATATTGATTTAGGGAAAATGGCCCGTTTAGGCACCGAAGGTGTTGATTTACTCTTATCTGATTCTACGAATGCTGAAATCGAAGGTTATACACCGAGTGAACGTTCTGTCATTGGTGCGATTAATGACATTTTTGCCAAAGCCCCAGGTAGACTCATCGTTTCCACCTTTTCAAGTAATATTTCACGCATCCAGCAAATTATTGAAGCTGCAGTCAATTTTAAAAAGAAACTGATTATTATTGGTCGATCCATGGAAAACGCGGTAGCCATGAGTCGCAAACTTGGTTATATTCGTATCCCCGATTCAAGCATTGTTCCTCAAGAAGCCGTTTCTAGCGTCCGGCCAGAAGACACCGTCATTTTATGCACTGGTTCGCAAGGTGAGCCGATGGCGGCACTCTCTCGCATTGCCAATGGTGATCACAAAATTAAAATTATGTCTGGCGACACGGTTGTTTTTTCTTCTTCTCCAATTCCAGGTAATGGTTTAAGTATCCGTAAAGTCGTTAATCAATTGACGCGAGCTGGCGCAGAAGTCATGACAAATTCAATTCTATTTAATGTTCACTCTTCCGGTCACCCTGCACGTCAAGAACTACGCATCATCTTAAAGATTTTTAAACCACGATATTTCATGCCGATTCATGGTGAGTTTCGCATGCTTAAACTGCATACTGAACTCGCAGAAACATTAGGTATTCCTCAAGCAAGATCGTTTATATGCGCCAATGGTGATACGCTTCTTTTAAAACGTGGTGTGATAACCCGTGGACCTCGTATCCCGGCAGATGCTGTCTATATTGATGGAAAAGATATCAATGGACTTTCTACCGCTGTGATTCGTGATCGACGAATCCTTGCTGAAGATGGCATGGTTTCAGTGTCGCTCGTGATTGATGCCAAAGAAAATAAAATTGTCGTTCCTCCTAGTCTCCATACTTTAGGATTTGTCTATAAAGATTCACAAGAACTCATTACCCACACCCAAGAAAAAATTGTTGAACGACTTAATCAACTCATGGCCAATCGCGTAACCTTCGGTGAACTCAAGGCAGCCATTCGAGAAACGGTTGGTAAGTACTTGTTTCTCAAAACGCAACGTAACCCTATGATTATTCCAGTCATCATGAATCGCACGTCCTCGTAATGGGAATTATTTTAGCAAGTTCGTCTCCGACCCGATTAGCGTTACTTAAAAAAATCATTCCCCATTTTGAAGTGATTGCACCTCATGTCGATGAAGAAAGCCTTAAGCTATCGCCTCATCGCTTACCTGGTGAATTATCTAAACTTAAAGCATATGCCGTTTTTTCAAAACACCCGCACGATATTGTGATTGCTGCCGATACAGTGGTCATTCTGAATCGTCAAGCAATTAGTAAACCCCTCACATTAGAGGACGCTTTCGTTATGATTCAATCGATGCGTGGGAAAACCTACCCCTTATTAACTGGGGTGACAATCTTAGCACCGAATTTTGAATGGACCAAAACAATCAAAACCACACTCACCATGAAATCGATTGATGATCAAGTCATTTGGAATTATGTGCATAAATTTAAACCGCTAGATAAAGCGGGGGGATATGCGGGGGATGATAATCAAGAAGCTTTTTACGAACAAATCGAAGGAAGTATCACGAATACGTATGGTCTTCCCGTTGAATTGTTAAAACCTATATTAGAACGCTTAACCAATAAAATTCTTTTTAATACTTGAAATAAAATTAGTTTTGATGTGATGAACTAAGGAAACTTTCTTTTGACTTAATCGAACGACCACTTCTTCGACTTTTTGATTTTGATTGACGAGTAAGTGATCATAACCAAAAATGGTTTTATCAAAAGTTCCTTTTAAGGTAATGGTTCTTTGAGGGGATAAAAATAACGGACTTCCTAAGGCCCGGAAAGCTTGATTTTGAATCGTCGCCATTTCAGTGAGTTGAATTCCCGTAACATCATGATCCACGACCGCACCGCCTAAACTTTTGTTATAAGCACTTGAACCTAATGTTGAAGAAATAACCAAGCCTGTTCCGCGAAAGGATTCTAACTCGATATGATCGATTTCAACTTTGGTCGCAAAGGTTTGAAAAGGATTTTCGATGCGTACTTCGTTCACCGCATAAAAATGATGTTCGATGGACTGGTTTTTTAAGACCATTTCAATCAGAGGGTAGGCTTTACTTTGTGAAATCCATTTTGGTAATGAATCGAGTTGATCAAAAAAATAACGTTCATCAAACTCACAGAAAAAACCAAGCGTTCCAGTATGGATGCCTAAAAAAATAACGGAGGATAATCGATCCATCATCTGATGAACAGCTCTTAAGAATGTTCCATCACCACCAACAAATATAACCAATTCGGGTTTTAGGGGGTCTTGAACATGATGCAAATCTTTGAACCGCTGTTTAATTTTATTCGCAATTGATAAAGAATAGGCGTCATCTCGAACAACAATGTCATACCGCATGGTTAACCTCTTTGCTTTCATCACAGTTTTATTTTATCATTAATGAGGAACAGAGGACATCATGTCAAGTAACATCGAAATTGAAGCTAAAATTTTATTAAAAGAAGAAGCTTTTTTAAAACTCCTTAAATTTTTGAATACTAATGAAACAAAAGGAGTAAAACAAGTTAACTACTATATTGATAATAGTGAACAATCCTTGAGAAAATTCGGTTTTGGCCTACGGATTCGTGAACGAAATGATGTTTATACACTGACGTTAAAGTCGCCGATAACAGATGGAACTTTAGAAAAAGATCAAACCATTTCAAAAATCATTTACTTCAAGTTTAAAAATGATCTTATCTTTCCTGAAGGTATCGTAAAAGATACGTTATTGATGTTTGGTTTTAATGTTTCAACGTTCCATATCATTACTTCACTTGAAACCATTCGCATCAACACCGAATATGAAGGCGGCCAATTATCCCTTGATTTTAATTCTTATAATGGTCAAAAAGATTATGAAGTTGAAAGCGAACAATCTTCTATTAAGGCGGCAGAACAAACGTTAAAAAAACTTTGTGAAGCAGTTGGTTTACCGTTTGAACTGAATAAAATTAGTAAGCACGCTCGTGCATTAAAAAGTTTAATCAGCTAAATTATTTGAGTCTAAATTTTGGTTGAAAAGGCTTGTCCAAGTTTCTTTTTGTTGAAGGAATAAAAGCTCGAATTTCTTCTTCATTGTACCCAACTTGAATACGACGATCATCGACCATTATTGGTCTTTTAAGTATCGATGGATTTTCACGAATAAAAGCAATTAAATCTTTGATACTCATCGCTTCAAGATCAATATGGTTTTCTTTGATTACTTTACTACGAGTCGAAATGATATCTTCGGTACCATTTTCGCTTTTTGAAAGCATCTCTTTGAGTTCTTCTTCATTAAGAGCAGCAGAAAAAATATTTCGTTCTTCAAATTCGATTTGTTGGAGCTCAAACCATTTTTTAACTTTACGGCAGCTTGAGCAGCTCGGAGAGGTGTATATTTTAATCACTGACGAACTCCTATGGTTTATTTTAAGGTTTTTAGAACGATAGCGCAATGATATTTCGAGAGAATAAACTACGATTTTTTTTGAAAAAAAGCGTTAAATAAGATATAATATTGACATGATTTCGAAACAACGAGTATTAAGTGGCATTAAGCCAACCGGCCAATTGACGCTTGGTAATTACATCGGGGCATTGAAAAACTTTCCATCTTACCAACATGATAATCAACCTTTTCTCTTTATTGCCGATTTACATGCATTGACCACACCCATTGAACCTGCATTATTACAACAAAACATCCTCGATTTAGCAGCTTTTTACCTTGCTGCGGGTCTTGATCCCAAATTAAGTACACTATTCATTCAATCTCAAGTTTCTGCCCATGCTGAACTCCATGCCATTTTGCAAAACTTTTTGTATATGGGTGAGTTATCCCGAATGACTCAATTCAAAGAAAAATCATTATCGCTTCAAGATAGTGGTATTGGACTTGGTTTATTTACTTATCCTGTCCTCATGGCGGCGGATATTTTACTTTATGATGCAACATGGGTGCCGGTGGGTGAGGATCAAATTCAACATATTGAACTGACCCGCGATCTGGTGAAACGATTTAATAATCGCTTTGGCGACATCCTCGTGATGCCTGAAGCCAAAATCACCAAAGTTGGGGCGCGTATCATGTCACTAAGTGATCCTACTAAAAAAATGTCAAAATCAGATCCTAAAGGCGATGTTTTCTTAAAAGACGACCCTGCATTGATTAAAAAGAAAATCATGGGAGCCGTTACTGATTCAGAAGCGATTGTCAAATATGATTCTGAAAAAAAACCTGGCGTTTCAAATTTACTTACAATTCTAAGTGCCCTAAGTGGGACCCCCATCGCTGATCTAGAAATAAAATTTAAAGGTTCCAATTACGGTACTTTTAAATCAGCAGTAGCGGAAGAAGTGTTAAACCACTTAGTTCCTCTTCAAACCAAACAACAAACGTTGACTCAAAGCGGATACCTCCAAGATGTCCTCAAGCAAGGAGCTTTAAAAGCCAATCAAACCTCTCAATTAACGCTTCAACGTGTGAAGCGGGCGGTTGGACTTCCATTGTGAAATTACCTTATTTAATTGCCTTAGATTTAGATGGCACGTTGCTCGATGATAAGAAATTAATATTAGAACATACTAAAAACTTTTTGATGAAGCTTAAAAAAGCTGGTCATAAAATTGTATTAGCGACTGGGCGTCCGATTCGTTCATTCAAGCATTATTATGAACAGCTTGAACTTGACACGCCTGTGGTCGCCTATAACGGAGCTTACGTTGCACATCCCTCCGATAAGCAATTTAAAGAAATCGCTTTTTCGTTTCCTGCACAAGTCGTCAAGGCTATCTACGATGATGTTGGTCCAAAATATATTGATAATATCATGTGTGAAACGAACCAACATATTTGGTTAATCAAAGAAGATAACGATCTGGATTCATTTTTTTGGCATAAAAACATGAATATCATCCTTGGGGATATTCGAAAAACGCTAACGGAAAATCCAATGACGATGATTATCAAGAGTATCCATCGCAATGCGTTTTCAGATCAGTTAATCAAAAAAGCAGTCAAAAAACATGCTGGGCTAAAACTACGTTTTTGGGGTGATTCTCCTTTCTCTGAAATCTATTATTCACGTATCTCCAAAGCAAGCGGTCTAAAAACAATTTTGAAATATTATGATATTCCTAGCCAAAGATTAATTGTTTTTGGTGACGCTGAAAACGATAAAGAAATGTTAAAACTTGCGCGTTATTCTTTTGCCATGCTCAACGGCAATCGCATAGCGAAGAAATCAGCCAAAAAAGTAACAATGCATTCGAATAATGACAATGGCATCTTTGTTGAATTAAAGAAATTAATTAAACTTTAAAGCGAATACCGTTCGAAAAAGAGTTTTTCAATATGTTCTTTTTTACGATTCACGTCAGGAGGATTTGTCCCGACAAT
>JBIIRB010000101.1:0-2787 GCA_044341785.1 Bacilli bacterium | reverse complement strand
ATCGAAAAACAAAAAGTCATCGGTTCGATAGGTGTGCATCATCGTCCTAATCCTACGTTGGTTGCTGGAGAAAAATCTTGTGAAATTGGTTTTGTTCTCAGTCAAGCTGAATGGGGAAAAGGGTATATGGCGGAAGCCGTCAAGCGATTGATTAAGCATCTGACCGAGGTTTTAAATTACGATGTTGTGTGGGTTGGTCATTTTCATTTTAATCTTCAATCCAAGCGCGTCATTGAAAAATGTGGGTTCACCTATTATGGAGAGCGCTTATATCACCATCAAGTTTCAAACAAAGACATCTTAGAAGTGGTATATTTTTATAGAAGGGACCCATCATCACACGGAGGGTTCTTGTCAGGAGGCCAAAGTCATGGGCACACTTGAATTAGGTTTTTATGGTGTTATCGGTTTTTTGGCTTTCATTGGTTTAATCAATGGGTTTTTAAAAGAAGTCGTCGGTTTGATTGCCTTAGGAGCGGCGTTAGTCGGTTCATATTTTCTTCAATCGTATGTATTAACGGCAGCCCTAGGCGCGGGTGTGGATGTCGCAATTAGCAGTTTTTTACAGGCTAATTTTTTTGCTCCTGGAGGTGCGCTTGATTTATCCTCGATTTTTCAATCCATTTTTAATGTGCTTTCCCAGGCGATTGCAGGATTAAATTTACCGGCGAGTACCTTGCAACCGATTCAAGACATCGTCAATGCTGAAGTTGCCCAGTTGGGTCAATTGATCAGTGACTATGTTGGGGGTTTCTTATTATCAAGCTCGATTTACTTAGTGCTCTTTTTGGTGATTTTACTCATCGCTAATTTAATCCTTGGCGCGCTTGTCAAAGCGGTTAAAAAAATTAAAATACTCGGTCTTCTTGACCGTTTACTTGGTTTAGCGTTAGGTGCTGCAAAAGGTTTAGTGGTTGTTGAAGTTGTGTTACTCGTGCTCATTGGTGTGGGCACCATTCTCAACGTGACGGCAGTGAGCGATTATTTAAACGCAGAATTAGCTCAAACCGACCCTTCGTTTTCTTTATTAACCCTTTTATATGACTTTACGCGTGATCAATTAGTCAATTTAGGGTTACTCACGCCTCCATAATATGAAAAACGTTTTATTAGTCGGTATTCAACTTCCTGGCATGAAGGATGTCCGTTTAGGCATGGAAGAACTCGCGTCGCTTGCCCAAGCGCTGGACTATCATGTCGTCGATAGCATGGTGCAATCGTTAGATAAGAGTTCACCAGCTTTTTGGATTGGCAAAGGTAAAGTGTTTGAAATCAAAGCATTCGTGATCAACCAGAACATCGATTTGGTCATTTTTAATGATGAGTTATCACCCGTGCATCTACGGAATATCACCGAAGTCGTTGAAGTGGAAGTCATTGATCGTACGATGCTGATCTTAGAGATTTTTAGAATTCGTGCGAAAACCAAAGAAGCCATGCTGCAAGTATCGCTTGCTCAAAGTCAGTATTTATTACCGCGCATCATCGGTTCAAATACATCGTTATCACGACAAAAAAGTGGGACAGGTTCCAAAGGTCCCGGTGAAAAAGAATTAGAGATTAAAAAACGCATGTTACGGAATCAAATCCATAAAGATAAACAAGAATTAGAAGCGTTAGCGATCGTCAGAAAAACCCAGCGCGTGCATCGGAAAAAAGAAGGTATCTTTCAAGTCGCGATTGTCGGTTACACCAATTCTGGAAAATCAACCTTACTGAATTATTACTTACGATTAAGTCATCAACCCCAAGAGAAAATGGTCTTGCAAAAGGATATGCTTTTTGCAACATTAGAAACTGCTGCTCGCCATATCCATCTTCTTGATCAGCCACCTTTTATTATGGTCGATACGGTGGGGTTTATTCGTCATCTGCCTCATCATTTAGTCGAAGCATTTAAGTCAACACTCGAAGAAATTTTAGATGCCTCCTTGATCATTCATGTGGCGGATGCGAGTCAAAAAGAATATCAGACCCAGATCAAAACGGTGAATGAAGTTCTTACCAGTTTAGGGGTTAAAGATATCCCGATGGTCATGGTCTTCAACAAGATTGATTTGCCGCTGATGGTTCAATCACAAGAATTCGTTGATGCCTTACGGATATCGGTGGAAAAAGAAACCAACATGGACCGGTTAACCAAAACCATCTTTGACATGATGCAAGCGCGATCGATCCGATGCCACTTGCTGATTCCTTACGAACAAACGGGATTAGTGAATCAACTCAAAAAAACGGGGTTTGTGTTTGAACCCGAAGTGTATGAAGCCGAAGGAATTCGGATTGGTGTGACGATTCAACAACAAGATATGCACCGATATGAAGCGTTTTTATTAAACGAAAAAATGAACTAGCCTTTAAAGTATAAATCCACTGGCATATCATCTTTTTCGGCTTTGATTCGATTATATTCTTGGAAATCATAAATAACACCGACAATGAATCGTGGACGAAATCGCTTAAAAAAACGATCAAAATAACCTTTTCCGAATCCAACCCGATTGCGATATTTATCGATGGCTAACGCAGGAACAAATAACACGTCGAGGTGATCACTGATATTTTTTCCTTCAACGGGTTCCATGATATTGAATTCGGATAATGCAAGTTTTTGACCTTTTTCGTAGGTTAAAAATTCAAGGTCTTGGCCTTTCACTTTAGGTAAGGCGAACGTTTTATCAAGTTCATCAAGTAAACCTAATAAGTTAACTTCATTTTTGATGGGATGATAAATGGCGATGAACTTGGCATCTTTAAACCAACGTTGTTTGATGATGGTTTTAATGA
>JBIIRB010000026.1:0-10132 GCA_044341785.1 Bacilli bacterium | reverse complement strand
CATGTAAACCCGTATCAACGGTTAATGCTGATAAATGATTCGAACCTTCAATCAACGTTTGGGTTAAAACCAACCCGGTGGTTAAATGTGTCCCTTGTGCTAACGGCGTAACCCCTTCAACTTCGATGCCCGCAAACGTTAAACGATGCGCAATGGTTTCAGGAGAAAGACCCGTTAAATCAACATATTCTTGCAGCCAGTTTAATGAAACTTTCATGATGATTACCTCTTATTGAACTGAGTCAAAAATCGCAAATCATTTTGGTAAAAACGCCTAATATCATCGATACCATAACGAAGCATGGCCACGCGTTCAATGCCGATACCAAAGGCAAATCCAGTAAATTCAACTGGATTATATCCATTCATTTTTAATACCGTCGGATTCACCATCCCACCACCTAAAATTTCAATCCAACCTGAATGTTTACATAACGAGCAACCCTTACCCCCACATTCAAAGCAACTCACATCAACTTCAACGGAGGGTTCGGTAAATGGGAAAAAACTTGGTCGCAAACGAATGTCACGCTTTTCACCAAACATTTTTTTTGCAAACAGCTGTAACGTGGCTTGTAAGTTTCCCAAATGAATACCTTTGGCAACAACAAGACCTTCTATTTGACCAAATTGATGCGAATGAGTGGCATCATCTTCATCTTTTCGATAAACCTTACCAGGACAAATGATTTGAATCGGTTGACCTTTAGCTTCTTGCATCACACGTGCTTGAACAGGCGATGTATGTGTACGAAGTAATGTTGCTTCATTGATATAAAGCGAATCTTGCATTTCTCGTGCTGGGTGATCTTTAGGAATATTAAGCAATTCAAAATTATAGCGATCGGTTTCAACTTCAGGCCCTTCTTTAATTTGATATCCTAACGAAAGAAAAATATCACTTATTTCTTCTTCGATGATATAAAAAGGATTGGTCGAACCGCGTTGGATTTTTCTTCCTGGAAGCGTCACATCGACTTTCTCTTCGTCTAATTTTTTAATTAATTGGGCTTGTTCGAGGGCTTTAAATTTGATGTCTAAAGCGTTTGTGATTGTTTCCTTGGCTTGATTTAATATTTGACCCATTTGCGCTTTTTCATCAGCACTTAAGGATTTCAACTGATTATAAAACCCCATGAACAAGGATTTTTTTGCTAAGTACGTATTTTTTAATTCCACCAAAGAAGGTAAATCATTGGCGTGTTGAATCGCCGTTAATGCCTCTAACTGCAATGCTTGGATTTGTGTTTTCATGTCTTCTCCTTAAAATAAAAAAAGTCATCCATTAAGGAACGACTTTCGCCGTGGTACCATCCTTATTCGTAAGGTATTTACGCACTCTTGTGAATTTAACGCATTCAAACGATCCTTGATAATTTAAGGTGAATTCATCTTGTATTGAGTGGTTTCACTCTTCACTCATCCCTATCACGACAAGATTACTTGGTCTTAAAAGGATAACTAATTATACCATCTCTGCATTTTTTTGTAATTCAAATAATGCAATACTACCCGCCATTGCAACATTCAAAGAATCAAATTGTTTCATCGGTATATGAACGGACAATGGCTGGATGGATTGCCAAGCATCGGACACACCACGCGTTTCATGACCTAAAACTAAAACCCATGACGAGCTTGGTTTAAAAGACCCTATCGCGGTCGATTGTTCATTTAATGTTGTCACATACCAGGTTGGAATGTGTTTTAAGGCTTCAAGAATAGCGGCGGGACTTAACCGAAAAATACCGACATGAAAAAGTGCACCTTGTGAAGCGGCAATCACTTTAGGATTTAAGAAGTGGGCAGATTGATCGGTCATATAAACCGTTTGAACGCCGAAAGCATAAGCACTACGAATCAACGTTCCAACATTGCCAGGATCAGTTACCTGATCGAGTACAAGGACACGTTTACCTTGTAATTTGGGTAATTTTTCAGCATCACAAATACCAAGATAACCCGGTGGGGTTTTATGGGTTGATAACTGGTCCATGATATGAGGCGTCACATCATGAATGAGGGTGCGTGGTAAAACAAAATCTTTATCCAAGGTCAAAACTTCAATGAGGACGCCGGCTTTCACTGCCTCTTGAATTTCAAACAATCCTTCAACGAGAAAATGATGGGTAAATCGACTTGGTTTACCTTGACGCAATAACTTGATTTCTTTGATGAGTGGGTGGTTAAGAGAAGTGAGCATGCTCATGCCATTATCTTAACATGACTAAACAAAAGTAATTCAATAGAAACTACCTTCAATCTATGATAAAAATAGATGACTGTAAGGAGAATCATTATGCGTTTCCGCATTCAAGATATTGTTTTACTCGGTTTATTCACTGCACTCGTTTTCATCTTTACTTATTTTCCAGTTTTTAGAATTGATTATGGTTTAGGCTATTTCAATTTAGGAGATATCCCCCTTATCATTGCTTCGATTGTCATTTCTCCAATGCTCGGCGCATTAGCAGGTGGGATTGGAGCTGGCTTCGGTGATTTATTTGCGGGTTATGCTTTATTCATCCCGTTTACGATCGTGGCAAAAGCATGCGAAGGTTGGATTGCAGGAACATTATTTCGCGTGATTAAGCAACCTGTTTTACGCTTCTTCAGCATTCCATTGGGCACGCTTTTCATGGTGGCAACGTATCAAGTAGCTTATCTAATCATTGACCCCGCTTATGCTATCGCCGGTTTGTGGTTGGATCTTGGTCAAGCCACTGCGGCTTCAGTTTTCAGCATTGCAATCCTTGTTCTAATCAAAAACCGCATACCCTTCTTACAACAAAAAAACAGCCGTTAAGGGCTGTTGATTAAATCTATTGATATTTCGTTTCGCGAATTTGTGCTAATTTTTTGGGTGTTAAATCAAGCAAAATTGCCTTAAGTAATTTAACCGTTTCTAAGAAATCATCATAATGAATCATCGAAACATGTGAATGGTAATAACGGCAAGGAATCGATAACGTCATCGTGACAACACCATCAAATTGCTTGTGGATTTCTCCTGCATCCGTTCCGCCTACCGTCATTAAGTCATACGCATAACGAATATTATTTTTCTTAGCTAGATTTTCTACATAATCGAACAGGCCGCGATGGGCAATCACACTGCCATCTAGTAATGAAAGTGCAACTCCGCTTCCTAATTTTCCAGGATTTTTTGGAGCGGTTGGCACGTCATAACTCATCGTAACGTCAATGGCAAAAGCAACATCAGGTTTAATGCGATAGGCTGCCGTTTTTGCGCCTCTAAGACCGACTTCTTCTTGCACGGTAAAAGCGGCGGCAATCGTGGCAGGATGGGATTCGGACTGAAGCTGTTTTAAGGTTTCCAAGACAATCGCAACCCCTAACCGATCATCCCAAGCTTTACCCAGTAACGTTTTTTCATCATGCATCACTCGAACTTCAGTATGCGGTGTCATAAAATCACCCACCGATATACCAAGGTCTTCAACCATTTTTTTATTGCTGACCCCTAGATCAACATACATATCTTTGATGTCAAGGACACGGTTCTTCATTTCGGAAGACATACCATGCGGTGGTTGAGCACCAACGACGCCGATCAATGATTTTCCTGAGCGTGTGGTAATCGCCATCACTTGCGCTAAAATGACGTGCCCCCACCAACCACCAATCGGTGAAAACCGAATAAACCCACTGTCTTCAATTTTATTGATGATAAAACCGACTTCATCCATATGGGCAGAAAGCATCACCGTAAAATTGGGTAAACGACCTTGTTGAAAGGCAATCACGGAGCCTAAATTATCAAAATCAATCTTATCGGAGAAAGGTTTTGCTAATTCAACTACCTTTTTGGCAACAAGATGTTCATGCCCTGAAGTGCCATGAACTTCTGAGACTGCCTTTAATAATTCAAAATGTCCTTGATCCATGATCGTTACCTCCTAGTAATGATTTTGCTGACGTTGATAATTAACGTTCAACTTCTTTTCGTAAGCTTGAAGCACTTGTTCAACTTGATAACCCAAAGCAGGGATTAAATCTAAATAGTGTTGCATCGCATGTTCTAAATTTTTCTTACTGAATTGGATCTGCAAAGCGTGAATCGAGGCATAAGTTTCCAAGAAACTTCCAACAGGATGATGCTTGGCTTGTGAAATGGAATAAACTTTTTTGCTGGATTGAGCATCGATACCGAGTGACAATAAAAAATGCAAACCATCGGCATATTCATCGAGAATGACTTCATCGCTCGAACGCGGTTTTAATGACCAAAATTTAAAAACTCGCGTTTCATTGGCCAATTCGCCTAATTCTACGTATAACGCTAGTAAACGTTTTTCCCGAGTGGAGGCATAATCAACATGATGGGTCGATTGGATATGGGAATCCAATTGGGCTTGATGAAGATAAAGCGACGTTAAATCAATGTTAATCATCTTGATTGAGTTTTTCTAAATGCCAAATGTCAGCATTATATTGTTCAATGGTTCTATCAGTAGAGAAGAAACCAGAATGAGCCATATTGATGATGGCGGATTTGACCCATTGGGTTCTGTCTTCATAAAGTTTGGCCATATCTTCTTGTGCTTGGACATAAGGAGCAAAGTCTTTTAACACAAAATATTCATCGCGATGTTGCATGATTTCATCAAAGATTTGTCTGAATGTATCATGATTGCCATCAGACCAAGATCCATCAATCAGTGAATCCATAATATTTTTAATGCGTTCATCGTTGTGATACATATCCCACGGACTATAAAGCCCAGATTTATTGAAGGCATCCACTTCATTCACACGCATACCGAAAATAATGCAATGATCCATGCCGACTAAATCAGAGATTTCAACATTGGCTCCATCGAGTGTTCCCAACGTTAAAGCCCCATTCATCATGAATTTCATATTACCCGTGCCGGAGGCTTCTTTTCCTGCGGTAGAAATTTGTTCTGAAACATCAGCAGCTGGAATAATACGTTCGGCCAAGGTGACCCCATAATTTTCAATGAAAACGACTTTGACATAAGGACTAACTTGTAAATCTTGATTAATCTTTGTCGCGACCGAGTTGATCAATTCTATGATTTTTTTAGCATACGAATAACTAGGGGCAGCTTTAGCACCAAAAATAAAGGTTCGAGGATAAGGCTTAAATTGGGGATCGCGTTTGATACGTTGATATAAATACATAATATGAAAGACATTCATTAACTGACGTTTATAGGCATGTAATCGCTTAATTTGAACGTCAAAAATGGAATGAATGTCGACTTTAATTCCTTGTTTTTTTGCAATATAGTCCGCAAGCTTTTGTTTATTTTCAAGTTTGATATCTAAAAATTGTTTATGAAGCTTTTTATCGGTGACAAAATTTTCTAAGCCTTTGAGCAGGGAAGGTTTTGTAATCCAATCTTGCCCTAATCGTTCACTGACAGCCTGCGCAAGTTTTGGGTTTGCATTTAAAAACCAGCGACGATGGGTAATCCCGTTGGTTTTATTATTAAATTTCTTTGGAAACAATGTGTAAAAATCTACAAAGGTAGTTTTCTTTAAGATGTCCGTATGCAGAGCAGCTACACCATTGACGGAAAAGACAGTAAAAATCGCGAGATTAGTCATGTGAATCACACCATCTTTAATGATGGCCATGTTGCGACGAGCATCTTCACTGACATTTTTTTCGTTGTAGTAAATGTTACTACGGCGATGAATTTCTTCGATAATCATGTAGCAACGTGGGATAAGATTTTGGACAAAATGAACGGGCCACTTTTCAAGCGCTTCCGCCATAATGGTATGGTTCGTATACGCCATGCATTGCGTGACTTCATGCCAGGCTTGATCCCACCCTAATCCATATTCATCTATGAGAAGACGCATCAACTCAGGGATGGCAAGAATGGGATGAGTATCGTTGAGTTGAAACACATAATATTGATGGAGATTTTTGAGTGTTTTATATCGTCTGAAATGCCCCCGTAAGGCAGATTGTAAACCTGCTGAAACTAAAAAATATTGTTGACGTAATCGCAATAGTCGTCCGTGTTCCGTTGTGTCATCAGGATATAAACCGTGGGTAATTTCTTTGACCGTTTGAAGATAATTTTCAAACTTTTGATTTTTCGGTAAGTTTTCTTCCGAAGGTTCTGCCGCCCATAATCGTAAATTATTGGAAACACCATTACGATACCCTACGACAGAAATATCATAAGGAATGGCTTTCACGTTAATCGCGTTGACTGTGCGAATGGCATACCCACCATCAGGCTTTAAGTACGTTTCAGCATTGCCATAAAACTTGACATCCACAGCATGTTTAAGTTTTCTAACTTCCCAAACGTTACCTTGAAGTAGCCACATATCAGGAACTTCGGTTTGTCTGCCATTCACAATTTTTTGTTTGAAAAAACCATATTCATAACGAATGCAGTTACCATGACCAGGATAACCCAGTGATGCAATTGAATCGAGAAAGCATGCCGCTAATCTTCCTAAACCGCCGTTACCTAAACCGGCATCCGATTCTAATTCTTCTAGTTCATGAATATCAATGCCTAGGTCTTCTAGTCCATCCCGGGCAACATCATAGACACCCAAGTTTTGCATATTGTTGACCAGCAAACGTCCGATTAAAAACTCCATTGAAAAATAGATCAGTTGTTTTTGACCCTTTTCTAAAGTTTTTTCACGAGTGACGCGCCAATCTTTGCCCGCGAAATCGCGAACCATTCGACCTAATGTTTCGTATCGTTCAGTGATGTGACTATTGGATACATCTCGCCCAAATTTTTCAGCCAAGCGGCGTTCGAATTCCGCTTTAAATGTTTCTTTATTCGTGAACATAGTAATCCTCCACTTTAGGGTAATTTTTTTAGGATGAGCGCACCATAGGATGCCAATTTAATCGTCAATGTGTAAGGACGATATTCTGGGCCAGTGCGTGGTTGCGTGGTCATGGGTAACCCATTGTATTGGTTCCAACCACCATAGATATCTTTGTCTGTATTCAAGACTTCTTGATAAGTTCCTTCTTGAATAACACCAATATCGTATTCATTATAGTAGTTCCCTGTCATATTGAAAACAAAAATTAAAAGCGAGTTACCAACCGCACGTTCAAAGGCAAATACTGATTGATCGGCATTGTTCACCATGAGCCACTTGAAGTGATTAGGGTTATATTCGCCAATTTTTAAAGCTTCTTCTTTTTCATAAAGCGCATTTAAATCTTTAAAAAGCCTACTCACTGAATCATGTTTTGGAAATGTTTTTAATTGCCAGGGAAGCGACTTTTTTTCATCCCATTCATCAAAACTCGCTAGTTCATTACCCATAAAATTGAGTTTCTTGCCAGGATGGGCGAATTGATACGTATAAAGATTTCTTAGCAAGGCAAACTTGGTATCGTAGTCGCCCCACATTTTATTGATGATGGTCCCTTTGCCGTGAACGACTTCATCATGCGAAAGAGGGAGAAGAAAATTTTCAGAGAAAAAATAATGCATGGAAAACGTTAACTTATGATGTTCGAACTTTTTAAATACCGGATCTTTTGCGTAGTATTTTAACGTATCATTCATCCATCCCATATCCCATTTGTAATCAAAACCTAAACCACCATATTCAAGGGGTTTTGTAACACCTGAGTGGGAAGTGGAGTCTTCTGCAATCGTCATTACGGAAGGGTGCCGCTCATGAATCTTTCCATTGAAACGCTTGATAAATTCAACTGCTCCTTCATTTTCACCTTTACTTTTGTCACCATCCCAATAAATGACATTGGATACGGCATCAATACGAATGCCATCAAAATGAAACTTATCAATAAAGTAGTTCATTCCGGACATTAGAAAACTTCGAACCGGGTCTTTGCCTAAATCAAACTGAGGAGAGCCCCATTGTGAAAACGTATGCTTAGGATCGGCATATTCAAATAACGGCGACCCATCAAATTCAATAAGCGCAAACGGATCACTCGCAAAATGGACAACCACATAATCTAAAATAACCCCTATACCTGCCTGGTGTAGCCGATCGACAAACGACATCAGTTGCATCGGATTACCATACCGAGAATCCACTGAATAAAAACCGGTCGCTTGATAGCCCCAACTTCCATCAAAAGGATATTGGGTGATAGGCATCAATTCAACATGAGTAAACCCATGTTGCTTTACATAAGGTATTAAATAATCGGCAATTTCTTCATAACTAAGATGCCTACCCTCTGTCAAACCTTTCCAAGAACCTAAATGAACTTCATAGATGCTCATGGGCTGATCAAACTGTCGAGTACGATTAACTAAATAAGGTGCGTCATGCCAGATAAAGCCTTCATAATTAAAAAGTTTAGAACCGGTGTTTGGCCGAAATTCAGAAAAAAATGCAAACGGATCAGCTTTATCAACATAATCGCCTTTGGCGTTTTTAAAATGAAATTTATAACTTTGATAGTTGGATAAATGAGGAATAAAGAGTTCGTATACACCTGCTTCATCTACTTTTTGTAATTGGTCCGTTCCATAGGTCCATTGGTTCCATTCCCCAATGACGGAAACATCTTTTGCTAAAGGAGCATACACTCGAAACATTACGCCTGGAACATTCGATTTAGAGGAGCGACCATTCTTATCTTTAACATTGACCACTTGTGTCGTGAAATGGGCACCAAAATATTCATAAGCATCAATGGTTTGACCTGTTAAAAAGTCGTGTAACAATCCATAAGCCATGAAGATTCCTCCTTAATCAATTATACACAATGAAGCGGAATTTTCGTTTGTTTTTTAGTTTAATTTAAAAAAGAATCCTTGCGAATTGTGACCTTTTCCTTTAATATCGTTGTGAGAGAAAAACATGGGTAAAATTATTGCGGTGAATGCAGGAAGTAGCAGTTTAAAATTTAAAATTTTTGAAATGCCTGAAGAAAAAATGATTTGTTCAGGAATCGCAGATCGCATCGGTCATGAAAACGGTTTTTTTGAAGTTAAATTTCAAGGGCAAAAATATCGGATTACTTTACCATTGCTTGATCATAGTGCCGCAGTTGCTGTATTAGTCAAATCGCTCATCGAACAAAAAGTCATCGCAAGTTATGATGAAATTACTGCTGTTGGCCATCGTATTGTTCAAGGTGGGAAATACTATTCTACCAGCATCATTCTAACCCCAGAAGTTGAAAAAATTATTGAATCACTCATTCCTTTAGCTCCGTTGCATAACAAGCCAAACTTATTAGGTTATCAAGCGTTTAAAAAAGTATTACCTAACATTAAACATATTGCCGTTTTTGATACCGCTTTTCACCAAACGATGGAAATACAAGATTTTTTATTCCCCATCCCTTATGAGTACTATGAAAAATATGACCTACGTCGTTACGGTTTTCATGGAACATCACATAAATATTTAAACTTAGAAGCTCATAAGTTATTTCCACAAAAAAAACATCTCCGCATCGTAACAGCTCATTTAGGTTCAGGATGTTCGATTGCTGCTATCAAAGATGGTAAAGTCGTTGCAACATCGATGGGATTAACACCCTTAGGTGGCATTATGATGGGAACGCGAACGGGTGATATCGACCCTAGTGTTCTTCATTTTGCGGCATTAAGAGATAATAAAACACCAGAACAAATCTATGAAATCTTTAATAAAAAATCGGGTTTATTAGGCATTTCAGGATTAAGTAACGATACGCGCGATTTAGAGGCAGCTCATTTAGCGGGTCATGAAAAAGCGATGTTGGCTAATCAACTTTTTGTAAGGCGCATCGCCGATTTTATCGGTCAATATTTTGTTCGCTTAGGGGGGCTTGACTTAATTGTTTTTTCAGCGGGTGTAGGTGAAAATTCTGGATTTTATCGTCAATTGATTTTAACCGAAATTGAAGAAGCCCTTGGTTTAGACTATGATCACGCATTAAACGCAAAAGTACGTGGTGTCACAACCATCATTTCCAAACCTACGAGCAAGATTGCCATCGCCGTCATTCCAACCGATGAAGAATTGATGATTGTTCGCGATACGCAGTTGCTAATATAGACATTGTTCTAAATCAATACTCGCCATCAAAACAACCATGTTTTCGGGTACATATTTTTGCATCAATTGGATAGCATGTTTTGCTGATTTTCTTTTTAAAACAATAAAT
>JBIIRB010000025.1:0-10344 GCA_044341785.1 Bacilli bacterium | reverse complement strand
CAGCCTTTTTTAATCAATACTCAAAAGAAGAATTAGTTAAAAAAGGCTGTAATGTTTCCATGATCCACGTTGACTTTATGATGGGATCAAAAGATTTGTCGATTGACGCGTTCACGCGCGACGGCAAAAAAGTGGCTATCTTTAAAAAAGGTAATTGGGCGTTCTAAAACAAGACGGATTACCCCTTAGTTTTTAAGATCTGCGACTGATCAACACTCCTTCAAAGAGGGGGTGATTTACAAATTTAAATAACGATCGATTTCCCATTGGGAAACCACTTGGCGATAGGCATCCCATTCAAGTTCTTTCGCGTGAAGATATTTATTAAATGTATGTTGTCCTAATACGGCTAAGATGAGCGGATCTTTTTTCATTTCTTTAATCGCATCTTTTAAATTTTCGGGCAGGTTAGGAATGTTTTGTGCTTCACGTTCCTCGCGTGTTAATTCAAAAATATTGTCGTAAACCGGTCCAATGAGTGGATCTTTTTTGTTTTCAATGCCTTCCAGACCAGCAAGTAAAATAGCGGCCAAGGCCAAGTAAGCATTCGCGGATGGATCAACATTTCGAATCTCAGTTCGCGTTGCACCTCCACGCGCGGCAGGAATACGAATCATCGATGAGCGATTCGAATCCGACCAGCAAGCGTAACAAGGAGCTTCATAACCAGGAATAATGCGTTTATAACTATTCACGGTCGGATTGGTTAATCCTGCTAACCCTCGTGCGTGTTTTAAAATACCGGTCATCCATTGCCGTGCGGTTAACGAAAGTTGCATCGGGTCTTTGGGATCAAAAAAAGCATTGTTGCCTTGTTTGTCTGTTAATGAACAATTGGTATGCATCCCTGAACCATTAATGCCAGCGATTGGTTTAGGCATGAATGTCGCGGTTAATCCATATTTACGGGCGATAATTTTAACGACGTTTTTAAAGGTTTGTAAGTTATCACAGGCTCGTAAAACATCCGTGAATAAAAAATTTATTTCATGTTGACCATGGGCAACTTCATGGTGGGAAGCTTGGACATTGAAACCTAATTTATCAAGTTCAATGGCAATATCTCTTCGGGTGTAGTTATCCCCATCCATCGGTGCCATATCGAAATAAGCGGCTTTATCATTCGGTGTAATCAAACCATTTTCTTTAAACAAAAAGAATTCAGGTTCAAAACCGACATTCAATGAACCAAAGCCCATCGCTTCCATTTTCTTGATTGCTTTTTTAAGGATGAATCTTGGATCCCCTTCAAACGGTTGACCTTTGGGTGTATACACATCGCACACCAGACGAGCAACACGCCCGTACTGACTATTTTCAAAGGTTAAAATCATCCACGTATTGAAGTCAGGATATAAGTACATGTCTGCTTCTTTGATGCGGACAAAACCTTCGATGGACGAACCATCAAACATGATTTTGTTATTCAAGGCGTCCTCTAACCGACTCGCAGGGATATCCACCGATTTAAGCGTACCGAGCATATCCGTAAACTGAAGGCGAATAAAATTGACATTTTCTTCTTTTGCCGATAATAAAATGCTATCTTTCGTCCATGGTTTCATAAGATAAACCCTCTTTATGAAATATTATGACTTAATCAAAGAAAGGAATCAATTAACTTTACAAACCCTTAACGGAGCATCATTTGGGGTCACGGTCTTCGTCTTTTTCTTTATCCTTAAATTCGCCTTCGGTCACGCGTAATCGATACACAAAGTTACCTAATTCGTCTTGCACGAGATAAAGACGAATTTTCCCTCGTAAGGATGCCTCTCCGGCCTTTTCAATTTGAAATTTAATCTCCAATTTGGCATAACCTGAATCTTCTTCATCGTCCTCGTCATCATCCTGATCTTCATCATCGATGTCTTCTTGTTCATACTTAAATTCAAATAACGATGATCGATTGTTACTTTCTAATTCTAAAACGAGTTTAATTTTATCGTCTTCAATTTCAATTTTCATCCAGGTGGATTGGATCGCAACGCCATTTTCAAAACGAATGATGCGATAACGTGTTTCTTCATTAGAGAGAATATAACGTGAAAAAACAAAATTTCCTTCATCCAAAATGGGTAAATTGTCTTCATCAAAACCAAGAATTAGGAAACTACTAAATTGGAATATAATGTCATCGCCATCGGTGGTTTTGGAACCAATAAGTCCGAATGCATTGTCGTTGATGAGAAGTATTCCACGTAAGCGAAAATTGTTATCGGAAATAGGTGTCGTACTGTTTAATGCTAAAACGTTATAGTACATTTCATAGTTGAGTAAAGCGCCAGTTAAGTCGGTGCTTTCGATCATATCAACATAGGTGAATTGACCAAAATAGGGATTGCCTTCGATCACGGTATAAGATGTGATCACCGGTGCGCCTTGTCCACTGATGATTTGTTCAACTAAAGGGAAGTAGCTTGAAACTTCATCAATCACTTGATCAAAATCTTCTTCGGTTATTTGTCCTTGTCGTGACAAGATTGGTGCGGGTTCATTGCCATTTGGAATATTAGGCAAAAGGCTGGTTGTGGAAACCACCGCAATCGATAAAGGTTGCCGATCGGCTAGAGGTAATGGGGGATTGATGACCGAGGATGAAACGATGGAAGTAGAAGAACTTGTGCTCGTGGTTTCAGAACTGGATAGGGAAGGATTGATATTGGCGTTATTCAAAACCACCACAATCAGTGCAAAAGTCATTAATAAAGTTGCAAGCGATAACGTCGGCCAAGCCAAGAAAGGTTTTTTGATGGAAGCAGAAAAACGTGTTTCAATAAAGGAACGCAAATGAGGTTCATGGGATTGAGCTTCTTGGCGAATTTTTTTGATGATGTCTTTTTCAGTCACGGTTTTTACCCTCCAATCCTTTTTTTAATTTCTTGAGCGCTTCGTTATATTTCCATGTGACGGTTCCTAGTGGAAGGTCGAGCATGAAGGCGATTTCGCGATGTTTGTATTCAGCGATGGCGTACAGATAGACGATTTGCTGTTCTTGTTCATCGAGAATCTTTTTTGCAAGTTCGATGGTAGGAGAACTAACCATGACCGTTTCTGTGACACTCGGGAAACGATAACTTTCGGTTTGTGGATCGATTTGCTCTTCTCGATTCCTCTGTTCAAGCGTCGTCAAGGCGGTGTTGCGTGCGATGGTCAAAATCCAATTAATACCATTCGTGTTTGCTTGATATTGACCGAGGCTTTTATACACTTTCATATACGTTTCCTGCATGATGTCTTCTGCGAGTTGGTAATCCTTGATGGTAGCAAGGATGAAAGCGTAAACCCCTTTTTTAGAATGTTCATAAAGCTCATGCATCGCCTCGGGTTGTTTTCTTAGTTTTTCTAAGAGGGTGTTAATGCGTTGATCCATAGTATTCAATTTATCTTACACCCAACGAAGGCGATGAGTGAAAGAGGAATGATGGAAGGGACCATCATCGACCTCTTTCTCATCGTTTTACTACACTTATTAAACAACTCAGCCCTTGTTTTTATTGGTGAAAAGACTCGATGTTTAACAAGTCGCGGTAAGCGACGATGAGCGTGTCAAAAATGACTGTTTGATTCACCATATCAATGGTTTTAATGCAAAGGAGTGCATGCTGAATGCAACCATCTTGAAAATAGGTCACGTGGTAAGGGTTTTGAATCGGTGAGGTCAGCACGCGTTCAATGTGCTGGGCTTGATCGCTGGCAAGGTGGGGTCGTTGAATCATCCGATGATGTTGTCTGACTTGACGAACATAACGGCCTTGTTCAATGAGTGAGGCATAAGGAGCCCATTTTTTCATCCCGCGGTCGCTCATTGACGATGACCTCCAATCAACTGATGTCGTGCTCGAGTGGTTGATTCAGGAAGTAAGGCATGCGTTCGTAAAATGGCATTGGGGCCAAATCGCTGTTTAATATGATCCAGCGTTTGTTGCAATCGTCTTTTTTTTTGAGTTTGTTCCGGATTGGTAAATAAATCACCCGGTTCATAATCATACGTTTGGAGGTGATTAAAAGCAAAATTAACCACACGAATGGGTCGCTCATCCACGTGTTTGTGAAAAAGATAAAGTAAGGCATCAAACAAGGTATCGGTATCATCGGTCGGTTTCAGTAAACTCATCTGATGCGAAAAACCTCCAAGACCTTTGGAATAAGCGATATTAAGATGGACCACCGAAGTCATTTTATTTTCTAAACGTAATCGCACCGATAGATCATCCGTCATTTCACGGAGGACGGTAGGAATTTCTTTTGCAGAATAATCACGAAAAAGCACTTGTCCCATCGAAATGCCTTTTGACGCTGGCACATATTTTTCACGAATATTGGATGCATCCATCCCATGAGCATGATCATGCAGTTGTTCGCCCATGACGCCGAATAGTTTTTTAAGCAGATGACGTGGATACTTGGCTAAATCGTGAATGGTTACAATGCCCAAGGATTGTAAACGTGCTTCCATGCGGGAAGCGACACCCCACATATCCGCAATCGGCAAGGTCCATAAGGTTGTTGCGATGTCTTTTTGTCGCCAATAAGCAATCCCGTTGATCGATTGTTTTGATTCGTTATCTAACGCTGATTTTGCTAAAAAAGGATTATCACCGATACCCACCGTGCTGAGTAATCCTAATTCTTTTTCAATCCGTTGTTTGATGGTGAGCATCAACTGCTCAGGCGTTTGACGATAAAGCGCTAAATAAGGTGCAAGGTTTAAAAAAGCTTCATCAATCGAATACACATGTAAATCATCTTCGCCAATGTAATCAAGCAAAATGGAAATGACAGCCGCTGATTTTTGTAAATATAACCGCATCCGTGGTTGGGCGAAGATAATCGTTTCATTCATGGGGGGTAGTTCAAATACGCGCAGACGCGAAGGAATTCCTTGTTGACGTAAATAAGGCGATACAGCTAACACAATTGTTCCTTGTCCACGTTCCGGATCCGCGACAATCAAAGGCGTTTTAAACGGGTCAAGTCCGCGTTCAACGCATTCGACAACGGCGTAAAAAGATTTCAGATCCAGCACCGCTATCACAGGAGAAGAAGAGTAATTTTTCATAGGTTTGGATTTTCATCTTAACCGATAAGTTCTTAAAAGCGATGGGGCTAGTCAGAGACATTTTCAAAAACCATCGTGCTTGTCTCACAAAGCACCAATTGTAAAATTTATTTTATGGTTCAACACGAACTTTTTATTTTTAAGTCACACTAAAAGTTAGATTGAAAGGACATTTTAGACGTATTTTAGTAGTCAGTTTGACGCTCAAAGTGTCCTGATGGTTAATCAACACATTGTGTGAAATGTAAACAAAGTTGTATCAATAATGCATGAAATTAGTTCGACGAGCACTTATAATAAAGCACGAGGAAAAATCATATGTTCTTAATGAATCTTGTTGGTGATTTACTTGGATTGCCTTTTGTCGTCGATGGCTTAATCGTTCTCTTTCTACTTTGGGCTTTTTTTATTGGCTGGGTCAGAGGGTTTTGGTGGTCACTTTGGCGATTGACCTTTTTGGTTCTCTTACTAGGTATTTCGTATGCGGTGTTACTGACTCCTTTTGTGGAATTTTTAAATGTAGGCATGTGGGAAACATTTAATTTATCCTTCACGATGACTTTAGGTGGTATTGAATATACGATTACCAGTCCCCAAGACTACTTCACCGGTGTTTTGTTTTACGCGAATAACTTTGAAGGTGGTTATTTAGACGGTGCTTCTTTACTCAATGATCCAGCCTACGTTTCCGCTTTTTCATTAGCGGTGCTTGAGCTGGTTGGTTTCCTTGTGCTCGTGCTCATCAACTTTTTATTGTCTTGGATTTTGACGGACATTCTTTATGGCGTTTGGGGAAGAAAACTATTCGGTAGTCTTCGTAAATTGCCTTTGCGTCCGCTTGCAGGCGTGGTGGGATTAGTTCAAGGTAGTTTATATGTCTTGCTCTTTGCCATCGTGTTATCCCCGTTAGCAGCGACCGCTGCTGAAATTGATAACTATGAATTTGGTCCTTATAAATTTAATCCTTTGTATGGTGACATCATCACAGGCCTTGCGCCAGAAAATTCTGCCATCCTTGATTTATTAGACACGCAAGCTAATTCTTATCGTAATCCATTTAATCTTTTTGATGATTTACTCAATTTTGAATTTGATGGAACATCCTTTTCGCTCGTTGAACAAATGCAAGAATACATCAATCAAACAGACGCACCGAATAGTTAATAGTAAATCAAGTCAAAAAAAAAGAACCTTTGTTGAAGGTTCTTTTTATTTTGACTAAACGTTATAAGTCGTTGAGGAAGTCGTTCCGCCCGTACCCGTCCAATTCGTGTGGAACCATTGTCCTTTTGTTGCATCTAAACGTTCATAGGTGTGTGCGCCAAAATAATCGCGTAGAGCTTGTAAGAGGTTTGCCGGTAGTCTTCCTGTTGTATAACCATCAAAATACGATAATGCCGATGACATTGCTGGAACGGGGATGCCGTTGAGCACGGCTTCTGAGATTACTTTTCTTAATGAAGGAATGACCTGTTTGATTGTCTTTTCAAAATAAGGATCGAGTAATAAATTGTTTAACTGAGGTTGTTGTGTATACGCGTGTTTAATTTTATCTAAAAAAACTGATCGGATAATGCATCCACCACGCCACATGAGGGCAATGCCACCATAATTGAGTTCCCATTTAAATTCTTGTGCGGAGGATTTCATTAATGCATAACCTTGGGTATACGACATAATCTTAGAAGCATAAAGCGCTAAGCGAAGCGCTTCAATCATCGCCTTCTTATCCCCTTGAAAAGGTTGAATCGTTTTAGGAAAATGTTTCTCGGCTACTACTCGTTCATCTTTAAGCGCACTTAAAAATCTTGAAAATACCGATTCACCAATTAAGGTTAACGGCACACTTGCCTCAAGCGCGGCATTCACGGTCCATTTACCCGTACCTTTTTGGCCAGCAGCATCAACAATTTTCTCGACTAAGGGTTTTCCATCAGTGTCTTTAAACGCTAAAATATTCGCGGTAATTTCAATTAAATAACTATCTAGTTCAGTGCGATTCCATGCTTTAAAGATGGATGCCATTTCATCACTCGTGAGTTTTAAATAATCTTTAAGTATGTGATAAACCTCGGTGATTAATTGGATATCACCATATTCAATCCCGTTGTGAACCATTTTTACAAAATGACCTGCCCCTTGAGGGCCAACCCAATCACAACAAATACCGCCATCACTTACTTTAGCAGCAATGCTTTGTAGGATTGGTTTCACAATTGGCCACGCTTCTTGGGCTCCGCCAGGCATGATGGATGGTCCATTTAATGCACCTTCTTCACCACCTGAAACACCGGTTCCCACAAACCATATTTTTTTACTTCGTAAATATTCTGTACGACGATTCGTATCGGTGAATAATGAGTTACCCCCATCGATGATGACGTCACCTGCTTCTAACAATGGCAAAAGCCGTTCAATCACTTCATCCACCGCACTGCCTGCTTTCACCATCAACATGACTTTGCGTGGTTTTTTTAATTGGGTTATGAGTAATGTTAAATCCGAGGTGCCACCAATGGTTTTACCTTTAGCACGGCCTTGTAAAAACGCCTCAACGGTTTCTTGTTTACGGGCATTGACGATCACATGAAAACCTTTACTTGCCATATTCAAGGCAAGATTTTCACCCATGACGGCGATGCCTATGAGTCCAATGTCATATTGCTGATTCATAAAAGCTCCTTCTAACGTTATTCTTATCCATTATAAAGGGAAAAGGAAAAGATAGTAAGACAAACAAAAAGTCTTCGCTAAGGATGTTCAATCGGTTGGATGGTTTAGCGAATGGTTTTTAATGCGGTTGTCCACGTCACTAATTCATCCGCGAGTTGAAGAACATTGTTGGCTTGGAATCCACGGGGGGCAAGTTTAGAGCCTTTATCAACAAAATCAGTGGCGATATCCACCAAGACGTGTTTGCGAACATCCGCAACATGAAGCGCGCCTAAAATGGTACGCAAGTGTTCGGCTGCACGTGCGCCTCCACCATAACCATAGGAAACGATACCAGCGGCCTTGTTTTCCCATTCTTTAAGTAAAAGATCCAGGGCGTTTTTTAAAGAGCCTGTAATTGAATGGTTATACTCAGCGGTAACAAAAATAAAACCGTCAAAGGATGCTATTTTTTGTGACCACGCTTCAATCCCTTTTAAATCGGTGGATTCACCTAACAAAGGTAAATGGAAGGCACTGACATTGACCACTTCAAACTTAGCATCCTTTCGAGCTTTGAGTAAATGAAAGACCCAATCCGCGACTTGAGGGCCTAACGAGCCTTGACGTGTGGAACCGACAATGATGGCAATTTGATTCATAAGTTTCTCCTTTCATAGTATCCATGACCATTGCTTGATGAAGCAACGTTTATGCTTATTGGGTATAATAATAAGGTGAGGTTTTTATGAAAGACATCATTCAATCCCAACGGCAATTTTTTAATAGCGATGTGACCAAACCTTATGCATTTCGTTATGCTCAATTGCTTAAACTCAAACAAGCCATTCAGAAGCATGAACCACGTATTTTGGAAGCATTAAAAAAAGACTTAAATAAATCAGAATTCGAAGCGTATACCACCGAAGTTGGATTTACCTTAATGTCGATTAACAAAACATTAAAGCATTTAAAGAAGTGGATGAAACCGCATCAAGTTTCGGGTGAATTATTTTTGTTCATGTCGACTTCGTTTGTGATGCCCGAACCCAAAGGCAATGTCTTAATCATTGGTCCTTATAATTATCCTTTTCAACTCGTCATTGAAGTCCTCATCGGTGCGATTGCTGCTGGCAATACTGCCCTCATCAAACCTTCTGAATTTACCGTTCACACTGAAAAAGTTTTAGCGACCATGATCAATGAAACGTTCCCTCAAGAATACATCCATGTGATAACAGGTGATGCCCAAGTGAATCAAGCTTTGTTAAAAGAAAAATTTGATCACATTTTCTTTACGGGTTCCACACGGGTCGGTCAAATCGTTTATGAAGCCGCCGCCAAGCATTTAACCCCAGTCACCTTAGAATTAGGTGGAAAAAGTCCTACTATCATTGATGAAACTGCAAGGCTTGATGTCGCTGCTAAACGCATTGCCTTTGCTAAGTTTACAAATGCGGGTCAAACGTGTATTGCCCCGGATTACATTTATATACAGGAATCGATCAAAGATGCTTTTGTTGCTCAATTAAAAAAAGTGATTGAAACGACATACGCTAACAAAGATGAATTTGGTGTGATTGTGAATGATCGCCATTACACGCGGTTACAAGGACTTTTAAAGCAAGGTAAAATCTGGTCTGTGCATGAATCTCATCCTATATCGCGTTATATATCCCCCACGCTCGTTAGTGAAGTAACTTGGGATAGTGCCGTGATGAAAGAAGAAATTTTTGGCCCCATTTTACCGATATTAACGTATCGTCATTTGGAAGATGTCATTGCGTTACTTAAGACAAAAGAAAAACCACTCGCGTTGTATTTATTTAGTGAATCCAAGCAAAATCAGCAACGTGTGTGGCAAGCGTTATCATTCGGTAATGGGGCAATTAATGACGCCTTGATGCAAGTGGCTAATAGCGCTTTACCCTTTGGCGGCATTGGTTCATCGGGGATGGGTTCTTATCACGGTTATGAATCGTTTAAAACGTTCTCCCATTTCAAATCCTATATTAAAAAAGCAACTTGGATTGATTTACCAGTTGCCTATCCACCTCACACGGCAGCTAAACTCAAACTCATCAAAAAAATTATGAAGTAATTAGTTGAGTTCTTGCGGATATTTTAAGTTGATTTTTTCTCTAATCGAATCTAGTTGTTCCATGATTGCAATCGTTTCAATGTGAGGCATAATGGCACTTTCTAATTTTCCTTCTTTTAGGCAAGCGATGACTTCTTGGATTTCATACTCAAGACCATTCACACGATGGGGGTAATGAATGTCTTGGATTAACGAACCATCCGTTGCATAAATCAACGCTCGTTCAGTCCGATGAAAACCTTCAATTTTAATCCATCCTTCAGTCCCGAAAATCATAGCATCATTCACACGGTTTTCTTTGAATGACGAAAACAAAAAACCGGCCCGATCTTCATAAATAGCGACTAAAGCTTCTTCTAAATCAATCCCGTTTGGGTGCATGGTGGCTTTGGCTAAATAGTCAGAAGGCTGGCCCATGAATAAATTGGTTAATGTGATGGTATAGACACCTAAATCAAGTAACGCTCCACCGCCTAAATTTGGAGCGTATAACCGTGAATCTAAGTCGATCGGATGGCGAAATGATAAG
>JBIIRB010000024.1:0-10381 GCA_044341785.1 Bacilli bacterium | reverse complement strand
TATACCGGTGTTTTTATGAAAGCAGGCGCGGACACCAATGCAGGAGCAGCCAAAATTACGGATCTGAATACCATCTTAACGTACTATGTGATGAATGAAGATCAAACGTTGACCGCTCATCGCTTTGTTTACCCAGTCTCGAATTTAAGACAGAGTGATTTCCCTCAATTTTATGGGTTTTATTTTGAAGATGCTGCCATGAATGCCACGACCTTACAAGGTGCCTTTGCCTTTTCCTTTGAATACGAAATCATCAACGAAGATGCCTTAAATTCTCCAACAGATTTAACCGGTATTTTCTTTTATGAATTATTACTACCCAAAGCGACTTGGCGTTAATCAATCGCTGATTTTTTCTGGATTCAATTGATTTGAAAACGGTGACGTAAACGTATATCCGACTAAAAAGACCATCGATAATAATAACCAATCTGAGGCAAAAGGCATCCGAATATTTTCTTCATTTTCACGAATAAAAGGTTGATTAGGAAAGAAGAAAAATGTCAAGACAAAATACGTAATCAACAGACTATAAATCATTCTTTTGATATGCATCGGATCTGAACTTTTTTGATGATACCTTAAGAGTGACAAGAAGGTAAAATAGACAAATAAGATCCATCCTAAGGCGGCGAAAATTCCGCCAAAATGCAAGGCATCAAACAGGGAACTATTGGTCGAAGAATAAATGGCATTGCCTACAAAGATAAGCACCGCTCCACCAAATGGATAGGAAACACTAGCGGCAATGACCGCAGCATAACGACCTACAAACGGATGATTAAAAATTCTACTGATGAAAGGGAACGTTCTTAAGAATGTATCAATCGGTTCGATTTGAAATGAAAACAAAAGAAAGATGACTAACCCTAAAGCGATCAGTCCTACGATTGTCCATTGGATGATTGGAAAATATGGTTTATACCGATTCAACCAACTGCCATACTCCGTCCAGAGAACGACAATCAAAGCCGGCACTAATAACACAAAATATTGGAATAAAGGCAGTAACAATAACGTCAATAACCCAATGATGCCTGAAACAAAAAGCATCCATTCAGCACGGCGAAATTGTTTCATGTTCGTGTTTAAAAAACCAAATAAAATCGAGGTTAAGACCACCGCAAACATGCCTAGATAAACTGTTGAGACAACACGTACATCAAAACCAAATAAAAACATCGCTTCATTGGAAAGGGTATAAACTTCACCGTTGACATAAATCACTTGATTCAGAAACCGAAGAACATAAAACGGCGTGTATTGGAAAAGGGTGATGCTAAGACTGATGAAAAGTAATGCCCCCAGACCTCCAACCAACCAAGGAAGACTTTGATGCATTGAAAAAAGTTTGGCGCGTCTTAAGCTATACCCAATCATAAAAAACGCTAATACAGAAAGAATGATAAGAACCAATTCTAATGGAGCGTACAAAAAAGTAAATAAATCGGATAACCCGAAAAACACCATGAATAGGGCAAGCGGTAAAAGCATTAATGCCATATCCAGCCATTCTTCATTATTATTTTTAATGATGGCAAATGGCACTAACGCTAAGGCTAGCGCAATCGATAATCCGCGTAATAATAAAGATAAATTGCCTAAATTAAAAGCGGTAATGAATAAAAACTCAAGTGCTAAAAACACTAATAATGAACGATAACGTTTTAAATACGATACGAGAAAGGCTCGCATTTACCAATAAGCTCCTTTTTCAACTTGATCCGCCCCTAACGGTTTCTTGGCTGGACGAATCCAATAGTCATTCACGTGGCGAGCCACATGCATGCGTTTTTCCCATCGTCTTCCCATTATACCAAACAAGGTTGGGGTTGCTCCGCCAGTTTGAATCGCTTGTTTATTTAATGATTTAATAAACCAGCAAAGCGGACTACCATAACTACCTGCACCGACTAACGCAATATCAAAGTCTTGTTTTAGGATGGCTAATTTCATTGCATCTAACGCTTCAAACCATGTATCAAAACGATCATCGGTTTGTAATCCAATCGTCTGTACGGCTTCAACGGTCGTTAATGAAAACGGTGCTTTTAAAATTGGATCTAAAAACAATAAATGCCGTCGCGCATGTTGGGCCTGAATTTCTTTTGCAAATGGAGAAATCACCAATACTTTTTTCCCTTGTAACGCCTTCACCCAATCTCCCATGAGCGGTTCAAACGATTGGTATTGAATGACTGAAGCATGAGAACAATACTTATCATAAAAATAACGTTCCATGTGAATCCCAGAAATGCCTAAAATATCAGTTTGAATGAATTCTTTGATCATCAGCTTAGCGTAAAAATTCAGTTGCGTTGTCACAGGAGGGAAAAAACCAGCATTGTTTTTCATAGAATAAATCACCGAGGGTTTATAAGCTTTTGCAAATTTTAACTGAATTTTTTCAAAATTATTGATTGCTGATAATTCAACCGCACCAAACCGAATCGCAGCAAAGGCAGTTTTGGAAGCTATCCGCTCTTTAAGGAGTTGATTAGAATAAGACAAGGTAATGTTTTTATGATGACCGAATGAACGAACTGATTTTTTAATTTTAAATAAAAAATATAGGAGAACAGACCAAGCGCTTGTTAAAAAATAAATGATATATTGCCAACGAGGATGGCGGCGAAAGCGATTCATTTTCATACCTTGATTATAAACGAAAAACCTCGCGTTACCGAGGTTCGTGTTTTCGTTATGAAGTTATTTAACCTTGACTTTTTTTAAGATCGCGCGTTGAATCACACCTTGGTGGGTGATGTATTTGATCGAACCTTGAATTAACGGTCTTAAATAAGCTTTCATCATCGTGCCGTCATGATGGACATCGTGAATCAATTCAGCTGACATCTTATGCTCAACATTAGCGATGTGTTTTAATTTATGGAGTTTATAACGAACTTTGTAATCCGTTCCAGGAACACGAACAATGGCGACCATCGCATTCGTTTTTCCTTTGATGATTTTACGAACAGCAACCGATGAAACCTTAATCGCTTCTTTAGAATCCACTAAAGAAATATGGGCACTGGCCGCGCGTTGCATTAAACTAAATTCAATAGGACGTGTGCTAAACCCAAAACGTTTTTTGACTTCATCGGCAAGCGAATACGCGATACCGCCTAATTGGGCGTGACCGAATGAATCTTTCGTGACATGTGTTAAATCACGTTCCCATTTAATGCCTTCGGAAACAACAAATAGACCTTTCTTCTTTTGATCATAAACGGCTTTAACTTCTGCTAAAAAAGCTTCTAAATTGAAGACATCTTCTGGTAAATAAATGTGATCGGGTTTGACTTCGCCTTCTAATAAAGCCGCCGAGGCGGTTAACCAACCCGCATTACGACCCATGACTTCAACAATGGCAACTTTGCCTTTGTTATAAACTAAATTATCAATGGCAACATCTTGCAACGTTTGGACGACAAACTTGGCTGCCGAAGCATAACCCAAACAGTGGTCGGTGTTCGCCAAATCATTATCGATGGTTTTAGGAATGCCGAGCACTTGGCAGTCATAGCCAACTTTTTCCATTAATTGTGAAAGTTTATGGCAGGTGTCCATGGAATCATTGCCGCCATTCACCAACACATAACCGATTTGATGTTTCTTTAAGGTCGTTAAGATTTTTTCATAATCGGTATGATTTAAATCTTCTGACAATTTATAACGGGTTGTGCCCAAAATGGCACCGGGTGTTTGTTTTAATAATTCAATCGTCGTTTCGGATTCTTGACGAATATCGATTAAATTGTCATTGAGTAAACCTTCAATGCCATAAAGCGATCCATAAATGCCACCAATGTCTTTGCTATGTTTTAAGGCTTCTTTAATCACGCCATAAAACGACGTATTTATCACAGACGTTGGACCCCCGGATTGAAAATACACTAAATTCTTCATTGTGTTTCCTCCACAAACAAAAAAATTATATCACTTTTCCGCAAGATTCAACCAAGTTACTTAGTAACCTTGTTTTGAATGAAACGCTCAACAAACCCCTTGGCAACTTGCAAGGTAGCACGGTAGATATCTTCGCTTGGATGTTGATAATTACTATCAATCCAATCGATGAATGTGGTGGTCAACCCCGCAGCAAAAAACTTAGATGCCACTTTGCGTTCAAGGTCGCTAACAACACCATGACCCTCTTGGCGTTTAAATTCTGCTAATTGGTTATACATCACTTCGTTTTGGATAAAGTCAACGACCATCGAGCGATAAGAACTCTGAACAAGATTGCGGCAAAAGGGTTGATGTTGCTCAATAAATTGCATCAATAACGTTAAAGAATTTTCTAAAGAAGGCTCTTTTTGGATTGTTTTTGAGTCGATAAAAATATTTTTCAACAACACGGTTTTGAGTAAATCATGCATACTGCGATAACTTTTGTAAAATGTGACGCGATTGATCCCTGCCAATTTAGACAAAATCGAAATCGTTAAGGAATCAAGTGGACGACGTTCCCCAAATTTGAAAAGGGCTAGTTCAATCTTAAATTGTGATTTCACTTTTTACCTACACCCTTATCATACCTTCACGCATAAGAAAAAGTATATAAATAATGTAAAGTTAATGTTTTTTAACCAAAACTTGACCTGATTATCATGAACCCAACCCAAGGAAACCGGTCATCAATCGAAAAACTGCCAAAGATGAAGGAAAAATGGTAAAATAAGGCTTATGCCTGCGAAGAAAATCTCAATTAATATGCTTTCAAAAGCCACCTCAGTCCCTGGACAAGGGGTTGGTTCAGCGTTTTTAGAACAAGTTTCCTTGGTTCAAAGCTCACCTTTACTCAACATCCACATTAATGCATTAAGACCGACGGATATCATTCACATTCATTCGGTCAATTTTGAATATTTCTTTTTACTCACCAAAAGTGCTAAAACGGTTGTTTATTGTCATTTTCTTCCCGAAACACTTGATTCCTCAATCAACTTACCTGGACCTATTTTCCAAATCTTAAAAGATTATGTCATTAGTTTTTATAAACGCGCCAAGCATTTAGTGGTCGTTAATCCCGTTTATATTGAACCGTTAATCGAGCTGGGAATTGACCGCAAACGCATCCACTATATTCCCAACTACGTGGATCAAAAAGACTTCTATGTGATTCCGAATAAAGAAGCGCTTAAAAAGAAACATGGTTATAAAGGATTTGTTGTCATTGGGGTTGGACAAGTGCAATCCCGAAAAGGGGTTTTTGATTTTGTGGATGTCGCACGACGGATGCCTGAAGTCACGTTTATATGGGCCGGTGGTTTTTCATTTAAAGGGCTCACCGCGGGTTATGAAGAATTAAAAGAATTAATGGACAATCCTCCTAAGAACATGAAGTTTTTAGGCATTATTCCTCGCGAACAAATGAACGAATTATATAATTTATCGGATGTGTTCTTCTTACCTTCTTTTAATGAACTCTTTCCCATGAGTATCTTAGAAGCCTCCCAACTTGATTTACCTTTTTTACTTCGCGATTTACCACTCTATCAACCCATTTTTAATCAGAATTATATATCCGGCAAAAGTGTGGAAGAATTTGTTAGAATTTTACGAGCGTTAAAAGACGATCCGGAGTATATGAAACAAGCCAAAACCCACGCGCATTGGGTGAAGACGTTTTATAACAAAGCGAGTGTGCTCAAAATGTGGGAACAATTCTACCAGGAGGTAGCTTATGGAAAAAAATAAATTAGGAAAGAAGTTAATTAGCATCGGTGAATGTTTAATTGACGAAATGCATTATCCAGGTCGTGGTTCAAATATTGAAAACATGCCTGGCGGAGCTCCTGCTAACGTGGCGGTTTGTAACGCCCAATTAGGAGGACGATCCGTTTTATTGACTAAATTAGGACAAGACGCTCAAGGCGAATTTTTAATTGGCGTGCTTCAAGAAAAGAAAGTGGATACAACCCATATTGTCTTAACCGATGCCCACGTTACAACGAAAGCCATCGTTCACATTGATAAAAAAGGCGAACGATCCTTTAAATTTGATCGTAGAAATTCTGCTGATCTCTTTTTTCAAACCAACGAAGTTCCGTTATCCATTTTTGAAGCAGGGGACGTCTTGCATTTTGGTTCGGTTGATTTAGTCCCATCCCTCATGAAAGATGCAACCTCGTTTGCCATTCGAAACGCCAAACAAAAAGGTTTATTTATCTCATTTGATGTCAACTTAAGATTTCCTTTATGGCCAAGTGAAGATCGTTTACGTCAAACGGTTAAAGAATTTTTACTTGGCGTGGATGTCCTTAAGTTTTCTGAAAATGAACTGCGATTCATTTATCCCAATGTCCAAGAAAAGGATGCCGTCACCGACTTATTAGAAAATCAAAAAGTTCGCATCTTACTCATCAGTCGTGGTGCGAATGGCGTATCGCTGTTTACATCCAAAAATAAACCGATTGATGTAAAAAGTAACAAGGTCAAAGTGGTTGATGCTACCGGGGCTGGAGATGCTCTCATGGGTGCATTCCTCCATCAGTTACTTTTATCTGAAACAAAGAAAGATAAGTTAACCTCTTCACCCACCGACCTAAAAAAATGGTTAACCTTTGCCAATCAAGTTGCGACGTATGTTGTGACCAAGCCAGGCGCGATTCCAGCCATGCCGACCTTAGAAGACTTAAAAAAATAGTTGGATCTAGCAACTTCGTTTCACTTGTGCTTTGCAAGTCAAACCACTAGACTTGTAAAGGATTTATTATGAAAGTAAGAAACATTGCCATTATCGCCCACGTCGACCACGGTAAAACAACGTTGGTTGATCAACTTTTGAAAAGTGCTCATACGTTTCAAGATCATGAAACGACCAATGAACGCATGATGGATTCAAATGACATCGAACAAGAACGTGGGATTACAATCTTAGCGAAAGCCACGGGCATCGCTTATAAAGATTATAAAATTAACATTTTAGACACCCCAGGACATGCTGACTTTGGTGGTGAAGTTGAGCGCATCATGAACATGGTGGATGGTTGTCTTTTACTCATTGACGCTTTTGAAGGCACGATGCCACAAACCCGCTTTGTGTTGAAGCGTGCATTAGAAGCTCGAGTGAAACCCATCGTGGTCATTAACAAAGTCGACCGCCCCAACATCAACATCAGTCAAGTGGTGGATGATGTGTTGCATCTATTTATTGAATTAAATGCCCCAGAAGAATTTTTAGATTTCAAAGTCGTTTATGCGTCCGGATTAAAAGGAACTTCTTCTATTTCACCGGATTTAAGTACCCAAAAAACAGGGATGGACTTGTTACTGGATTTAATCATTCAAGAAGTCCCTTCTCCGCGTGTGGAACCTGATCAACACTTACAATTTCAAGCCTCACTTCTCGATTACAATGACTTTGTTGGCCGCATCGGCATTGGTTTGATTCACGCTGGTAAAATGAAACAAGGACAACGATTGCTTGCCCTTCGTCATGATGGAACACAAGCGTTTTTCAAAGTTCAAAAAATTGTCACCTTCATTGGTCTTAAACGGGTTGAAATGCTAGAAGCCACGGCAGGCGATATCGTCGGTCTTGCGGGATTGGTGGATATCAATGTCGGTGAAACGATTTGTGAACCTGACTTTCCATTACCACTTCCTTTGATTCACGTTTCAGAACCAACCTTACAAATGACGTTTGGTCCTAACTCTTCACCGTTTGTAGGAAAAAGTGGCCAATATGTGACCTACCGTCAAATTGAAGTACGTCTCATGAAAGAAATTCAAAAAGACGTATCGCTTCGCGTGCAACGTATTGAAAACAGTGAGTCGTTTTTAGTTTCAGGTCGCGGTGAATTACACTTAGGTATTTTAATTGAAAACATGCGTCGGGAAGGTTTTGAATTAGAAGTGTCCAAACCGCAAGTCATTATCAAGACCATTGATAATCAAAAACATGAACCTTATGAAGATGTTTACATTGATATTCCCCATGAGTATTTAGGGATGATTATGGACGCCATGGCTGTGCGATCAGGTTCCTTGCTTCACATGGAATCATTAGAATCCATTACCCGTTTAACGTATGAAATTACCTCGCGAGGATTGATTGGTTTTCAAAATCATTTTATGACGTTAACGAAAGGCTATGGCATTATTAATCACGCGTTTAAGGCCTATCGTCCATTATCGGGTATTGCAAGTCATCAACGTAAAATGGGAACCTTAGTCGCCACCGAATCAGGCACTGCAACCACATACGCAATCGAACAGATTGAAGATCGTGGCGTCTTGTTCATCACTCCCGGAACCGAAGTTTATGAAGGGATGATCGTGGGTGAAAACAAATATGATCGCACCTTAGTGGTCAACGTGGCTAAAGTCAAAGCGCTTACCAACGTCCGCAGTTCCAATAAAGAATTAAAAGTCGTGTTGAAAGCACCCCGACGCATGTCCTTAGAAGAATGCTTAGACTATATCAATGATGATGAACTGGTGGAAATTACACCGACTCATATCCGGATGAGAAAACGGGTGCTCAAAGGGAATGAACGTAAACGTTATCAAGCGTTCGCATCTGAAGAAGAATCCAATTAACACTCATCTTATTGTAGAAGTCTCTTTCCATAAAGATGTTCAATGGTAAGATGCTTGCGTATCGACGATAATCGGTTGATAATCAACTTAGAGGTAACTATATGAAAGTCAATGTTGGAACATCTGACAAATGGATTCGTGCTGTCATCGTGGGTGCTTTGATCGGTTTAGGTCTGGTGATTGGTGAATGGTATCAATGGGTTTTTTATGGTTTTGCATTGATGCTAACCATCACCATTTTTACCGGCTTTTGTGGCATCTACCGGTTATTCGGCATTCAAACTTGTCCGATTAAAAAATAGTGATTCAGTTAAAAAGTAAAGGTAGGTAACCTTTACTTTTTTTTATGGCCCTAATCCATGTCGGTAATCAAAAAGTTTTTAAATTGCCAAAGTTCTTTTTCGTTGATGATCGGAGAATTGTATCCTTTAAACACATTGTGATAATGCTTTAAGGGTGTCCATGCACTTCGGGTAGAAATCCATTGACCTAAATAAGGTTTAGCAATGCGTAGAATTTCTTCATGGGGTAACGCTTCAGCGGTTAAAACTCCTTCATTAGGATGTTCAATCATCCACAAGATAGCCGCAACAATGGAGATAGCCACTTGAATCGTGGTGGCATTTTGATGAGGTACAAGTTGGCGAGCTTGGTGAATCGAGAGTTTAGAACCGATCCACCAGGATTGAAAGGGATGACCCATGATGAGGGCACCCAAAATATCTTCGCCATCGGTGATGTCGTCTTTCATAATCCGAATTGAATCTTGTAACACATAATCACGACCGCGTAATTCATGAAGCGAAGCAATCGCAGCATCAGAAGGACAATAAGCATAGTGTACCGTTGGACGATAGATTGCTTTTTTCTTATCCCAAACGGTTAAATAATTCGACAATGTGAACGCTTCACCATGACGAACGACCATCGCTTGAATCGTGTAATCGGGAACCCAACTGACCACATGCGTGTTCATCCCCATCCGTGCTAAACAAATTTGATTTTTAGGACCCGTTTTATGTTCGAACGCTAATGGGGGTAATTCTTGTTCATGCGTTCCCCAACCTAACTCAGCGGTTGTTGTACCTTCTTCACGAAATCCTTCTACCGACCACGTATTCACAAACTCATTCACTTTTTTGGGCATGGAAGAAATTTGTGTATCTCGTTCTGAGACATGAATGACCTTGACTTGCAAAGCTTCTGCTAATAATGCAAACGAACGAGAGGCAGCTAATTGTTGAATTGTTTTAAGTTGTTTAACAGAAAACTTTTTTTCTTTGATAGCCGCTTCAGCAATATCGAGTAAACCTTGTTTGACAAAATGAGAAATGAGACCAGGATTTGCACCGTGCTCGATGACAGCTGTTGGACCTTTGACCTTCCATTCACTGGTCATTTTTTGAATGCCCATGTGGCGATGATAAAGGGTTCTTTCGGTCGGATGTTTTTTCTCGTGATTGGTGTAAGGATCCCATAATTCAGTGGAAGTATTAATATAAAGAACACCGTGATTATGAGCCCAAGATAAAATGTCTTCAGCACCAATGTTCCAAGCTAGATCAATAATAATATCCCCCATACCGACATATTTCGATAAGACTAAATCTAATGTAGGTTTAGTAATTTTTTCTTGAAAGTAATGAACACCTTGATCAGTCCATTCTTTAAGCGCTTGCTGTTTGTTTTCAAAATCAAGCACAGTCACGTTTGAAAAAGGAATATCTAAATGACGAAAAAGCAGTGGCAACGTGGTTTCTGCCACACTCCCATACCCAATCATTAATACCTTATTTTTGAAGACCATGATGACCTTCCTTTCTCAACA
>JBIIRB010000100.1:0-2898 GCA_044341785.1 Bacilli bacterium | reverse complement strand
GAGTTCAAAGTCATAACCCCCAGGCAGGGTTGTAATAAAAAAGTGAGCAGAAGAGGCTTTGGCAGCTTGTTCGACATCCGCATCGGTCGCGTTTAACTTTCCATAACGGATGTTTTCTTTAATCGTTTCTTTAAACAACCACGTATCTTGAAGCACCATGCCGATGGCGGTCCGCAATGCTTGATACGCGTAATCTTGAATATTCACACCATCGATGAGAATTTGACCTTGTGAAATTTCATAAAAGCGCATGATGAGGTTCACAATCGTGGTTTTACCCGCGCCGGTAGGGCCAACAATCGCAATTGCATCGCCTGGATTCACTTCTAAATTTAAGTTTTCAAATAACGGTTGTTCGGGTTTATAGGCGAATGAAACGTTCTTGAAAGACACTTTGCCTTTGATATTTTTGTTGGTTATGATGGCATCGATTTTGTCAGGAGTAAGTTCTTTTTCATCCATGATTTTATACACACGTTCAGCGGCTGCAATCGAGGATTGAATGATGTTGGAAATTTGTGACAATTGTTGGAATGGGCTTTGGAATAACGACACGAGGACGAAGAAAATCACCATGTTTCCAACGTTATTGATCAAGCCTCCAACCACAGCAATGCCGACAAAACCTAAGTTATTCACAAAGTTAATCGCAGGAAAGATGATGCCTGAATAAAATTGTGACATCCGATCCGCGTTGGCTAAATCCGCGTTAATACCTTCAAATTTATTAACGAGTTCTTGTTCTTTATTAAATAACTTAATCACTTTATAACCTGAATAAGTTTCTTCAATCACCGAGTTTAAGTTGCCTAGTTTAGCGTAATACGATTTAAACCGTGCTTGGGAATTCTTGCCAATCAAAATGGTAATCAATAAACTGATCGGAAGAACGCCTAAAGCAACTAAGGTAAGTTCCCATGAAACATAAAACATGAGCGATAACGAACCCACAAAGAGGAAAGCGGAAGATAAAACGCCCGTTAAAATCGATTGGAGTGAACGAGAAATCGCATCAATGTCGTTGGTCCCCTTTGATAAAATTTCTCCATAAGTTTGACCATCAAAAAACGATAAAGGCAAACGGTCGATTTTTGCTTGGAATTGTTTACGTAAATTAAACGAATAGGTCGCGGTAATTGGAATTAAAAATAATTCTGATAAATAGTTAAAGATTGATGCCGTCGCATAAAATAACGCAATGAAACCAAATCGCATGAATAATTCATTCCAAAGCACTTCAACCAAGTCATTATTGAAGATATAAAATTGCTCGGGTCGGTAAATGATATCGTTTAACACATCGCGGATGAATAAAGGCGACACGAGTTTATTAAAGGTTGAAATGAGAATAATGATCATCACAATAACGAGCTTGGAATAAAGAGGTTTAAAATCTTTTAAAAGACGACGGAAGGTTCCTTTAAAATCTTTTGGTTTTTCTGTAGGTGCTAATCCACGTCCACCGCGGAAATGCATGCCACCGCGTCCTGCTTCAGGGCGAGGCTGTTGTTTACGTTCTTCAGCCATGTTATTCGCCTCCCGTTGCGCTCAGCTTTTGTTGTGACAAGGCGAGGGTTTTATTGATTTCTTCAGGATCTAATTGGGAATAAACGATTTCTTTATAAATCGAACATGACTTTAATAAGTCTTGGTGTTTACCTTGACCGACAATGTTACCTTCATGAAGCACGACAATTAAGTCCGCATCAATGATCGTAGAAACACGTTGGGCAACGATGATGACAGTTGCGTTATTCGTGTAGGTTTTTAAATGCTGACGTAAGGCGATATCGGTTTTGTAATCTAACGCGGAAAAGGCGTCATCGAAAATGTAGATTTCTGGTTTTTTGACAAGCGCACGAGCGATGGATAAACGTTGTTTTTGTCCACCTGAGAAATTCTTTCCGGTTTGGGAGACTTCTTCGTCTAATTGTTTTTCTTTTTTCTTCACAAAATTAGAAGCTTGGGCGACTTCAAGTGCTTCCCAAATTTGTTCGTCTGTCGCGGAGGTTTTGCCATATTTCATATTCTCGCGAATCGAACCACTAAATAGCAACGCTTGTTGTGGGACAAACCCAATGCGTGAACGTAACTCTAACTGTTGGAAATCACGCACATCATGGCCATCAATAAGAATGTGACCTTCATTGACATCATGGAATCGCGGAATGAGATTAATGACGGAGGACTTTCCAGAACCGGTTGAACCGATAATCGCGGTGACTTTTTTAGGTTCTGCCGTAAAACTAATATTGGTTAACGTCGGTGCGGATGCATCTTGATATTTAAATGTCACGTTCTTAAATTCAATTTTTCCTGTTCCTTTGGCGTATTGAATCGGTTTTACAGGATCATTGATTGTGGTTTTGGTATCAAGTACTTCATTAATACGTTTGGCTGACGCATTCGCGCGCGGAAAGAAAATTAGGATAAAGGCGAACATGAGGATGGAAAACATCAATTGATTGGAATATTGGGCGACAGTGACGATGTTTCCAACATTAGCAACTTCAGCTTGACCATCCAGCGAAGAAATCCCAACAAAGAAAATCGCTAAATACGTTAAATCAAAAATCACTTGGATGACGGGTTGAAACGAGGTCATGAGCTGGGTGACGCTGACGGTGGCGTCTTTTTGTTCACGGTTGGCTAGATCAAAACGCTTCGCTTGTTCGTCTTGTTGATGAAACGCACGGACCACGCGAACACCAGTTAAGGATTCCCGTAACACGAGCGTCAATTGATCGGTTTTCTTTTGAATTTTTTCAAACAAAGGTGACGCAAACACAAAACCAACACCGATGAATAAAAAGATCAGCGGAACGGAAATCGCAAAGACCCACACGAGTGAAGAGTTTAAGGTAAACGTGTTAATCATCGCAAAAACAAACATCACCG
>JBIIRB010000023.1:0-10529 GCA_044341785.1 Bacilli bacterium | reverse complement strand
ATCTGTTGTATGAGGTTAGTCATCATGGACGGTCTCCTTTTGAATAAAAAATCCTTGGGGAACCCAAGGATTTAGTATATCACTACTCAGTTTAAATTTATTCAGCTTTGCCAATACAACCAAACACTTGATATTTAGCTTTGACAACCGCACGAATCCCGGCCATTCCAGGACCAATGATTTTACGAGGATCATAAACTTTTTTATCTTTTTCAAGCACTTCACGGACAATTTTTGTCCATTCCATTTGATTTTCAGTATTGACGTTAATTTTAGCCGTGCCACGATCAATGGACATTTTTAATTGAAAATCAGGAATGCCTGAACCACCATGCAACACAAGAGGAATTCCAACTTTTTGGTTAATTTCTGCCATTTGCGAAAAACCTAATTTAGGTTCACCTTGATAAGGACCATGAACTGATCCTAATGCAGGGGCTAAGCAATCCACACCGGTACGCTTCACGAGTTCAACACATTCAGCAGGAATGGCATACATCGTTTCCGCGACCACATGGTCTTCTTGACCACCGACGCGTCCTAATTCTGCTTCCACCGATACGAATGGGGTTTTGGCATGAGCATAATCCACGACTTGTTTAGTAATCTTGACGTTTTCTTCAAAGGGGTGATGCGAAGCATCAATCATGACTGAAGTAAAGCCAGCATCAATGGCAGCTTTGCACAATTCAAAACTTTCACCATGGTCTAAATGAACCGCGATCGGTATGGTGTATTTACGATCTTGAATCAATCCTTTGACGACGCCCATGACGGTGTTAAAGCCGCCCATATACTTAGCAGCACCGGAAGAAACTCCCAAAATGACTGGCGCTTTAAGCGCTTGGCATTCTTCTAAAATCGCAATCGTCCATTCTAAGTTATTAATGTTAAATTGCGCGACGGCATAATGTTCTTTTCGAGCTTTGATGAGCATCTCTTTCATACTGACTAATGGCATATTGTTTACCTCCTTATTGGTAAATGCTAATCGTCGTCACTTTCGTCTTTCTTCTTTTTAGACTTACTGCCAGATTCTTCTTCGTCTTCATCATCATCTTTATCTTGGAACGGATCTTCAGCTTCAACCGCTTCTTCGCCTTCTTCGACATCACGGAAAACACCACGAGCATCATCAAACAATTGTTTAAAGGTATAATTCGTTTTTAAATCCCACATATTGCCGCCTAACGCCACGAAGCGACCATCAAGGGTTAAATCTTTATAAAAACGACCCATTTGTTGTTCATTAACAACCTCGACTTTTTTTTCTACGTAATGCCAAATGTCTTTAAATGAAACAGCTTTTTTCTTACTGACTAAGAGTTCGAAGGCGAGCTCTAACATTGATTTTGTTTTTGAAGCCATGAATATTTCCTTTCTACATACTTTCTGGAGCCGAAACTCCGATTAACTGCAAGGCATTAGCGAGCACAATAGAACTAGCTTTAACGAGTGCCAATCGTGCACCTGATAAAGGTAGGTTATCGCGGTCGATGACCCGACATATAGTATAGAAACTATGAGTATAACTTGCAAGTTTTTGTGCATAAAAAACAATTTTGGATGGTTCTCGCTCTAAGGCTGCTCTTAAAACTTCATCGCTGAATTGACTTAAATGCTTCAATAAGTCACGTTCTTGATCGGTAGTAAGACCTTGTCCTTTGACGTCTAAGGCGATATCACTCCCTGTTCGGAGTAAGGATTGCAAACGCGCGTGCGCATATTGAACGTAATAGACAGGATTCGCGTTTGATTTGGTCACGGCTAAATCTAAATCAAAATCGATTGGATTTTGTGTTGATCGTGAAACGAAGAAATATCGAGCAGCATCGATGCCAACCTCATCCATGAGTTCGCGCATCGTCACACCCACACCTGTTCGCTTGCTCATCTTTACTTCTTGACCTTCTTTAATTAATCGCACGAGTTGCATGATTTCAATCTCAAGGATGTCTTTGGAGTAACCCAGCAACGCCATCGCGGCCTTCATACGACCAATATACCCGTGATGGTCAGGACCTAAAATATCAATCATCTTAGTAAAGCCCCGTTTAATTTTATTCAAGTGATAAACGATATCAGGTAAAAAATACGTATAACTTCCATCACTCTTGATCATCACGCGGTCTTTATCGTCACCTTCTAAGGTTGTTTTTAAAAACGTTGCTCCTTCAAAAACATAAGAACTGTTTTTGAGTTTGGATAAAACATCATCGATATCGCGTTGCGTTCGAATCGCAGTTTCATACGTGAACACATCAAACTGCACACGGAAGTCTTTTAAATCTTGATTGATTTTACTCAATTCATAGGCAATGCCTTCTTTTTTAAAAAAGGATTCATCATAAAGTTTGAGCCACTGATGACCGTATTGATTTTTAATCTTCGTCGCTAAGTGAATAATATCTTCACCATGATAACCATCTTGAGGCAGTGGCTTATGAACACCAAAGAGTTCTAAATATCGAACATATATCGATTCTGCTAATCGATTGATTTGGTTGCCAGCATCATTGACATAAAACTCACGGGTAACATGATAACCAACTTTTTCGTAAAGCCGTGCCATGGAATCGCCAAGCGCTGCACCACGGGCATGCGCAATATGCATCGATCCTGTTGGATTGGCAGAGACGAACTCAATATTGATTTTTTCATCTTTACCAAAATTTTGACTTCCATACCGTTCGCCTTCTTTTAAGATGGTTGGCAGGACGCTAGATAATGAATCATTTTTCATAAAAAAATTAATAAAACCGGGTCCGGCAATCTCAATTTTTTCAATGTCTTTCATCATTAATCGTGTTTGAATGAGTGCGGCTAAAGCACGTGGGGTTAATGCTAATTCTTTGGCAAATTTTAAGGCAACATTGGTAGCGTAATCTCCGTGTAATTTATCTTTGCTTATTTCAATCACGATCGATTGCAACGGCAATTTTAAACCTAATTCTACAAGCAGTTGATGCAAACCTTGTTGTAAATCAAATTCGATATTCATAAACGGACCTTTCTTAACCTTTGTAGCACTTCATCTTTTCCTAATATCGGCAAAACATTGGCTAATTCAGGTCCATGCAAGACTCCGGTTATTTGAACACGGATGGGCATAAAAAGGTCTTTACCTTTGAGACCGGTTTCAAGTTGAACCGATTTAAATAAAGTTTTGACATCATCCGTGGATAAGGTTGACAGCTTTTCTAAATGGGAAATAAACGCATCGAGAGCGATTCTTGCGCTTGGTTGCTTTAACACAGTGATCGCTTCTTCAAGCAACGGTTGTTCATTGAACGCTTGATCAATGAGTGAAACGATCTCCTTACCATGTGTTAATCGTTCTTTAAACATCAACGCCAACGCTTTTCGTTTATCTTCGTTTAAATTGACGACCCAAGGGCTTTTTACAAAAAATGGGTCAAGAAAAGACAAGTACGTTTCTTGGTTCATGGCTTTGATATAGGTGCTATTGATCCATGTTAATTTTTTTACATCAAACATCGAAGGGGAAGAAGAAAGTCTTGTTTCATCAAACAATCGAATCGCTTCTTCTAAAGTAAAGATTTCTTTATTTTCCGCAGGCGTCCATCCTAAGAGCAAAATAAAATTCGTAATCGCTTCCGCTAAATAACCTTGCTCGCGATACTGTGAAATAAATTGCAAAACATTTTGATCGCGTTTGGATAATTTTTTTCCATGCTCATTGATGATGAGTGTCATATGGCCAAATAAGGGAATCTGCCATTGAAAATATTGGTAAAGTTGGATTTGTTTTGGAGTGTTAGAAAGATGTTCTTCTCCGCGTAAAACATGAGTTATTTGCATGAGGTGATCATCAATGACAACCGCAAAATTATACGTTGGGATACCATTGGACTTCACAAGCACCCAATCACCAATATCGTCATTATTAAAAGTCACATCACCACGAACCATATCGTGAAACTGGATTTGATGATGATCTTCAAGTTTAACGCGAATGGTTGGTTTGATGCCTTGTTTTTCAAACGTTGCTTTTTGTTCTGGGGTTAAATGAAGACAGCGGCGATTATATTGAGGGGCAACAATACCGCGCTGCATTTGTTCTTCGCGAGATTTTTCTAATTCTTCTTCGGTGCAATAACACGGATAGGCATATCCTTGATTGATCAATGCTTGTGCATAACGATGATAGGTTTCTAATCGTTCCATTTGTCGATAAGGAGCAAAAGCAGGATTAGGTTTTAACGGACTTTCATCGGGAACAATACCTAACCAAATTAAATCGGAAATTTGTGAGATTTCACCACCGACCACATTGCGTTCAACATCTGTATCTTCAATGCGAACAATAAAAGTACCGCCATGATGTTTAGCAAATAAAAAATTAAACAAGGCTGAACGTGCACCACCAATGTGTAAAAAACCTGTTGGTGATGGAGCATAACGAACACGAATAGGTTGCTTTTCCATGTTAAACATTAAAGCGATAAAAGATGATGTCCCCATCTTTGACCACATATTCTTTTCCTTCCATCCTTAACTTTCCAGCTTCTTTGATGGCAAGTTCAGATCGGTATTTAACAAAATCATCGTAATGATAAATTTCAGCTTTAATAAAGCCTTTTTCAAAATCACTATGGATAACACCGGCGCATTGAGGTGCTTTCATGCCGAGTTTAAAGGTCCAAGCTTTACATTCATCACTGCCGACTGTGAAATAAGTCGCTAAACCGAGTAAAGCATACGTCTTTTTAATCAAGCGATTTAATCCGCTTTCGGTTGCTCCAATCGATTCTAAAAACATCGGTTTATCGGCATCAGGTAACTTTGAAATTTGCGATTCAATTTCACAAGAGACGGCCACCACTTGAGCGCGTTCCTGCAGTGCAATCGCCTCGACGGTTTGGTAATGTTTATTTTTTTGAAATTCAGCGTATTCATTTTCGCCCACATTGGCTAGGTAAAGTAACGGTTTTAACGTAAGCAATTGAAAGGTTTCTCGTAAATACGATTGTTGATCGAGGGTAAGTTCCATTAAGCGAACAGGTTTGCCTTCCACTAAATAAGCACGAACACGTTGGATAAGTTCTAAGTCTTGAATGGCTTGTTTATCTTGGCCTTTTGCTTTGGATGCGACTTTATCTGCCTTACGAGTTAACGAGTCTAAATCTGCAAACACCAATTCTAAATTGATGATTTCAATATCGCGTTTTGGATCCACGGAGTTTTCGACGTGAATGATATCGCTATTTTCAAAGCACCGCACCACTTGAACAATGGCATCGGCTTCCCGTATCGCAGCTAAAAACTGATTGCCAAGTCCTTCACCTTTAGATGCGCCACGCACAAGACCCGCAATGTCTACAAATTCGACCGTGGCAGGAATTTTTTTAGTAGGTTTAAAGTGGGATGATAAAAAATCTAAACGACTATCGGGCACAGCCACCACCCCAGTATTAGGCTCAATGGTTGCAAATGGATAATTGGCTGCCTCGACTTGGGCATTGGTGATTGCGTTGAAAAGCGTACTCTTGCCAACATTGGGTAAACCGACAATACCTGCTTTTAATCCCATAATGATTACCTTGCTATTATATGATATTTGATGAAATTAAAAAAGTCGCCGGAGCGACTTTCTTTGGTTGCACAACTAATAAAAAGGTTAGACCTTTTTAATATTTTTTGCGCGAGGACCTTTGTCGGTTTCTTCAACTTCGAATTCTACTGGTTCTCCTGGTTCAGCTGTTTTGTAGCCGTCCATGAGAATTGAAGAATGATGGAAAAAGACGTCGCGATTATCATCCGTTCGGATGAAACCATAGCCTTTTTCTTTGTTGAACATTTTAACTTTGCCTTTCATCAACACCTATGACCTTTCTATAGTATTTATGAGGAATGTCTTCCTCACGAAAGAATCATACCACATTTTGAGAAAAGCAACAATAATAGTATTTCAATTTGATTTTATTTAAACTGCCGACGAAAACGTTCCGTGACCATCATCATTAAAACAAATAATCCTAACGTCACCCATAATGATTCTAACCAAGGTATATAGGCAACCGCACTTATGAATAAGTCACCTAAAATGAGTGTAATCACATAACTAATGGAGAATAATCCGATCAGAATAGGAAACCACCAACGGAGGATGGTAAACACCATGTCCAGTTGAAACACTTGAATAATCGCTTCTTTGGCAAGTCCATGATGCATTAAAATGGTGCCTTGTGTCTTAAGCGGTTGAGCTTTTAAGTCATACAACATGAGCAATAACCCTACAAGGGGTAAGGAGGTGACTACACCTAAACCTAAACTTCCTAAGGTAATCCATTGGATCCACTGTTCCGTTTGAGATTGACTTTGCATTAGGGTGGTTGAACGGTACCACGGAAGGGTAAGCTTCTCGGCATGTAAGAATTCTTCAACGACAAATCCAAAAGGATATACGTGCATGGAGGACTGTTCTAATAAATCAACGAGCAAATCTTGTAAGGTTTCATGATGAATTGAAATCGTATGAAGTGAAGATGTTGTCCATCCTAAAATGGGTAAGGACGCTAACCGATAGGTCGTTTGGATATACCCGTCTCCTAATGGAATTTTTAAAAATTCATATAAAAAATAGATGCTTTCAAGTTGGTGTGCTTGATCCTTCCACGCAAGCGATAGTGTCACTCCTCCTTTTAAAGTGCTTGGTTTCCAAATCACGGGACGAGACGATGGGGCGTAAACATAACTCGCCCACAAGCCAGGAGAAGAAAATAAGGTTGATGCACGATCTTCTTTTTCGCGAAACGTCATGTCCTGAACTTGTTCTAACAAGGGTCGCGATAAACTCATATACATCTTTTTTTGAAATCCATAAAGATAGGCTTCCTCTATTCGTATGAGTCCACCGATGGATAATGGCAAAAACGTTCGTTGAAGGTTCAACCACGATTCAGGAAGGTCATACGGTTTTTCAAATAAGAAATATCGATCAAGCAGACAGGGTTGCTCTAAAGGACAACTGCGATGCTGACCGAATTGAATGCGATCAAGAAGCACCCCTTGCTGAGAAAGAACGTTTTGAATACGTTTTTTTTCATCGTGATTGGGTAACCAAACAAAAGGGGATAAGTTGAGTTGCATTGGCGAAGGGTTATTTGCTTCTTGAATAGGTATTTGCATGTGATGATGAAAAAGGGACTGAATAAACATCGGATCGGAATGAATAATCATCGGTGTCGCTGTAAGTTCCACATCAACCCAATCAAAACCAACTTCGTCTTCATAATGCCATAATGACTGTGCTACTTTTAATAACAAACGCGGTGTCTGTGTTTTTAAATACATTTTTAAATCCGACGTTTTGAAGACGAGTTGAGCCCATTCATATTGAAAAGCATTTAAGCCTAAACTAAGCTCAAATAGATCCATCGGTATCGCATTGACGTTGGGAGTTTCAAAGGTAAACTTCATATTAAAATAGGCATGCAAATCAAAATCTGGAAGCGCAAGTTGGTACTGACCGGATTGCACATACAATTGGTGATGTTCTAACTTCTCTATTTCCAAGTTCCCCATCACACCCCATTGCATATTCAAAGACGAAAAGGAGTTACGAAAATGATCGAGCTTCGATAAACTGATGTTTTGAAAAGGTGGTAACTCGTTTTGACGTAAATGAATGGTCGTTAATCCGTCGCCTAATCGCGTTTCAATTTCGGTTTGAATTTGTAAGGAAACCATCCGTAAAATCATCGCCAGTGTTGCTAAGATGAGAATCAAACTTACCGACATAAACTCCAAGAATCGTGCAATCGTTTTCCCTAAGGCCATCGACTGAATTAAAGTCCAAACTGCACGAAAAGGAAGGATTGGACTGCGGCGAGGATGAGTAAAAGACGATTGATTGTTGCTTGAAGCAACAGCTATATTTGCATTAGGAGTTAATAAAAATGTTTGATCACAATACGATTGCAACGTGGCCGTATGATGACTAGATAGGAGAATTAAATGATGAGTTGAAATTTCCTTAAGCCAAGATAAAGCCATTTTTTCTTGTTCAATGTCCAAGTGTGAAAATGGTTCATCCGCAATTAAAATGGGGGGTCTTCCGATTAAAGCGGCTGCTAATGCAATCCGTTGTCTTTGTCCACCCGAAAGAGATCCAAGTAGTCGTGTTCGAAAACTTTCAAGTTGCAACGTGCGAATCGCATGGCTTACTTCTAATCGCGCATCGCGATCGAGTTCAAAACCTTTAATTCGCGCAAGGATCATTAAATTTTCTTCCACTGTCATCGTCAAAAAAAGCGTAAAATCTTGATCAATCCATCCAAATGTTTTTCGCCTAAAGGTTTGTAATGCTAATCCAGATAACGAACCCATGTTCGTTCCTTGAATGGATATAAGTCCTTGAAAAGATTGCAACCCCATGATTGCTTTAAATAGCGTGGTCTTACCAGAACCTGAGGCTCCGATGATACCGAATAAACCGCTTGCAGGAAATTGGGCTTGAAATCCCTTAAATAAAAACCGTTTGCCAAACGCGAGGGTGAATTTAACGATGCGAATCATGCATGCGAAACCTCAATATGTCATAAAGTGACCAGCGATATACACCATAGACCATCAAGAAAAAAAATAACAATAACGGTTCGATCGTGACCATCCATCGAAATGAAAATTGGTGAAGCGTAAAATGCAATAACCAAAATATCGATGGGGTAATGAAAAATAAATACACACAATCATCACGGATTACGTTCAACCAAGTTTGATGAAGGATACGCTTTCCATGCGGTCGTTTTTTAATCCATTGGCTAACCCCATGATTGATCGCCATCCGTCTTTCAAAAACAAAACCATCCACGATCAACCAGCCAACGCCATACACCAAACCAAAAATGGATAGCAGATACATCAATAAAGGTTTACTTTGTGTATACAAATGAAATGCCATAAAATCTCGATGGTGAAAAACAAGCGCTGTTTGATCCTGAATGTCATGCATCCGTTTCAATGTACTAAGTTGCCAATGGTCTTGAGGAATGTACCACCAAAAATAAGATGTTTCAAAAACCAAAAAACCTTGTTGGCTTAATTGGTTCTTTAACCAAAAATACGGATAATAAAAAGTTGGAAACGAAGGTAATAGATTCATGGTTTGTTGAATTTGAATTAAAACTTCAACTTCATTTTTTTCCGATAAATGATCGGTTAAAGCAATTTGAGCGTGAGGAAACGATTCGGTCACATAAACTTTAGGGTCAATGATTGCTAAATCATCATAAGGTAGAAACTGCCAAATTTTTCCCTCGATTTCTCGGGTAGAAAAAACAAGATGGCGATAATCAGGAATAAAAAAAGTGTTTTCAAAATACGTTAAGACACTTTGCTGTTCTGACGGATTCAATGAACGATACTTAACCCATTCAAAAGGACTACCTTCGATGGCTTCACTTTCACGAATCTCGATTTGAGAAAAAATCGAATGAGTAGAAGGTGAGATTAAATGAAACACCGTTTCATCGATTGCAACATGCATCCACGTGATGAGTGTTAAGAAAAAGATGCCAATCATTGGAACGATGGGGTTAATCCAATTCGGCACTTTGGGTTGTTTCAGCAAATGCCCTACGGATTGTAATTTTGGAGCACGACTTTTGATGGGTACGCATGGGCGATGTGATAATTCTTTCGTGTGAAGATGGAGAACAACGTCTTTCTTGGATAACTGGACATCACCGTCTGCCATCTTTTCAAATAAAGTTGGTTCATGCGTAATGACTAATACTAAAGCATCCTTTGCATGCTGCTTGATCCAATGAGCAAGGATGGTTTTAAGAGATTCATCAACCGAGGCGGTAGGTTCATCGATTAAATATAATGAGGCCGGTGTTAGTAAGGTCATCATCAAGTGAAGGCGCTGACGCTCTCCACCAGACAACACGCCAACTTTGGATTGAAAAAGATTACCCATCTTCAGCGATTCAATCAGTTCTTTTTCAAGTTTATGATTCCATTGGTGAGGATGAATGAACTGTTTGAAACATTGCCAGTAATGTTTCAGGGTAAGATGGTCAAAGAATTCAACATGTTGTTCCATCCAAGCATAAGCAAAATCAGATTGATGACAAAAAGTAATTGTTCCAATTTGCGGCTTAATGCTACGTGTGATGAGTTTAAATAATGTTGATTTTCCAATCCCATTTTCACCCTTGACGATATATAACCCTTTTGTGGGTAATTGAAAAGAAACATTCCTAAAAACAGGTGTGAAATGGTTGGCAGTTTCATATGAAAAAGAAACGTGTTGAATCGATAGCATCCTATTTCAAAATAGGATTATGGTTTGGGTAGTATCCGTTTTATTTTTTGATTAAAAACAGCGCGATCAAGCATCACCGTGCGTCCACAAGCCAGACAGGAGATTTTTATATCCGCGCCTAAGCGAACCACTTTGAAAAAATGTGAACGCTTTTCACATGGATGTTCTTTTTTCATTTCAACGACATCAAGCAGTTTAAGCGAAGACGTGTCCATAATTTTTCTTTAACCATACC
>JBIIRB010000022.1:0-10788 GCA_044341785.1 Bacilli bacterium | reverse complement strand
GATACGCCGGGCAATCCAAGTTGTCCATAAAAGTTATCTCCAAATCCAAAAAGGACATGATCCTCTCTTAGACCTAATGAATGATTAAACCCGCTTGTCAACTGTATAAATTTTAATGGCGTCATCGGTTCCCCCAATAATGTATTAAAATAATACCATTCTTTGAACCTTCGTTGCTCTTGATGATTCTAAAGATGGTTTCATCACCAATAAAAAAACCCTAAGAGTGAAATCTTAGGGTTTTAAAGGAAACGTTTAGCCAATAAAAACGAATGGGTTGAAACGACCAACCGTTTTGGTCAAATCATCCACTCGAACCAACACAGAACCATCGACCGCATCTTGCACATCCGCAGTTGCTGTGGATGTAAACGTCACATCTTCTAAGAACGCGACTGAACCGCCTGTTTCACCCAAAATTGCACCAATTTGATAAATTTCAATGTTTAGAGTTTTGCCAGTGGCTAAGGTGATTTCATCTATCGTCACATCGAATGATAATGAAGTTTCAAACGCTTCACCTAGCAATAAAGAATCATCAAAATCACCCACGAGGCCTGCAACATCGTAAACGTCGATATTATAGTTATAAACTGGGGAACTAATGCTACTAACGGTTTGTACAAAATTAACATCATAAGAACCTTCTACAATAATAAGGTTGCTATCTGATGAATCACCCACCGCACCGCCTAACGAATTAACATTTAAATCGAAGTAGAGATCCGTATTCGTTGTTTCTGAGGTCAAATTGTCGACTAACACATTCACATCAAGCGTTGCTTCAACGTTAGCTAACAAAAGCGTTGAGTCTCCCATGTCTCCTACCACGCCAGCAACACCGTCAACATCCAATTCCAAATTATCAAACTTAGTCAAATCTTCAACGATGAAGTTTAAATTAGCTTCAACGGTTGAATTCACGACCCGAATCTGGTTATATTGATCCACATCACCAATCATGCCGCCCGCATCATAAAACTCAAAATATCGTCTAAGGATGGCTTCAGGATTTTGAACGTTAATTTCAAAATTCACAACCACATCCATGTTGTCGAGAAGGACTTGATTTGTTGCTTCGGTATCGTCGCTATTGCTTTCGTCTACATAACCAATGACACCGCCAAAGTCATCTGCATAAATATCGTTTTGATTAGGGTTGTCTTGCACGACTGTCATGACTGTTTCAATAACATTATCTTTAAACATCCAACGATGGCGATCTTCATTTAACTCTCCAACAAAACCCCCAACTTGTTGTGATCCTTCTAAATTAGCCCGCATGCTGGAGTTTGTAATTTTGATAACCGAGCCTTCTTTAGCATGACCAATAAAACCACCAACATCATAATAACCTCGGATATCTCCAGTGACATGAACATCATCAATGAACAACAAACCATCCAGGCCATAAAAACCAAATAAACCACCAACTTCGGAACCTGAATCAGCAACGGAGCGAGTAATATCAGCATTCACTGTGATTTCTTTTAAAACGACTTGACTATAACCAGCGACATTACCAATAAAAGCCGAAGAATTTTCATCTGCATGACCTACAAATTGAGAATTGACTTTGTATGCAAAAATTGATGAATCTCTTTGGACATTACCACCTAATCCACCAACGCGGTCGTTACCGTTATTCGACAATGAATCGATTCTAGTCATTTCTAATTGCGAGTTCAATTCATATAATTCTAATACTGATGCTTCATCAACATAACCAAACATACCACCTACAGCATAAGAATAACCGTCAGATGCAACGGTTACATTTGTGGCAGTGGAACGTATGATCTTAATTCCGTCGTTAATTTCTCCGATCAATCCACCTACATTGCCGAGACTATTTAGAGTAGTAATCTCAAATCCATCGAGATTAATTTGATCTAAGATCGTGTAATTAGAATCATTGCTATCGACATAGGCTGAAAGAGCGCCAATATAGTTACCTCCTCCAGTCGGATTAATAGAGAAATCAACCAAGTTTAAATTGCGAACTTCGGCACTATCTAATTCATAGAACAAGCCAATATCATTGGTTTGATTACCGGTGGTATCTTCAATAGAAAAATTCGACAAGGTATAACCTGCACCGTCAAATACCCCGGTGAACGAACCGAATTCATTACGAATGACATTATTACCATACGTTGGTTCCCATGTCGCTAAATCGATATCAGCTGTCAAAACATATTTTAGTCCTAAATTTTCAGCACTATCGCCAATGGCTTCGAGTTCAGCCAATGTTGCAACGCCAAGATAACCTTGGTTAGTGATTAAATTTTGTGCATAGGTAGCGGAATTCGATACTTCAATACGCGAAGGATAGTCAAATTGAAAATTAGGATTGACACCAAATACCCAGTGGTTAAAGTAACCTTCTGAACCCCCAAAATTAACCGTTGAACTACCGCCACCTGAAATTTCTAAATCTAATTCATTCCATTCGGTTTCACCGACATAACGCCATTGAAGAACGTTATCTTCAACTCGAAATTCTACCGGACGACCGTCTTCACCCGTTTCACCTGTGGATCCTTGGGGGCCTTGGGGACCGGTTTGCCCTGTGGGTCCTTGTGCGCCTAAGCTACCACCAATGGTTGAAATGAGTAAACTTAATAATAAGTTGGCACCGACAATCACACCTAAGACACCAAACTGCTTTCCTGAAAACATAATTTTTTCCTCCTGTTATGTTTCTTTATTTACGAATCATATCTTGTCGCTGACCGCCGCTATCGACCAGTTTCTTTTCTAACCGGGTTAAGCGTTTTTCAAACGTCGTGTCCGGTGTATCCACCAACTCACGTTCGTAAGCTTCACGGACGACGATGACGGCTTCTACATAAATACCTAATTCTTCAAGCAACGTTGCTAATCGTTGATAAGAATATACGTATTTATTTCTTGGGTTCAGGACATCGCGATTTAATGCGACGTTGCGACGTAAGATCTTCAACAAGTAGTCTTGATTTTGATTGGTTTTTAAACCTTCGGCCGTTCTCGTTGAAGCTTCAACAATTTTTAATTGCGCTTCTTTGTCATCGGTTAATTTGATGACCGATTGCGTGAGACTTGCTAATAATCCTTCCGTTAAGACTCCCGCAAAGCGATGGATGTATCTAAACAAGTTTGTATAGAATGGCACGTTGGTGGTTTGTGGAACATAGGTTAACTCAGGCACTTTAATCGCGCGTCTGTTGGATACGAATGTATCGGTGAACGATTGTTTAAGTTCCGGAGTATAACTTTCAACGGGATCGACTTTAACTTTAAGAGGGGTTTTAAAGATCACAGTTTCGGTTAATTGTCGATCAATTTCTTCGGATTTCACTACAGGCATGGGCGGAGCTTTATCAATCGGTTTTTTAACTTCTACTTTGGGTGCGGGTTTTTTCACTTCAACCGGTTTAGGTTGAGTGGAAGGTTTTGTTTCTTGTACGGCAGGAATAGGTTGCACGACTTGCGGTTGTACGATGGCCTTAACTTCGGTCTTAGCAACCATGGCTTTTTTGACTGGTTGAGGAGGTCTTACTGTTTTTTTGGTTTGAATGACGGGCCTTGGTTTTGGAGCAGGGGTATTCATTACGAGTGTGCCACCTGGACCGCCCGAAGATGGTTTGCGATTGAATAAATAAAGCATAATTAAGAACAACCATGTGGCAGCAAGGATCGATGCGAAGATGATCCAACGAATATTTGAATTATCAACAGCTTCAATGACAGTGAAAGTAACTTCAACAACATTACCACCGGCATCGGTCACCACTAAGGTATATGTTCCAGCTGCTTGCACACGATAACCTGATTGAACGGGTTGACCATTCAGTAATGCAGTACCTTCATTAAAGACGATGTCCACACCACCCGCATAAGTATCCCCATCCGTAAGGGTAAAGACAACAGGGTTCACATTGTCACGGAATAGCGCAATCAAAGTTAGATTGTTATCCGGCATGGTATTTGGGAGGGTGAAGAGTGTTTCACCATCCAATGACCACCCTAAAAATTCATATTGATATTTGGAAGGAGTTGGTAATAAGGGACTTAATGTTGTACCAAAGAGAACTTGTTGCGTGATCGTATCATAATCCACGGTATAGGTAAGCGTGAGAACATTGGTTATCCATTTGGCATATAACGTGAGGTTATAAGGTGTCATCTTGGTGGCAGTCAAACGGTTAGTCAATGCTTCGTTGGTGTACCACCCATCAAAGGTATATCCTGTTTTGGTTGGCGCGGCCGGTAAGCTTAAGGATTGATCCGTATCGCGACTAATCGATGCAATCTCATTACCACCGTTGGTAAAGAAGGTGACCGTGAAAGTTAACGCTGTCCATTTTGCAAACAGAGTGATGCTTGCTTCAGGCATCGTGGTGAACGTATAAGGTTGAGTAAAATTGCGATCGACAAACCAACCGTCAAACGTATATCCAGGACGTGTTGGGGCAGTTGGAACCGAAACTGCATTGCCCGGTAACGTTGTAATGTTGGGCACCGATGAACCACCATTCGAGTTAAAACTGATGGTATTGGGATCTAACCACTTGGCAAATAAATTAAAGCTACCGGTTGCACCAGCTGGTAACACCGTAATCGGTTCTCCTTGGAAATTACTTGTTGTGTACCAACCTAAAAACAAACTACCCGCTTTGGACGGATTGAGCAACGTGAATGCTGTAGATTCAATCGTCATGAATATTGGGTTGCCATTGTTGTTGGTACCGCCATTCATAGAATAATTAATGCCATAGTTGATGAGGTTCCACTTTGCATACAAAATTGTATTCGCAGTTAAAATATCAGAATTAAAGTTGACGCTTTGTGTCAACGCTTCATCTTTATACCATCCTGCAAAGGTGTAATGATCGCGGGTTGTTGAAGGCAAGGATCCAATCGAGGATAAATAATTAGTGGTAGATATGCTAAAAGTTTGAATCGATTTGTTTGTTTCTTCATAACCGATATAAGAAAAAGTTCCGTCAATACGATTGATGATAAAGCCGCCTGTTCGATAATCTCCAATAACTTTCTCGATGACTTGATACGTCCCATTCGGTCGAGAAAGGAAAATACGTGTATAACCTGCAACCGACATATAAATGGCATCCAAAATCCCATCGTTGTTTAAATCGTATACATCAAAGTCTGATAAAAAATTCCAAAACTGAATTAATCCAGTATCGAGGTAAATATTTTGATAATTACCGGTTGAGATATAGGTAGGGACAAAGGTCGTATCGGGGAAGCGAAGAATACCACGAGCGCCGATACCTTGATCGAATTTAAAAATATAGTCTTTAATGCCATTTTTATCGATATCGGTGGCGTAACCCTTTGAACCACCTCCACCAATAAATAAAGCATCGGTAGGATAAAAAGGCGCCGTGTTTGAACCGTTGTGTTTCAATATGTAGATGTTGTTATTGGTATGAAAAATAATGTCGAGATCACCATCAAATTCCATATCTTCGAGAATAATATAACTGCCAAATGAAGAACCTGTAGGCGTCGTATTGATCGTTTGAACAGCTTCAAACGTGCCGTCCCCTTTACCTAAAGCCAATTTTGCCTGCGTTAGAGTAAGAAAAACCATATCAACTTTACCGTCTTGATTAATATCACCAACATCAAACCATCCTAAACTTGAAACCGCTACTCCTGGGGTATCAAAACTTATTAATGCTTCCGGCGCAAACGTTCCGTTGCCTAATCCACGCATCCAGGTTATTGGAGGCGTCGGATGATTAAAGTTATAAAGAATCAAAAGATCTTCAATATAATCTCCATCAATATCAGTATATTTTGTTTCATAAACGGTATTTTGATAAAGCAATGTGGTCTCGGAAGAGGAAAATCCAATGGTTGAACTCGTTGAAGTTGAGGTGTATTGAACCATCTTTTTTTCGGCTCCAACAAAGAGCATGAAATCACCGTAACCATCGTTATTAAAGTCTGCCGATAATTGTTGGGTCACCGTGTTGTTGCCAAATTGGCGAGAATTATCAGTAAAACCTGTGCCACTCGATGCAACTTCTACTGTGGCACGAGCCAATTGTGTCGATGCCGCACTACCACCATTGGTATCAAATGAGACTTCATAAACAGGGGCACCCCACCGTGCATAAATACGCGTAATGCCGGCCCAAGGACCAGGAAACAAGTCAATGGCTTGACTATCTTCAAACATGGGCGAGGCATACCAACCTAAAAATTCGTAGTTGCCATTTGTTGGAGCATTAAATGTAAAATCTTGGTTCTCCGTATCATAAGACGTAGGATTCATCGGATGATTGGTGCCACCGTAAAGCTCGTAAGTGAGAGAATAGGTTGCCGCTTGAACAGGCAAAAGTGCATTAGGATTAATCCAAGAAAAAACAGTGAATAGTAATAATGTTGATATAAAGATAATTTTTTTCATGTAAACTCCTTCAATTGATTATTGTATTATAAATTAGGCAACAAATAAACCAAAATAATCCGTAATTATCGGTTTTTTGGTTCTTAATGCTTAACATATATTAAGCATAAAGCAATAAAGTTTATCCAGTGGAGTTTTTTAACCCACCAACAAAAACTAAAGATGGTTTGTTTAATATGTGTAATCACAAGTCAACGTCACAAAATGATGTAAAATGGAATAGACTTGTTGAAAGGAAACAGAAGATGAAAAAATTAGTACTAGCCGTCGGAACATTGGTTGCGTTAGCATCATGTTCTTTCAATCCCTTTGTGAGTTCAAACACGCCGAGTGAAGAACTGCCTACCCTAATCCTTAATCACGATTATGGCGTCAAAACCGCTGCCGCTGCATCGTTATTAACTGATGCATTAAGTGGTTCTCAAAGTGGAGCGTTAGCTGCACGTAAAGATCGTCGCTTAACCGAAAGCGAAGAACTTGAAGCCATTGATAAAGTTCATGCTTATTTAGGCATGATGAATCAATTGCTCACCGAAAACCCCATTCAAACTGAATTGGTGGAAAGCGACCGTGAAGCCTATGCATTTAAATCCATCGTGACCACGATTGGTCTTGATGGCACCACCAGTGTATTCACCCTTTACTTTAATGGGGTGGTTGAAGAAGAACCCACCTCATCTTCTTCTGAAGTGACTTCCAGTGAAGTAACCTCGGAAGCAAGCAGCGTTGAATCAAGCATTGAAGAAAGCTCCGTCTCCAGTGAAGTCGTCGATGAATCAAGTTCTTCTGAAGTTGTTGAAGAACCTCAATCACGAGGTGATGACGAAGAAGACGATGAAGACGAAGAAGGAGAAGATGAACGTGAAGACATTGATGATGACTATGAAGATGAAGATGAAACCGAAGACGACATTGATGACGAAGATAAAGATGAATATCGCGATTATCAAGACCGCGAACTCGGTGAAGAAGCCGATGAAGGCTATATTACTGTCTTAACCGGATTAGCCGTGGTTGGCGAATTAGAATACCAGTTAGTTGGATTCACCAAAACCGAAGATGATGAAGTGAAAACAAAATACTTCTTATCATTAGACGAAAATAATTGGATCAAGATTGCCACAGAAACCGAAATCGATGAATCAGAATATAAAGTCATCATGATGGTTGATGGCGAAGTGTCCAAGATGGCGTTTGAAATCGAAACCGAAGATGATGAAACTGAAATCAAACTCTTCATTAAAACCGAAACAGGCGCGCCTGAAATGTATCAATTCAAGAGCCAATTCCATGAAGAAACAGGTGGACAGCTCATTCGCATCAAAGCCCGTGTTGGTGGCGATAAGTTTAACGCAACCGTGTTAATTTACACCGATGAAAACGGCGAAGTTGTCTACAACTACCGTTTTGAAGGGTCCACACGTGATCACAATCGCGATGGCGAACGTGATTACCACGATCACCGCAACGACCGCGACGACGATTAATACGCAAAAAAAAACCACAAGTTCAAGCTTGTGGTTTTTCTTTTCTTCTTAGAAGCATGTTAAGATGAAAACGTTTACGATGAACCCTCGTAATGATTGAAATCATTTTAAATCAAGGGATGTGAGGAAATCGATGATGGAATATTGGATTTATTTAGCCATCTTTGCCGCGAAAATGTTTGAAGTCAGTGTCGGTGTTTTTCGCCTTTTACTCATGACCAAAGGTTTTCGTAAGCAAGCCACATTAATCGTATTTTTTGAACAAATGATTTGGGTCATTAACGTGTCACTGGTCATCACCGGCATTACCGAAGATCCATTACGCATCTTGGCCTATGCCGCCGGTTTTGCGTCGGGTCTTTATTTAGGTTCTTGGTTAGAAGGCAAAGTGGGTTTAGGTAATATCAAAGTTGAAATCATCGCAGACAAACCCATCATACTTGATATTGCAACGCAATTAAGAAATCTTAACCTCGCGGTAACGCTACTGGATTCTACTGGCATGAAAGGCCGTCAAAACGGCATGCTCATTTCTTACATTCCCCGCAAACGACGAAAAGAAGTAACACGATTGGTTGCTGCTTATCCTGAAGCTGTGGTGACGTATTTAGACGTGCGACCCATCCAAGGTGGATATGGTCACACCAAAGCGCATTAACGTTTGATACGAAGCAAACGAAGTGAATTTAAGATGACGAGGATGGTGGATAATTCGTGACCTAACACTCCGAGTTGTAAGACGATTAGACCGAAAACATTGGATAATAAAAGCAACGCAATCACTGAAATCGAAAAGACAACATTTTGAGTAATGATCGTTTTCATCTTTTTAGTAACGCCCATCATGTAAGGAATATTCGCTAAGTTGTTATTCATCATGACCACATCCGAGGTTTCTAACGACACATCCGTCGCGTCACCCATGGAAACTCCGAGATCCGCTAACGCAAGCGCCGGCGCGTCATTAATGCCATCCCCAATCATGAGAATCGGTTTATGTTGTTCTTTATAACGTTGGACCGCTTTCACTTTATCTTCAGGAAAACAGTTCCCTTGATACGAGTTAATCCCAATCACAAATGATATATTACGCGCCGTTTCTTGATTGTCTCCGGTTAACATCACCGTTTCAATACCGAGCGCTTTTAATTGCTTGATCGCTAGTTTGGCTTCTTTACGAATCGTGTCTTGTAATGTAATAAATCCAACCAACTCACCTTCTAAGATTGCCGAAACAATGGTAAACCCGTCTTTCTTGTATTGAAGCAGCGTTGGTTCAAAGGCGGGATCTATACGATGATCAAATCGTCCGATTTGCCACGTCTTCTTTTCGTAAATGACTTCTAACCCCCGACCTGGAATTTCTTTTAAATGTAAGTCGATGCGCGGGGTTGATGGAAAGAATAACGCAACCGCTTTAGCAAGAGGGTGATTAGATCCGCGTTCAGCGTTCACCACCACATTGAGGAATTGCGTTTGATCAAATCCTGGTTTTAACACCACTTGTTTCACTTGAGGTTTACCGGTTGTGATGGTGCCTGTTTTGTCGAACGCGACAACTTTAATTTGATTAAACGTTTCAAGATGACGGCCACTTTTAATGAGAATGCCTTTACGCGCCGCGTGCGATAACGTGGATAAAAGCGCAGGCGTAATCGAGGCAACTAAAGCACATGGAGACGCCACCACCAGCACAATCACGCCTCTTCGAAATGCTTCTGCGTCATCTAACCACCCGAAGATGGGTGTGATAAACATCACAAACAACGCTAAGGCAATCACCACATACACATACACTTTTTCAAACGTTGAAACGCGATGCTCGGATTGCGTTTTTTCTTGTTGTGCTTTTTTAACAAGTTCAATTATCTTCTGAACGAGTGTTTCCGATGGATTTTTACTCACTCGTACTTCAATCGTGGAATCTAAACAAAGCGAACCTGCAAACACGGGTTCACCGACCCATTTCATTTGTGGCGTAAATTCACCGGTGATTGAACTTTGATCAATCGATGCACCGCCTTGAATAATCACACCATCCGCAGGAATCAATTGACCGGGTTTAACAAGGACAATGTCGCCTATTTTAAGCAAAGCACTTTCAATGATTTTTTCGATGCGATCATTAAACAAAATCGCTGTTTTAGGCGCAAGTTTTAATAAATTGGTTAAAGCTTTTTCGCTTTGGGCGGTCGCAAATTCTTCCATCACACCACTCACTGCAAAAATAAAAATGAGAATGGCGCCTTCCGAATAATTGTCGGTGATAAACGCGGCTACGGCAGCAGCAATCATTAAAAATTCTACGTTAAGTGATTTTTCTTCAAAGGTTTTTCTCACCCCTTCAATGGCTTTAGAAAATCCACCAATGACAAAAGCAGCACCCCAAAACCATGGAGAAAGAAATCCAGGAACCACACTTGCCACCACCATCAAGATGAGTGAAATTGCTACCGCAAGGGTATCGATCCATAAATTTGATTTTGAAAACATGATGTTAAACATTGTGTTTATTTTACTCGTTCCTGGACGTGATGTCACCCTTTTTGCCAAATCAATGGTTAATTTTTAATCAAACTCATTATAATATGCTTACACTTATGCATCATAAAACCTTTCACCTCATGAGCTTCATTACCTTCGTTGTGCTTTCGAGTTGCACAATCCCCTCTTCTTTGACTTCAACAGAATCCCTTTCAAGCAGCGAGATTGCCAGCTCGACTTCATCAAGTTCAGAAACGTTTTCAACTGAACTGAGTAGTGAAGATTCAAGTGCGTCCAGCGAATCCTCGTCGAGTTCTTCGTTAACACCCATTCCTCAAACACTCACGATCAATCGCGATACATGGACTGGACTAAGCACGTATCCAACTT
>JBIIRB010000098.1:0-3068 GCA_044341785.1 Bacilli bacterium | reverse complement strand
GGCTAAATCATTCGCCACCATATCAATGCGCGATAAGATTTCATCACCCTTGCCGACTAATGCAGCGCCTTTAACAGGTTCGGCAATTTTGCCATCGCGAATCATATAACCTTCGGACACGGTGAAGTTAAACTCACCTGTGGAAGGATCCACCGATCCACCGCCCATTTTCTTGGCGTAAAGACCATAAGGTGTTGCTGCAATGATTTGGTCCACCGTATGAGGGCCAACGTCAATATACGTATTGGTCATACGTGAGGTCGGTTCAAATTTATAGTTTTGACGACGTGAATGTCCGTTTTGAGGTGTGTTCATACGGCGACCATTAAATTGATCCACCATGAAATTCACTAAGATTCCATCTTTGATTAATTGCGTACGTTCTGCTGGGAAACCTTCATCATCCACGTTGGTTGAACCCCAAGCGTGTTCAATCGTGCCATCATCCCAAGCGTTCACGATTGGATTAGCGACTTTTTTTCCAAGCTTATCCCAGAAGACGGATAATTTTTTGGATACGGCAGACGCTTCAAAAGGGTGTCCACAAGCTTCATGGAAAATAACCCCACCAAAACCATTACCAATGACCACAGGCATTTTGCCCGAGGGGCATTCAGCAGCGCCTAATAAAGTAATCGCGCTTTTGGCAGTTTCAGTTGCTAATGCTTTTAATTTTACTTTTTCAGTCAAGAATTCCCAGCCATCACTTGCGCCGGGACCTTCACCTGAAGTTTCAATTTTGCCATTTTCAGAAGCAATCGCAATCATATATAAACGTGTTCGACGACGGGTGTCTTGAACGAATCGGCCTAAAGTATTAAAAATATAAACTTCTTTTTTCATATCCGATAAGTACACATTGGTACGTACAATACGCTTATCATAGGCGGCCATTGTATCGTTGACTTCTTTCATCAAGTTATACTTTTCTTTAAATGACACGGTTTCCATCGGGCGTTTGGTTGGATTAATATCACCGACTTTGACTTTTTTCAATTCAGTGACAGTGAGTTGTCTTTTTCCATCAAATGCTTTTGATAAATCCAACGCGAGTTGTCTTAAACTTTTTTTAGAGATATCCGACGTATAGGCATAAGCGGTTTGTAAACCTTTCATTAACCGTAAACCAATACCAAATCCGTTATTGGATACGCGTTCTTCAATTTTTTGATTTTCCATCGAAAGCGAAGAACTTAAGGTGTCTTCACAATAAAGTTCGGCAAAATCAGCACCCGTTTCCGTGGCGAGATTTAGAACTTCTAAGGCTAGTTTTTTTGAAATCATAAGATTTCCTCCTCGATCATAATTTAGCAAACCGATATTGAATATCACGCAACCGATAGTTGATAGTGTCACTAAATATAAAATCATTTTATCAAGAATGACCATAAATAGTAAGAAAATAACTTTTATGTGTGAATATTTCAACTTTCATTCATAATGAAATACATGGCAAGCAATCTCATGAGCATTTCAAGATCACGGGCATGGTTTCAATCCTTCAAACTCACCCTTGAACCGCATGAACTTAAATTTCTAACGGGCAAATCCACCTTACGTGGTTTTTTATTGCATTCATTCAGTCCCTTTTATTATCGTCGTGAACGGTTATGGAAAGAAGGAACGTTATATTGGATGTATGTGTTTAAAGTCGCTGCGCCTGATGGTTCATTGACTCGTCCTTTACCGGGTTGGGTGTTGTTTTCGCCTGCCCAAACCATTCAAGAGCATCCTCATCGTTATCCAGAGTTGAATACTCGCCTACTTCAGTGGATGGAAACTCCTGAATCCAAAACCCATCCTAAACTCGTTGAAACGCTTCAATCGATGACCAGTGAACCTTTAATGATTCCCCTTCCAGAAACCATCACCCAAGGAGCCGTGGTTTATTTAACGTCAGTCACGTTTTATCCGGATCAGTTTGATTATCCCCATAATGGGTTGATGTTAGGTGTCGCACATTTAAATTTAACCAAAGAAGTGATGATTTTACCTAAAAAATATTACCAACAAATTCCATGAGTTTGTGGTTTAATGATGTGAGGAAAAATCATGTATTCCAATAGAAAATTACTATCACTCGCGACCACAGTTGTTTTTTTATCTTCGTGTTTAACTGCTCAAACGTATTTTAGCGAGGTATTTAATTTAGTCTATGACGCCTATCAACCGGTAAAAAATGAACAAAATTTCTTAGCGATGAATTACCAAGCATCTGTAGAAGTCATTCAAGATGGCGAAACCTATTTATTTGATGCTTATTTTTTTGAAACCGGATTTAAAGTTGTCAAAGATGGCCCCGCATTAGTGAACGAAGTTCCGACACGAGAATATTTAACCACGTTATTTGATTATGCTTCCGAAGGCGTGTTTGAAGATCAATCGTTTGGGACGAACCCAACCTCCATCGATAAACGCTTTGTCACGTTATCAACTGAAGAGATGGAAGGGTATGGTTCCGCAGTCACGATGGTGGAATCGATGTTAACCCCAGAGATTCGTGAAACATTAAACTCGCGTGTAACCGATTTAGTCATTGGTGGACAACCTTCCACCTTTGATGAAGTCACATATTCGTTACCCCTAGCGGATTTTATTCCTTTTTCAGATTTAGAATCCTTCGTCGGTTTTTTACCCACGAATATTGAAAACGAAATTGCTTATGTGAAATCCACACAAGCAACCACACTTCGTTTAACCATCACCAATGAAACCGAAACCTTTGACGTCACCTTGACGTTATCGAATCCCGGTAATCTTGAAGCATCTGATTTCTTATTATCGTCAGCCGTTAAAGCAGAATATGAGGGTTATATTGCCTAATTGTCGATGCGATCTATAAAGTTTTTAAAACGAATTAAACCGAGACCAAAGACACCAAAAATACCCGTTAATGCAACGACTAATAACACCCACGGAATATAAAACGTTGAGGCATAGATGTTGGGATTAATAAACGCGTAGTTAAAGGCGGGTTCGCCATCTCTAAACGTTAACGTTAATCCGATGACGGTATGGGCTAAGAAATAAACAAAAGGATAAATCAAAATCCACCAAGCACTCGCGGG
>JBIIRB010000097.1:0-3079 GCA_044341785.1 Bacilli bacterium | reverse complement strand
CGCAAGTCAGCATTTTCAATAACGACTTTATTTTTTGGGTTCCACAACAAGCGTAACAATGGCATGCGCAGGAATGGTTTCAGAATAAAAGTTCGCGGTAATTTCTAAAGAAACTTTTTGTTCTTCATCACTCTGATTGTGAATGACAACAATGATTTCTTGATTAGGATTACGATACGTGACTGCACGAAGCCCTGGATTAAGTCTTTTTGAATGGTCAATTCGAACGGCACCAGGACGAATGAACTTTGAAAAATGGCCAATAAAATAATAAGAACTGTTATAAATTAACTTTTGTTTTTGGCGATCAGCTAAGATAGGCGCGTCACAGAAATTTTCAACGTGATTAGGACCACCTTGTTCATTGAGCACTAAGTTCCAATCGATAAAACCTTCATTAAAATGATTGAAATCATTGATGATATTACGAGCATAACGTTCACCCGTATCCCAAGCACCGGGTCGTGGACCACCTTCAATACAACCTTCCGTGAATAATAAATGCTTATCAGGAAAGTCATAATGTACTTTTGATAAGTTTTCACTGGCTTCACTTCCATACCAATGAAAGGCTGTTCCCCAAATGAATTCAGCGGCTTTTTTATCTTTATAAATTGGAGTGACACGATCGATGATGATATCACGATTATGATCCCAAACGAGAATCTTCACGTGCCCTAAATTAGCATGCTTTAAAGCCGGCCCTAAGAATAATTTAACGAAATCGCGTTCTTGTTCAGGTGAGTAAATACAAGAGTCCCAACGTTGGACCGCTGCAGGTTCGTTTTGAACGCTTACGCCCCAGATGGGCAAGCGACGTTTTTCCATTTCTTGAATGAACTTCACAAAATACTTAGCCCATGTTTTATAGTGCTGAGGTAATAATTCGCCACCATGGTTCATTTCTTTATTGGTTTTCATCCATCCGGGTGGTGACCAAGGGGATACCAAAATTTTAAGTTCTTTATTTGCTTTCTTGGCAAGTTTCAAAAAGGGAACAACATATTTGTCTTCACGACTAATATCAAATGTTTTAAGCTCTACATCGTTATCTTGTACATACGTATAATTACCCAGTGAAAAATCCGAAGAGTTCATATGGATACGGACTAAATCATACGCTAAACCTTCCGACGTAAAATAGTCATTCACCACTTGTTTTAATGTGTTTTTGTCTTTCATGTCGTGCATCACGGTATACGCTGTGGCTTCAGTGACTGCACCCCCAAAACCTAAGTGAGTTTGATATTTAACGTTGGGAATAATGGTGATTTGATTAGCTTGATGGGATAAAGCTTTTTTAAAAACTCCCGACTTAACTTTTTTTAATCGTTCCCCTTTAGGACCACTGCGATAAATGGAAATTTTCATAATCATCCTTTTCGGTAAAACCGACTACTAGTTTAATTATAAACTTTTTATGACAATTTAGGCTAATGAATTGGCATGTTCCGTTGCGTCAGCGTTTAAAGTTTGATATTGTTATGAACGAGTTGGGGCTGTAGCTCATTTGGTAGAGCGCATCGTTCGCAACGATGAGGTAGCGAGTTCGATCCTCGTCAGCTCCACCAAAAAACTTAACATTAACCAATTAGGTTTGAAAGTAATGGGCATCTTTGAAAGGGAATCATGAATTTTTTTTATGAATGGATGAGTATCATCGATTGGAATATGCCACGGCCTTATTCTTATCAATCCTTAGACGTTTCTTGGTTCCACTATGCTTCATTAATCGTGATTTTCGGCTTAGCGTTTTATTTTTCAAAACGTTACCAACGAGCTTCGGCAAACGATTTACAACGCTTTGTTTTTTTAACAGGCGTTTATATGGGATTGTTTGAAATAGTCAGAAACTTATTTTTCACCTACTTAGGTGGAGGCGTCTATCCTTGGTATATTTTTCCATTTCAATTTTGCTCGACTCCGATTTTTGTTTCTTTGGCAATCGGGTTTACAAAACCAGGCAAATTTCAAGACACTTTATATACTTACCTTGCATCCTTTGCATTATTAGCAGGCATCCTTGTCATGGCGCTGCCCAATGACATTTATATTGATAAAGTCATCATCAATTTACAAACCACATTTCAACATGGGGCGATGATTATTTTAGGACTAGTCCTCATCGCCACCAAAGTTAAATTACAATTCAACTCGATGGTAGGGGCGATTGGTGTATTTGCTTTTTTTGTTATTGCAGCGATGGTTTTAAATACGTGGCATAACACATTTTATATGCAAGAAGGTGTTTTCAATATGTTTTACATTAATCCCGTTTATGGAAGTAGTTTACCCGTGTTTAGTGTGATTGATGACATGGTTCCTTATCCTATTTTCTTAGTGATTTATATCGGTACTTTTGCGCTCGGTGCATCGTTTATTCTTTGGTTTTTTACCACAATTCAAAGACCAATGGCTGCCAAATTAACGATTCAAAGCAAAGCAACCTCGTGATTGTTTTTTTTGTTCATCAACGTAAAATCTTCTTAAGATGAAACAAAAAATTAAGTTTGGGATTCTAGGTGCTGGTCATATTGCTGAAGCCTTTGCTCGTGCGATCGTTTCTACCGAAGGTGAACTTGTGGCGATTGCATCTCGTTCGATGGATAAGGCTAACCAATTCAAAGCCAAATTTAATATCCCTAAAGCTTATGGCAGTTATGAAGCATTATTGGCCGATGATTCCATTGATTGTGTGTATATTGCCACGCCGCACGGTTTGCACTACGAACATATGAAGGCTGCTCTACTTGCCAACAAACATATTCTGTGTGAAAAGGCCTTTACCCTCAATGCCAATCAGGCTAAAAAAATCTTTCAACTCGCAAAAACAAAAAAACGATTCGTGATGGAAGCGATGTGGACAAGATTTTTACCAACCATTCGAACTTTACAACAACGCATCAACGAGGGCATGATTGGAGAAGTCATTAAATTGGAAGCTACCTTATCGTTTCGCCATCCGATCGACTTAGATTCACGGTTATACGCTCCAAATTTAGGCGGTGGAGCGTTACTTGATTTAGGTGTCTATACCATCACATTAACCAATTTATTCATGGGCCAGCCTTCTGACTAT
>JBIIRB010000096.1:0-3155 GCA_044341785.1 Bacilli bacterium | reverse complement strand
TTATGTTCGAAATTAATGAAAATGTCCGACTGGAAGCAAGAATCGTTTAAAAATGTTATATTTACATCGTGAAAAATAATCCAACCATCATTATTTCTGACCTTGAAAATAGCTTAGATAAAATCAAGTCATTACTTCAAAAAAACGAATTGATTATTTTTCCTACTGAAACCGTTTATGGAATCGGCGCAAGTATATACTCTGATGAAGCCATTCACAAAATTTATAAGATTAAAGGTAGACCTCAAGATAACCCTTTAATTGTCCACATTGCCAACGAAAAGCAAATTCATGATTTGATTATTGACCCTCCTCTCATTGCAAAAACCTTGATGGACGCTTTTTGGCCGGGACCTTTGACTTTGGTCTTTAAAAAATCAACCAAAGTTTCGGATTTGATTACCGCTAATTTAAACACGGTGGCCATTCGCATGCCTTCTCATCCTGTCGCGAAAAAACTTTTAACGTTGATTAATATTCCTCTTTGCGCGCCCAGCGCTAATTTCTCGGGTAAACCTTCAGGAACCACGTTTGAAAGTGTCCTTGAAGATTTTCACAATAAGGTGGCCATGATTGTTCAAGGTGAACCTTCTTCCATTGGGATTGAATCCACCGTGTTAGATATATCAAAAAGACCTTATACCATTTTAAGACCTGGCGCTATTTCTAAAGAAGACATCGAAGCGGTATTAAATGAAAAAGTTTTAACGAGTTTTGTGAACCACGCTCCTCAATCACCAGGAATGAAATACACCCACTACAAACCTTATGGTGATGTGGTGATTTTGGATGGCGATGCGAAAGCCATTCAAAAATATTTATTAAAATATGGTTCAGATCAATCAGTCTTTATTGGTGCCACAGAAATTTGCCAAACGTTATCGATGAATACCATTGCTTTAGGATCGTTAAAATCACTTGATACAATTGCCCAAAACCTTTACCGTGTTTTACGACAGCTTGATCATTTAAAAATAAAAACCATTTATACGCATACGGTTGATCGAAAAGGCATCGGCGAAGCAATCATGAATCGTTTAGAAAAAGCTGCTGAAAACCACATTGTGGATTTAAGAAAGGTGAGTGTATGAGCACTTCTTTTTATCAAGAAAAAACCAATAAAAAACAACATGATTTTATCAAACGTCAAAACGATTGGCGCATGGGTGGCATCGTTTATCACGTGTTTGTTGATCGATTTGTGCCTTCCAATCAACTCGAAAAAAAGAAACATTGGTATGCTGCGCCTCGTACCTTACAGTCTTGGAATCAACTTCCTGTGCCAGGAAAAAAAGATTTAACGACGTCTTACTACACCCATGAATTAGCGTTTTGGGGTGGCGACTTAGCCTCACTCATGACCAAAATGGATTACTTAAAGTCATGGGGTTTTACCACATTATATTTAAATCCTATTTTTGAAGCGATGACGAATCACAAATATGACACTTATGATTATGAGTCCATCTCAAAAGAATATGGCACGATGGAAGAGTTTCTCCAACTCATTAATAGTGTCCATGGCATCAACATGAAAATCATGCTCGACGGTGTCTTTAATCATATGGCCGTTGGTTCACCTAAATTCCAAGATGGTTTCAAACGTCCAGCAAGCCCCTACCGTGCTTGGTTCGATTTTAATTCTCAATACAAACTCGGTTATCGTTGTTGGTCAGGGGTTGCATCCTTACCTGAACTAAATTTAAAAAATGATGACGTTCGTAACTATTTATTTAATGGAAAGAATTCGATTGTTCAACGTTATTTAAAGTTAGGTATTGATGGGTGGCGATTAGATACAGCAATGGAATTAGGTTATGCGTATTTACATCAATTAACCCAAGCCGCGCATCACGCCAAAGAACAATCTGTGGTTATTGGTGAACTCCTTCAAAACCCCGAAGGATGGCATCCAGCGATGGATGGCGTCATGCAATTAGCGCTCCGCGATTTAATCTTTGAATTTGTAGAAGGCAGGATGTCAGGCCACATGATGAGTATGCATTTGCAAAAATGGGTTGAAAAAACGGGGATAGAAACCATGTTACGAAGTTGGATTTTATTAGAAAACCACGATCTATGGAGAATTAAATCAAGATTAAAAGATCGATCACTTTATGAACTCGCTAAAACATTACAATTCACCCTCCCTGGAACCGTCAATCTCTATCAAGGGGAAGAATGTGGCATGGAAGGGGAAGGCGATCCTTATAATCGCGCGCCGATGCGGTGGGATTTAGCTAACGACGCTAATCCTGTTTTCAAACTCCATCGTGACTGGGTCAAACTACGTCAGGAAGAACGTGCGTTACGCATTGGTGATCTTGAAGTCTTGGACACGCATCGCCTATTGGCGTATCTTCGCACAACCGACCAAGTGAAAGAAACCATCTTAACGATTATCAATCCTACCCAAGAAGATATTGAAGAAACCCTGGTCATTCCAAACGGGACGCTCAAGAGCCATTTGAAATGGAAAAATCTTTTTGATGACACGATAAAAATTCAATCCAATCATGCTTTTTTAACCATCAAGGTGAAAAAACAAAGTAGCTTCGTGCTCAAACCTATCCTCGAAATGATCGACGGTTATTCGCCTTACAAAAACATCGATTAGTGATGATTGAATCGGTATACGTTGATTTAAAAATGAAAAATTTCATTTAAACTATACATATGTGTGGAAGATTTTCTTTAACCTTGTCATCCTCAAACATTGAATCCATCATTCAAGACGTTTTTCAAGAAAGTTTAATGAGTAAAAAAGTCGTTCATCAACCACGGTTTAACATTGCGCCTTCCCAGCATGTATGGGCGATCATTCATGATGGTGTTCATTATCGAATCGGAAACCTTTCTTGGGGATTGATTCCTTCTTTTGCTACCGACGCTAAGATTGGATTCCAAATGATTAACGCTAAAACCGAAACGGTGTTTGAAAAACCTTCTTTTTCTAATTCGATATTCACCTCACGATGCCTAATCTTAGCGGATGGTTATTACGAATGGCAAGACCGATTCGGCATCAAAATACCTCATTATATTTCCCTCAAAGATGAATCCCTGTTCGCCTTCGCGGGATTGTATGCAAAAAACAATAAGCTTCAACAACAAGCCATTTTTTCAACCGCCATCCTCACACGACATAGTGAAGG
>JBIIRB010000021.1:0-11844 GCA_044341785.1 Bacilli bacterium | reverse complement strand
ATCGGTAAGAAACTCGCTTGCGAATACTTCGTGGAACCTGACTTACCAGCATGTTGAACTGGGATTTTACGTTTGCTTGATTCCGTGAATGTCACGAAAGCAATGATTAACACGAACGCTAAAATATAAATGGCAAATTGGAAAATACCGGTTAATAAAACATCGAGGTTTTTACCTAATTGATTAGCAACCCAGTTATTAAACGCATTTTGAATTTGAATTGGTAGATTTCGGACAATACCTGCAAAGATGATGACGGAAATACCGTTGCCTAAACCTTTGGATGTAATTTGATCGCCAAGCCACATGACTAACATCCCACCCGCGAGCATGACGGTAACGATATACACGTAACTCCAGAACGAGTTATCCGCTAAGACAATATAATCCGTGGTTTCCATCGTGCGAACAATCCCATACGCTTGCACGGCTCCTAAAAGAAGCGTCAAATAACGGGTTGTCATTTCCATCTTTTTACGACCGGTTTGACCTTGTTTCGATAATTCAGTTAACGCCGGAAGAACATCCATTCCCAATAATTGGGTAATAATGCCTGCCGTAATATAAGGCGAAACACCTAGAGCAAAAATAGAAAAGCTTTCTAAAGCGCCACCCCCTAACAAGTTAAGTAAGGATAGTGCGTTATTTTGTGAGAAATCTAAATCTTTAATCGTCACGCCAGGAACGGTAATGGCAGCTCCAATTCGAAAGACGAACAAAATCATGACCATGAAGAAAATACGATTGACAATTTCTTTATTTTGAAAAATATCAATGATTTTTTTCATGATTTAAATGACCTCGATGGTACCGCCAGCCTTCGTGATGGCGGCTTCGGCAGTTTTAGAAAAACGATTGGCTTGAACTTTCAATGATTTCTTAAGTTCACCTGATCCTAAAATTTTAATGCCTGATAATTCTTTTTTTACGATGCCTGCTTCGATAAGAAGCGCGGTTGTGACCACCGTTCCATTCTCAAATTGATTGAGGGATTCAACGTTGACAACGGCAAAGGTTAACCGTGAACCATTTTTAAATCCACGCTTAGGAATACGACGATAAAGTGGGTTTTGACCCCCTTCAAATCCAGGACGAACACCGCCACCGGAACGAGCATTTTGACCTAAATGACCACGGCCGGATGTTTTACCCGCACCTGAAGCCATTCCACGGCCAACGCGAAAATGTTTGCGGCGAGATCCAGTATTCGGTTTCAATTGATTCAGCGTCATATCACGACCTCCTATTTGCCACGAAGGGCTTTAACTTCAGCGTATGTCTTAATTTGTCCTAAGGCTTGTACAGTTGCACGCACCATGTTAATGGGAGCGCGAGAACCATAAACTTTAGAGTAAATATTTTTGAATCCTGCTAACTCTAACACGGCACGCACAGCACCACCGGCAATAATACCAGTACCATCCGGTGCGGGTTTGAGAAAGACATTGCATGCGCCATATTGGCCCGTGCTTTCATGGGCGACAGTATTTGCACGAACGAAACTAATGTTGAATGTATTTTTACGCGCAGCTTCGGTTGCTTTTTTAATCGCATCGGGGACTTCACCGGCTTTGCCCGTGCCAAAACCAAACTTTCCTTTACCATTACCAACGACAACAATCGCGGTAAAGCGCATGTTTTTACCACCTTTGACAACTTTGGTAACGCGGTTGATGGCAATGGTTCGTTCTTCAAACTCTTTGGGTTCATTGTCACGACGCGGACGGCGATCTGGACGGCGACCACCCCCTTGTGAATAACCACCTTGAGGACGAGCCCCACCACGATTGGAACGTGAGTCAGTGCTTGTAGGAGCACTTGTGGAAGGAGTTGGAGCAACAGCTTTCTTAACATTATTTTCCATAGAACCTCCTAGAATGCCAAGCCGGCTTTACGCGCGGCATCTGCAAGCGTTTGAACACGACCATGATAGAGATATCCTGAGCGATCAAAGACGATGGCTTTGACACCGAGAGCCAGTGCTTTTTGAGCAATGTCAGTCCCTAATTTTTCAGCACCTTCTTTGGTTGCTTTCACCTTTAAAATGATGGTATTGGACTGCGCTAACGTGACGCCTTTAGCATCATCGATCAATTGGGCATACATCGCGGTGTTGGAACGGAAGATGGATAACCGAGGACGAACGGAAGTTCCTTTAAGCGTTTCACGAATCCGTTTATGACGGAATTGACGTGCTTGATTTGAGCTAAGACGTTGAATCATGAATCATTACCTCGTTATTTCTTCGCCGCAGGAGCAGGAGCAGCGGCCGCAGCAGCACGCTTACCTTCCTTACGAACGATTTTTTCGCCTTTGTATTTGATCCCTTTACCTTGATAAGGTTCAGGAGGCCGAACAGCACGGATTTGAGCAGCCGTTTCGCCCACGGCTTGGGCAGAAACACCTTCCACAGCAATTTGGGTTTGTTCGGTAGTGGAAATTTTGACCCCTGGTTGAGGTTTAATCACAACTTCATGGGAGTATCCGACTGTGAGCACAAGATCAGCACCGCGCATCGCAGCACGGTAACCAATACCCACAAGTTCTAAATCTTTTTTAAATCCTTGCGAGACACCGACCACAGCATTGGCTAAAATGGCGCGTAGCGTTCCGTGATACTTTTTCACTTGTTCGATATCTTTAGCACGCTTCACGAGCAATTGATTACCTTCAACAGTGACCGAAAGGTATGGCGGCAACGTTTCATTCAGTGATCCTTTAGGACCTTTGACGGTGACAACTTGACCCACCGAGGTCACTGTAACACCGGTCGTTAAGGGGATGGGTTTATTTCCAACACGTGACATAATCTTTCCTCCTTACCAAACATAGGCGAGTACTTCGCCACCAACGTTTTGAGCGCGCGCTTGCTTATCGGTTAAAACACCTTTGGGTGTGGATACAATAGCAATGCCTAAGCCTTTGAGAACTTTCGGTAATTTATCAACCGCCGCAGTCACACGTAACCCGGGTTTCGAAATACGTTTTAAACCGTTAATGACGCGAATATTGCCTTCAGCATATTTCAGCGAAATCACGATTTCTCTTTTTAGGGTTCCCATGACATCAAAGGATGTGATAAAACCTTCTTCTTTGAGAATTTCAGCAATCCGAGTCTTGAGCACACTATGCGGAACAATCACCGCTTCTTTGCGAAGGAGGTTAGCGTTGCGAATGCGTGTAAGCATGTCGGAAATTGGATCTGTCATAACCATAGTTTTAGCCTCCTACCAGCTTGATTTCTTCATGCCTGGAATCTCACCACGATGGGCTAAGACACGCAAGCAAATACGACAAATTTTGAACTTACGAAAGACAGCATGAGGACGGCCGCAGCGTTCACAACGTGAATACGCTCGAACCGCAAACTTAGGAATACGTTTATGACGGACTTTAATGGATGTTTTTGCCATAGAGTCTCTCCTTATCGGTTGAATGGCATGCCGAGCTCAGTTAAGAGTGCTAAGGCTTGCTCATCATTATTCGCAGTCGTGACGATGACAATATCCATCCCACGAATCTTGGAAACTTTATCAAAATTAATTTCTGGGAAAATTAATTGTTCTTTAATCCCTAACGTATAATTGCCACGACCATCGAACGAATTACGTGAAACACCACGGAAATCGCGCACCCGTGGCAAGGCAATCGAGACGAGTTTATCAAAGAATTGATACATCCGTGCTCCACGAAGCGTTACTTTGCATCCAATCGCTTGGCCTAAACGAAGTTTAAACGTTGCGATGGATTTCTTTGCTTTCGTTACCACTGGTTTTTGTCCGGTGAGATCGGTTAATTCGCGCACGGAATCTTCGATGAGTTTAGAGTTACCCGTCGCATCACCAACACCCACGTTGACAACAATTTTTGAAAGGGCAGGCACTTGCATGATCGACTGATACTTGAATTTGCTCATCAAGGCCGGGACAACCTCTTGACGATAACGCCCTTGTAACCGGGCAACAATTTTGGTTGATGCTGGTTTAACTTTAGGCTCTTTGTCTTCTTTTTTGGTATCTTTTTTGACTTCTTTGACGGGTGTTTCTACTTTGACTTGAGGTTTGACTTCGGTTGCGGGAGCAACGTCATCCGTTTTAGGAGTGCGCGGTTTGCGAACTTTTTTAGTGTCTGCTGTTTCAGTTTCTGCTGGAACAACTTTTTCTTTTTTATCTGCCATAATCCGCCTCCTATTCTAAGGTCTTGCCGCTTTTTTTAGCGACGCGTACTTTTTTATCTTTAACAATTTTGTAAGTCAACTTGGTTGGTTTCTTTGTGGTGGGATCAAGCAGTGCAACATTGCTCACATCGATCGGAGCGTATATTTCACGAATCGCACCTTCGGGATTTTTTTGTGAAGGTTTCACGTGCTTCTTGCGAAGCGCAACCCCTTCAACAATGACCTTATTGATTTTAGGTAGAACCTTTTGAATGGCTCCGGTTTTTCCTTTATCAGCGCCAGTGATGACGATGACTTTATCACCTTTTCTTAATCTCATATTGCCTCCTTATAAGACTTCAGGTGCTAAGGAGATTATTTTCATAAATCCTTCACCTAGGTCACGGAGCTCACGAGCAACGGGACCGAAGACACGCGTACCTTTGGGAGTACCATCATCATTGATTAAGACAATCGCGTTATCATCAAAGGCAATCGAAGTGCCATCAGGACGATGAATGGCTTTGCGGGTGCGAACGATCACACCTTTGACAATTTCACCTTTTTTGACACGGCCATCCACATTCGCATCTTTGACAGCACAAATAACAATATCGCCAATGGAAGATACCTTGCGGAACGATCCACCCAATTGACGGAAAATACGAACCGAGCGAGCACCCGAGTTATCAGCGACGACTAAATTCGTTTCATTTTGAACCATAACTATTTAGTCTCCTCTTTCGCTAACTCATCTTTGAGTTCGACTTTTTCGACACCACGAGCAACAATCTTAATTAAGCGAAAACGTTTGGTCGCAGACATCGGGCGTGTTTCCATGATGGTCACGGTGTCGTTTAATTTGGCTTCGTTGTTTTCATCATGGGCATAAAACTTTTTGGAAATCGTAACGCGCTTGCCATACTTAGGGTGCGCTTTGGGTGTAGAAACTTTAACGACGATGGTCTTATCGTTTTTATCCGAGACCACGACGCCAGTAAAGCTACGACGATTAGTGCGTTCCATTGTGATTCTCCTTATTTAAGACCGAGCTCACGCTCGCGAATGATTGTCAAGATACGGGCGATATCCTTACGGACGCCGGTCATGGTTTTCCCATTTTTTAATTGACCGGTTGCTTGTTGACCACGAAGTTTAAAAAGTTCTTCTTTTAAAGCATAGATTTTATCTTTAAGTTCTTCAGTGGAAATTTCACGAATTTCTTTGATGGTCATGATTACTTACCTCCAACAGGTTTGACTTTGGCAATGACCTTCGACTTTAAAGGAAGTTTATAAGCAGCTAAACGTAATGCTTCCTTGGCCGTTTTGGCATCAATACCACCAATTTCAAACATGATACGATTTGTTTTAACCACAGCAACCCAAAATTCAGGATTACCTTTACCAGAACCCATTCGCACTTCAGCAGGCTTTTTGGTTTTGGCTAAATGCGGGAAAATACGAATCCAGACTTTACCTTCACGCTTGGTAAAGTTGGATAACACAACACGAGCGGATTCGATTTGACGATCCGTGACCCAATTACCTTCGGTGGCTTGCAACCCAAAATCACCATAGGCAATCGTGTTACCAGCTTTTGATAATCCTTCATATTTAATACCGTGAGGACGGCGGAATTTAACACGTTTTGGTTGTAACATAACTATTCTCCTGCGCCTTCAGTTTCAGGAACTTCAACAAGTTCTTTGTCACCATTCGTAGGTTCTGTCACCACATAATCACCACGGCAAATCCAAACTTTAACGCCTAAACGTCCATAGGTGGTGTGAGCTTCAACTTGCGCATAATCAATGTCCGAACGAAGCGTATGAAGTGGAATCACACCTTCACGATAACCTTCTCCACGGGCAATTTCAGCACCGCCTAAGCGACCCGTCACGAGTGTTTTAATTCCTTTTGCCCCAGCTTTACGAACTTTTTGAATCGCTTTCTTTTGGGCGGTTCTAAATGAAGCACGTTCTTCTAATTGTTTGGCAATTTCAAGTGCGATTAAACGAGCATCAAGATCAGGGTTCTTAACTTCTAGAACATCAATTTTTAACGTACCCGTTTTAACCAACTTGACTAAATATTTTTTAATCCGATTGATATTAGCGCCATCTTGACCAAACACAACTCCAGGACGACCGACATGGCAAATCACCGTCACATTTGTCCCTTTATCCACTTTGACACGTTCGATATCAATATGAGAAATGAGCGCATCTTTGATTTCTTCATCTAAGTATTTACGAATGGCGATGTCTTCTAATAAAAAAGTACCATAATCCTTTTTATTGGCAAACCAACGCGAGTTCCAACCACGACCGATTCCAATTCTGAAGCCGTTTGGATTAATTTTGTGTCCCATGGTTATCCCTCCTTTATCTTTCTTTCACAACACACCAGAGATGTGTTTTACGTTTGAGTATTTGGTTACCCGAACCTTTGGCTCGTGGCATCATGCGCTTATCGCGAGGACCTTCATTGGCACGAAGGTCAAACACGAATAACTTGGATTCAACCATTTCATGATTTTTCACGGCATTCGCAGCAGCGGATTTAATCACTTTGGCGACATCGCGACTTGCTTTACGATTTAAGTTTTCAAGGATCGCTAAGGCTTCAGGAATCGACTTTCCTTTAACCAGATTAATCACGAGTTTAACTTTTCTCGGTGTAATGCGGAGACTGTAGGTAGTGGCTTTTGCAAAATCTTGTTTCATAACCTATCCTCGTTATTTCTTTGCTGGGGCAGGTTTAGCTGCTGGAGCTGCTGCAGGTTTAGCGGCCGGAGTTGCTGCAGGTTTAGCTGCTGGAGCAGCTGGTGTTGGCGTGGCGGCACCCGGTTTAGCAGGACCTGTGGGCGCTGCTGCAGGCGCGCCACCGGTGGTGGAAGTGGCTTTATCTTCCGCGGTATGACCTGTGTGTCCTTTAAACGTACGAGTAGGAGCAAACTCTCCTAATTTATGACCCACCATATCTTCCGTGATAAACACGGTGATATGTTCTTTACCGTTATAAACGGCAAAGGTGTGTTCCACAAATTCTGGCATGATGGTCGAGCGACGTGACCACGTCTTAATGATTTCGCGCTTTTTGGTGGTGTTCAATTTTTGAACTTTCTTCATCAAATAGCCGTCGTAGAATGGTCCTTTTTTAATGCTTCGTGACATACATAGCCTCCTTTATTTATCGTTGATGCGTCGGATGATCAATCGACTTGACGCTTGTTTCGTTTTACGAGTCTTCACGCCTTGTGAACGTTTTCCCCAAGGTGTTCGTGGGGCATCGCGACCAATGGGCGACTTACCTTCACCACCACCGTGTGGGTGATCCACAGGGTTCATGCGTGAACCTGCGACGGCGGGCCGAATGCCCAACCAGCGAGATTTACCCGCTTTACCAAAATTGACAAGCGCGTAATCTTCATTACCAACAACCCCAATGGTTGCACGGCAATTTTCTAACAATTTGCGCACTTCACCGGATTGTAAACGAACGGTGACGTAGATGCCTTCTTTACCGAGCAATTGGGCTGATGTACCAGCAGCGCGGCAAAGTTGACCACCGGCACCAGGTTTTAATTCTAGGTTATGAATCGTGGTACCTTCGGGAATATTCTTTAAAGGAAGCGTGTTGCCGATTTTAATGTCAACTTCGTTTCCTGAAACGATTTTAGTGCCTACGACCATGTCTTTGGCGGCCAAAATGTAACGTTTCTCACCATCAATATAATGAACAAGGGCAATATTAGCGTTACGGTTTGGATCGTATTCAATGGTGGCTACAGTGCCAACCACACCATCTTTTTGACGTTTAAAATCAACCAAACGGTATTTACGCTTGTGACCACCACCGATGTGACGTGTGGTAATCACACCTTGATTATTTCTTCCACCCGTTTTAACGAGTTTGACCAATAAACTTTTTTCAGGAGTGCTGGTGGTAATTTCTGAAAAAGTTAAATTTGTCATCTCACGGCGAGAAGGCGTATATGGACGATATTTTCTAATGGCCATAATGCTTTACTCCTTACTTAGTTTCTTTAAACAAGTCGAGCGCTTGACCTTCAGCTAAGGTAACGATCGCTTTTTTATAAGCTGGTAATGTTCCTTGATAACGTCCACGACGGACATCTTTAGCACGAACATTGAGGATATTCACTGATTTAACTTTCACTTGATAGGTCGATTCAAAAGCTAACTTGACTTCTGTCTTATTGCTTTTTGGATTCACTTCAACGGTCACTTTATTCAAAGCAACATTTTGAAGTTGATTCATCGACTTCTCAGTAATCAAAGGACGCAAAATCACATCAAACGCTTTGAGATTTCCTTTGCGGACAATCGCTGCTGGAGCAGTTTTTGCTTCAACTTTGATTTCTTTTTTAGCAGGTTTTTCAGCTTTGGCAGCTTTAACCTTTTTTTCTTTGACCGGAGCAACAACTTTTTCTTCAGTTGCTTCCACTTTGGTTTTTGTTTTAGCCATGGACGAGCGCCTCCTGTAACGCCAAGACGGATGGTTTAGTGAAAATAACTACGGGGTTATTCACTAAATCAAACACGTTCACTTGATTCGATAATACAACGGTGAGTCCTTCAATATTACGGGTTGCTTGTTCAAGCATATCGTTCCATTGATCCACCACAAGTAACGTTTTGTTTAGATTAGCTTTCACCGCAGCTAAGACTTCTAATGCCACTTTAGTTTTGCCTTGTGCCAAGGTAAATTTTTCAATAACGACTAATTGAGAAGCAGATAACTTTTGTGTTAAAGCAGACTTAATGGCTAAACGGTATTGACCACGGTTTTGGGCAATCTTCCAACTTTGCTTGCCGTCTGGTCCTTTATATTTACCACCACCAACCCAAATGACTGATCGCTTGGAACCCGCACGAGCGCGGCCCGTTCCTTTTTGACGCCATGGTTTGATACCACTTCCTGCAACTTCAAACTTACGTTTAACTTTAGCTGTGGCTTGTCGTTTGTTCGATTGGTAAACTTGAATCGCATCAAAGACCACTTGCGCATTCATTTCAACACCAAAAACTTCTTTGGATAAAGTTAAGGTTTCGACCTTTTTGCCATTTAAAGCAAGGACATCAACCGAGAGGTTAGCAACAACTTTTTCTTTTGCTTTTGCCATGGTTTAATCCTCCTTACTTTGCGCCCGACATGGTTGAGACTAATTTTTTCGCAACCATCGGCTTACCTAACTGAACTTTGACAGCGGCACGTAGCATGACTAATCCTTTACGAGGACCAGGAATACCACCCCGGACTAAAATCGCATTCTTTTCAACATTGACACCGACAACGAGTAAATTAAGAACCGTTGCTTGTTCGTTTCCGTGATGACCTGCCATTTTCTTACCGGGGTGAACGCGGTTGTTCGTACGACCGGAAGTCGCCATCGAACCTGGACCACGGTGTGGATAACCGGAACCGTGCGATTTAGGTGAAATGGTAAAATGCCAGCGTTTAATCGATCCAGAGAAACCTTTTCCTTTGGATGTGCCTGTCACATCAACCACATCGCCAACCTGGAAGATACCAGCATTTAGCGCATCACCGACTTTGACCGCTGCGATATCCACAACAGGAATTTCAAATAATTCTTTTTTGAAGGCGACATTTGCTTTTTTAAACACGCCTTTTTTAGGGTTGTTTAAACGAGATTCTTTCACATCTTCATAACCGATTTGAACGGCATCATAGCCTTCTTTAGCGGTTGTTTTGATTTGGGTAATGACGTTAGGTAACACTTCAACGACTGTGACTGGGTACACAGTTCCGTCTTCAGCGAATACCTGGGTCATGCCCATTTTACGACCAATAATTGCTTTCATGGTTTAGACCTCCTAACGTTAAAGCTTAATGTCGATATCGACACCATTGGGTAAATCCAATTGGCGCAACACATCGACAGTTTGCTTATTGTGTCCAGAAATATCAATTAGACGCTTGTGCGTTCTAATTTCGAATTGTTCCCGAGCATCTTTATATTTATGAACTGCTCGAAGTACCGTATACACTTCGCGTGTGGTCGGTAACGGAATGGGTCCAACCACCGTCGCACCGGTACGCTTTACAGCAGCCACAATTTTACCGACACTTAAGTCGAGAATTTTGTGATCGAATGCTTGTAAACGAACGCGGATCTTCTTTGCTTTAGCCATGAATTTTTCCTCCTTGTTTTGAATGACAGGTTATTGAGTGCGTTCCATGCGAATTCCCTGAGCCCCATTCATGACAACGCCTGTGGGTGTGTCAGCAACCTCGCACTTCAACACGACAATCAACGTTACAACTTTACAAGTTTCTGCCAAAATAGTCAACAAAAAACTACTTTTTGTATTTAAACGATCAACATGGCATCGCCAAAACTAAAAAAACGATACGCATGGTCGATCGCGTGAGCATACGCTTTCAACACATACTCACGCGTTGAAAAAGCGCTGATGAGCATCAGTAACGTCGATTTGGGGAGGTGGAAATTCGTGATCAAAGCCGAAACCGCTTTAAACGTATAGCCCGGAGTAATAAAAAGTCTTGTTGGTTCGGTGGTCGCTTTGAATGATAGATATTTTCCTAAGTTGCTTTCTAACGTTCGCATCGAGGTTGTTCCAACGGCGATGATTCGGCGATGCTGCGATAATGCTTCATTAAGCACTCGCGCCGCTTCTTCAGAAACGGTATACCATTCATCGTGCATCGTGTGATCGTGAATATTTTGCACTTTGACTGGGCGAAAAGTTCCTAAACCTACATTTAAAGTGATATCAACGATGGTGACTCCTAACGCTTTTAACTGCTGAAAAATGGATTCGGTAAAATGAAAACCCGCGGTTGGAGCTGCCGCACTGCCTGGTACTTTGGCGTAAATGGTTTGATATTGTTCTTGGGTTGAAATCGCTTCTTTAATGTAAGGTGGTAACGGCGTTTCTCCTAAACGTTCAAGCACTTCAAGAAAGATACCTTGGTAAATAAATTTCACGATGCGAATCCCTTCGTCTTTCACTTCGGTGCATATCGCGTGTAAAACGTTTGCTTGAAAAATAATTTCCGTCCCTACTTTGACTGCCTTAGCATTGCCGACCAACACTTCATAATGATCCAAAGGCAACGCTCGTAATAATAAAAATTCAATATGGGCTTGCGTTAATTTTTTCACCCCAAACAATCGCGCGGGTATGACTTGGGTATTGTTGCGCACCAACACATCACCCGATTTAAAATATTGCACAATATCAAAAAACCGCTTATCGGTGAGATCACCGTTCAGTCGATTCATCACCAGTAATTTTGATTGATCACGTTGGGAAAGTGGGTGTTGAGCAATTAAATGTTCTGGAAGTAAAAAATCAAATAATGAAATATCCATTAAAATCCCTTATCACTGCCGAATTGACTTAAGACATGTTGTCGATAAAGTTCAAATCGTTTTTCTTCAATTGCCAACCGCGCGCCTTCAACCACACGGATGAGGAAGCGTAAGTTATGAATCGACATGAGCCGTTTGCCTAATATTTCCTCGCTTTTATAAAGGTGACGAATGTAAGCGCGAGAATAATGCAAACAAGTCTCACAATCACATTGGTCATCTACGGGTGAAAAATCTTGTTCGTATTGTGCGTCTTTAATATTTAATCGACCATGTGTGGTCATGAGGGCACCATGGCG
>JBIIRB010000095.1:0-3388 GCA_044341785.1 Bacilli bacterium | reverse complement strand
AAGTTGAAATAGAACGCCTCCATGTTGAAGAAGATACTGCGATGCAACACCATTATGAATCCTATACCTTGGTGGATTATAATCGGGCCGGTATACCGTTAATGGAAATCGTGACACGTCCTGATATCCGCAATGGTACTGAAGCGGCTGCTTTCGTTGAACGCATTCGCTCGATCGTGACGTTTGCGAACGTGTCGACGGGAAAAATGGAAGAGGGTTCATTGCGTTGTGATGTCAATATTTCCATACGACCTGTTGGCGTTACTAAATTTGGTACAAAAGTTGAAATTAAGAATTTAAATTCGATGGCGAACGTTGAAAAAGCAATTGATTTTGAAATGGAACGGCAAGAAAAGATATTGCTTTCAGGCGGGATGGTCATTCAAGAAACGCGTCGTTATGACGATGTAAAAAAAGAAACGATTGCCATGCGTCAGAAAACCGATGCAGTTGATTATAAATATTTTGTCGAGCCCAACATCGCTCCCATTCGATTATCAGAAGCGTTCATCCAAGAAGCGATTGCTACGATGCCGGAATTAGCGGAAACAAAATTTCAACGTTATACTCAGCAGTTCGGACTTCTTGAGTATGATGCGCAATTGCTCATTGCCAATCAAGAAGCCGCAAACTACTTTGATCAAACCATCCTTCATATTCAAGAACCCAAATTTATTGCTAATTGGATTAATGGTGAATTAGCCTCCTACATCAATAAAAACAATCAATCCTTAACACAACTCCAAGTTACCCCTAAGCGTTTAGCCCAATTGATTCAACTCATCGTCGAAGGCACGGTTTCCAATAAACAAGCGCGAAGTTTGTTCGAAAAAATGCTCAGCCTGGATGGAGAAGCGCTCACGCTTGCAAAACAATTTGGATTTTTACAAATCAGTGATGTGAACATCCTTCAAGGTCATATTGATGAAGTCTTAAGTACGAATGCGCAATCGATTGAAGATTATCGAGCGGGCAAAGATCGGGCTCTGCAATTCTTAATGGCGCAAATCATGAAACGAACGCAAGGAAAAGCACATCCAGAAAAAACGAATCAATTACTCCTTGAATCGCTCAACCATTACGGCAATAAAAAAAGTTAACCACGAAGGTTAACTTTTTTTTAGATTAGAATTGTAATTAACTGATGACTGGTTTGTCTTTGCCTAAGAAGATGACGGCTAAGGCACCTAAACCAGCGTGAGCAGCAATCACAGGACCTAATTCATTGGTGATCAATTGCTTGTTCTTTGGGAACATAGTCTTAAGTGTTTCACCAAGTTTTTTTGCATCGGCTGGAGCATCACTATGCGCGATGAGGATGATTTCATCATTGACCAAGCGTTGCTTCACCATTTCAGCGAGTTTGGCCATACCATTGACACGACCACGGCCTTTTTCGTTGGTGGCTTTCAAACGTCCTTCGTTACTAATCGCGAGAATGGGTTTGAAATTTAAAAGCGTTCCTAAAAAAGCTTTAGTAGCAGATAAACGTCCACCGCGTTGGAGGGTTCCTAATTCATCAAGCAGCGCAATGGCGTTGACTTGAGGAACGAGTTTTTCAACCGCAGCAGCAGTTTCTTCAAGCGTTTTTCCTGCATTGGCCCATTCAAGTGCTTTAATAACTAAATACGAAATACCTAACGAAACTTGTTGTGAATCAATCAACACAAATTTACGTTCAGGATATTTTGCCTTCAAGGTTTCTTTTGCTAAACGGAAGGAGTTAAACGTTCCAGATAAAACGCTAGAAATGATAATCGCTAAAACATCTTGTCCTTTTTTTAATAAAGGTTCGACGAGTTCAGCCACTTCAGTTTCATTTGGTTGCGACGTTTTCGCAACTTGTTTCTTACGAAGACGGCCATAAAAATCAGCATTGGTCATGCTTGCGGTCTTGACCGTTTGATCACCAAAATGCAAATTAAGCGAAATGACGGGAACATTATTCTTTTGAACGATGTCTTTCGGTAAGTCCGAACAGGCGTCGGTCACAACAACGAATTTTGCCATGAGATTTTCCTCCTAAGGAAAGAAAGCTTATTTCAAGCTTTGACAGATAATTTGATTTTACCTTAGTCATCTAGAAATTGCTAACATTAAGATAAAGCGACTATTTTGTCTAAAAAGGCCTATCAATGATAAAATGACTTGTTTATGAAAAACGTTCCCCTATTAACCATCATTCAAAATGGGTTTATTGCTGCAATTTATGTGGTTTTAACCTTAACATTATCTCCAATTGCCTTTGAAATGATTCAATTTAGACTGTCTGAATTAGTCTTGCTCATCGTGTTTTATCGCAAAGATTGGTCCGTGGGCTTGATGGTTGGAACGTTCATCGCCAATTATCTTGGCCCGTTTGGATTGAGTGACGCTATGGTTGGTACGATGGCCACAGGTTTATCCTTATTAGCGATGACCACCACGCATCGTTTGTGGTTAGCCAGTCTTTATCCAACCGTGATTAACGGATTATTGATTGGGCTTTTGCTTAGTTTAGTCAATGAAACCCCTTTTTGGATCAATGTCAGTTGGGTTGCTTTAGGACAGTTTGTGGTTTTAACGATGATCGGTTTACCCTTGATGAACCTATTACTCCGGCATCCTTATTTCAAAAAATGGTTGGAAAGTACGGAATGAAATCTTCGATAGCATGGACGAAGAAAGCCCAAGATGGTTTAGCAAGAACCGGTATTTTATCGACTCCCCATGGATCAGTTAAAACACCGATGTTTATGCCTGTGGGCACGTTAGCAACGGTCAAATCGCTTTCTCCACAAGAAATTAAAGCCATCGGTTCAGGTGTGATTTTATCGAATACATATCATTTATCTTTACGACCAGGCACGTCACTCATTCAAAAAGCAGGTGGCATTCACCGCTTCATGAATTATGACGGTCCAATCCTGACTGATTCTGGTGGTTTTCAAGTTTTTTCGCTTGCTCAGCAACGCACCATTTCCGAAGAAGGGGTTGTTTTTAGAAATCATATCAATGGTGATTTAGCCACATTTTCCCCTGAAATTGCAATGCAATTACAAGCAGAAATCGGTGCCGATATTATCATGGCGTTTGACGAATGCATCCCGTATCCTTCAGATGAACAGTATGTTCGCGATTCAACAGAACGAACATTACGGTGGGCCAAACGTTGTCTTTTAGCAAAAAAACGCGACGATCAAGCACTTTTTGGTATTGTCCAAGGTGGCGCGTTTGAATCATTAAGAGTGTATTCCGCGCAAGAAACAGCCAAAATGGCTTTTGATGGATTTGCCATTGGAGGCACTTCTATTGGTGAACCTAAAGACATATTTTCTAAAATGATCGCATGGTCCATCCCTTACTTACCGCAAGATAAACCTCGTTATGTGATGGGCATTGGGTCCCT
>JBIIRB010000094.1:0-3441 GCA_044341785.1 Bacilli bacterium | reverse complement strand
AAGAAAAAATCTCCTTGGATAATGACATTGCCCGTTATCAAGGATTACTCAACAACCGTCAATCGGTCATTGAATTAATCTTTGCAGACTTAGATGTGATCGCCGATAAATTTGGTGATGATCGTCTTACGCAAATTTCTAATGACATGTCTAACATCGATGATGAAGATCTCATTCCTAAAGAAAACGTCGTTATTACCTTAACAACCAATGGGTATATCAAACGCATGTCTCCGGAAACCTTCCGAACCCAAAACCGCGGTGGACGTGGTGTTAAAGGGTTGTCGATGAACGAAAATGATTTAGTGTCGATTCTGGTGAATTCCAGAACGCATACCGATTTATTATTCTTCTCCAATTTAGGAAAAGTTTACCGCATGCGCGGGTATCAAGTGCCTGAATTTGCTAGGACCGCAAAAGGGATTCCGGTGGTGAATTTACTGAATTTAGAAAAAAGCGAAACCATCCGTTCGATTATTTCGGTGGATGCTTATGACGATGGCCACTTCTTATTCTTTACCACGTTAAAAGGTGTTGTGAAACGAACCGCGATTAAAGAATTTTCGTTGATTCGACAAAACGGAAAAATCGCCATTACCTTGCGTGAAGGCGATCAACTCTACGACGTCAAACAAACCAATGGCGAACAAGTCATCGGTATTGCGTCTTCCAAAGGGAAGATGGTCACGTTCCCCGAAACCGAAGTCCGCTCCATGGGCAGAGGCGCAGCGGGTGTACGCGGCATGAATTTATCGGGTGGAGACGTTGTCGGTGTTTCCATGAGTCAAGAAGGCCAAAACATTCTTGTGGTCACGACCAAAGGTTATGGTAAGAAAACCAGTTTAGAAGAATACCGTGCCACCCATCGTGGTGCTAAAGGGGTTCTCACCATCTCGTCTTCCGAAGGTAAGATCGAAAAGATTGGAAATTTAATCGCGATGAAGGCCGTCAAAGGCGATGAAGATCTCATCGTCATTACTAAATCCGGTGTTGTCATTCGCATTTCATTAACCCAAGTTAAAGCCACTTCACGTTCCACCCAAGGTGTTCGTATCATTCGTTTAGAGGAACAAGAACGCGTTTCTACTGTAGCCATTGTTGAACCCTCCACGAATGATGAAGGGTTACCTGAAACCACGCCAGTGCCTGAAGAAGGGCAATAAGGAGTTTCATATGTTAGATATCAACCGCATCAAAGATCACGAACAAGAGGTGGTCGCTGCGCTTGCTAAAAAAGGTTGGCAAGTTGATTTCTCCAAAGTTTTAAAACAAAATGCCGACCGTAAACAACTCATTTTTCAAATTGAACAAGTGAAAGCTGAAGCGAATAAACTCAGTGCCTCGGTTCCGCTTGTGAAGAAAAATGGTGGCGATGTCCAGTCGATTTTCGCGCAAGTCAAACAGCTTAATGCATCCATTGTGGATCAAGAAAATGCGATGAAAGTGCTCGACGCGGAGATTAATCAATTTTTATCTGAACTCCCCAACATTCCTGATGCAGATTTATTGGAGGGTGGTAAAGAAAATAATCGTGTGATTAAAACTTTTAAAGCCATCCCAACCTTTGCGTTTCCCATCAAAGACCACGTTGAATTGTGTGTCTCATTGGGGTTAATTGATTATGAACGCGCAGCTAAAATTTCAGGAACATCCACGTGGATTTATAAAGGTATCGGGGCTCAACTCGAATGGGCGCTACTTAACTTTTTTATTAGTGAACATCTTCGCGATCAATACGAATTCATCATGCCTCCTCATCTTTTAAACGAGGCATCAGGTTATACGGCGGGCCAATTTCCTAAGTTTGTGGATGATGTTTTTTGGTTGAATCAAACCGAACCCAAAAAGTTTCTGTTACCGACTGCGGAAACGGCGTTAGTGAATTTGCATCGTCAAGAAATTTTACTGAGTGAACAACTCCCTAAAAAATATTTCGCGTATACTCCATGCTACCGGTATGAAGCGGGCAGTTATCGCACCGAAGAACGCGGCATGATTCGCGGTTTTCAATTCAATAAAGTTGAAATTGTTCAATATACAACGGAAGAACAATCGGACGCTGCCTTTGATGAAATGGTGTTAAAAGCTTCAAGCTTAGTTGAAAAACTAGGACTTCATTATCACATTTCTAAATTAGCCGCAGGCGACTGTTCTCACGGGATGGCACGGACGTTTGATATTGAAGTGTACATTCCTTCGATGAAAATTTATAAAGAAGTTTCCTCCGTGAGTAACGCGCGTGATTATCAATCACGTCGGGGTATGATGCGTTATAAAGACGCGGTGTCAGGGAAAAATAAATATTTGCACACCTTAAACGCATCCGCATTAGCAACGTCACGATTGATTCCTGCGATTGTCGAGCAATACCAAACGAAGGATGGTTCAGTGATTGTCCCTGAAGTTTTACGTCCTTTCTTAGGCGGTTTATCGATCATTCAAGCGAAAAAATAATCAAGATTTGCTATGAATCACGACATGATCCAACACGAGTTTTTCATGGCAAAAGCCTTAGATTTAGCTAAACGTGCTGCTGCATTAGGTGAAGTTCCTATTGGTGCGGTCGTCGTGTTGAACGGCGAAATTATCGGTGAAGGTTATAATCAAACCGAAACCAAACACGATCCTACCGCACATGCTGAAATCATGGCAATTCAAATGGCAAGCCAAAAAACCAAACAAGCACGATTATTACATGCAACCCTTTATGTGACGATTGAACCGTGTGCGATGTGCGCAGGCGCTTCGGTTTGGGCGAGAGTCAAACAAGTGGTCTTTGGTGCTAGAGAACCTAAGGGTGGTGCATTAATCAGTTCGCTTCACTATTATGAAACACCTTCCATCAATCACCGACCCCTCATCATCGAAGGGGTGCTTAAAGACGCGTGTGCTCAGTTGATGACGTCTTTTTTTAAAACCAAACGATCATGAACAAAGCTTTACCTCTTCTTGCTGGTTTATTGGTCTTGAGTTCATGCTGGGGTGATAACCCTACATCCTCATCGATTTTTTCTTTTTCAGCATTTGATTATTTTAATAAACAAGAAAACAATCAAACGATTCGAAGACAATATGTGGTGCATCGTCAATTCTCTCTGACGGATATTGCGGATGATCCTGTTGCCCTACTTAACCCGTTGAATTACCCAGAGGACGCGAGCATCGATCCTCATTACCGTGTGTCTGAAGCCCAAATCGGTGATTTTAGTTCAGAAAACATCAGTTTTGCTAGCAAAAATAATGTGTTATCGCAATACATTGAGGGGATATCCAACACACGTTTATCGGTGAATCAGGTCAATGGATTAATCGATATCCTCGATCACAATGATGAGTTCATTAATACACAAAATATTTTTTATTATGACCGTAATTTATCGGAAGATTTAGATCATGGTTCGTATTACGCTTTTAATAATTTTTTTAGACAAGAAACATCAG
>JBIIRB010000093.1:0-3450 GCA_044341785.1 Bacilli bacterium | reverse complement strand
CCCATTACGATTCTTCTCGATCTATATGAGCCCGTTCGCCCCGGATTCACGTTCTTAGGTTGGGGAACCACACCGTCACAAACAACCAATCTATTAACCCAAGATAGTTTTCTTGCCGATAAGATTTTTTTTGCTCAATGGCGGATGGTTGATGCGACCATTCAATTTAACACCAACGGTGGTAACGATATGCCTGAAATCATCACGAACATTCGCGATGGATTCACATTACCTGAACCTCCAACCAAGGCCAATCATACATTTGTGGGTTGGTATCTAGACGCGGCACTCACACAACCATTCGATGTGAATCAATTCAATTATTTATCAACAACGCTGTATGCAAAATGGCAAATCGATCAATTTAATGTGACGCTCGCCAATGCTTCATTTGGCAACGATGTTACGATAGTTTCTGATTATGGCACGATACTAACTCCTCCATCTGCCACTCATGAAAATTATTTTGTGTTTGATGGTTGGTTCGCGGATGAAGCGTGCACGGTTGCTCATGATTTTGCTTCCCCCATCACCTCAAGCACCACCGTATATGCCAAGTGGGTGGATATTCGCCCCAATTTAGCCTTTATCGATGCCCTCAATCAATTTAATGATCCAATGACCACAGATGATGAAGATGCGTTGATTGCTTTACGTGAACAACTTAATCAATTAACCCCCGATCAACGAAAGTATTTAGATGATGATTATGTTGAAGAACTCATCGCCTTAGAAACCCACATGGTTGATTTACTCGCCGTCGAAGCCGTCGTGCTTCAAATTGACGCTCTTCCACGGATTGTGTCACTCGAGGATGGTGACCTCATTCAATCCGCTTTAGAAGCGTACATGAATTTAACCGATGAACAAAAAGCGTTATTTCCGCTTGATCGTGATCATCATTTGAATGATTTGATTGTTCAGTATTCCAATTTAGATCAAGCACGGGGTGTCGAACTGTTAACCTTAAGCATTCCCCAAAATTATTCTATTGAAGATATCAATGCCATTGAAACAGCCTATGAAAACTATTTAAACTTAACCCCTGAAGAACAAGCGATGGTGGCTCCAGAAGTCCGCTCACGTTTATTCCAAGCTGTCAGTCAATTAAATCAATTGAAAAACGCCAATGATTTTGTCACCCTTGTTTTATCCATTGGACCTACCATCACGGAAGATGATGCAGCACGAATTCAATTAGCACTTAGCACCTATGACGCTTTAAACTCCACGGAACGGTCATTCATTGATTTGATGTATGTTCAATTGTTAGCCACGTACGCCAAACAATATCAAGATTGGCAAATTGCCATCCCTGTGGATGTCCAATTATTAGCCTTGCCTTCAACCATCACCTTGGCAGACGAACAAGCAATCCGTGAAGCGATTGAGGCGTATGAAGCATTATCCCAGGATCAACAAACGTTTGTCTCCGACGAAGCGCGTCTCCGCCTTCAGCAAGCAATTGAACAATTGAATATTTTGTTAGCGCCAGTTGACCCTGAACCACCTCTTCCGCCTTCTCCAGAAGAAGGTTTTTATTTTCCATGGATCATCTTTGTGGTGCTCTTAGGTTGGGGTGGGGGATTCTATTTAGTGCAGTTAAGAAAAAAATATTTGCTATAGGAGGCAAACATCATGGCGAAATTTAACCAAGAAGGATTACGATTTATCATCGGAACTTTAGCCGCTTCAGTCACCGCGATTCTCGTCGCGTCGATTTTATCGACGTCATTAGGAACACTTGCTGAAGCGATTCGCGAAACCGCGAGTTCGAGTTCCGTCAGCTCCTCGTCATCGAGTAGCGAAAGTTCTTCAGAAGAACCAGAAGTGGTCGAACACACGGTCACCTTTAATACCTTAGGTGGCACCGCTGTGGCGAATGCAACGTTGATCGTTGAGCATGGGGAATATATTTTAAATTTCCCTGCCACATCGAAAGCAAACCATACGTTTGATGGTTGGTATACAGGGATCACTCCTAATGATGTCCTGTTTACTTCGTCCATGCCGGTGGTTCAAGACATGACCTTATTTGCGAAATTTACCTTAATCCCTACCGATCCAGAAGTGGAACCAGGCAATGTTACATGGGTCGTCGCGTTTGACGTTCAAGGTGGAACTCCCATTTCTTCGGTTCAAGTGGAAGATGGTCGTACGTTCCAATTACCGAATGCCACACGCACAGGTTATGTATTTTTAGGTTGGTATACAGGTACATTACCAACCGATGTGATCTTTACTTCGAATACCCCCGTATTAAGAAACACAACGTTGTATGCCCGTTGGGAACGTCAATCGTTCATGATTACTTTCTTATCCAATGGCGGAACATTGGTTGAACCGTTGACCGCTCAAGCTGGGTCACCCATTGTTGCTCCAGTGAATCCTGTTCGTAAAAACCATACCTTTACTGGTTGGTTTACCGACGTTGAATTAACCAATGTTTTTACATTTACCACGATGCCAGACGTTAGTACTACCCTTTATGCGGGTTGGGAAGTGGGTACATTTGAAGGATTAAAAACTGCTTGCTCATCCACGGAATGTGTCATCACTGGCTATGACGGCATCCACTCCGAATTGTTCATTCCTGCTGAAATTGATGGAGTTCCTGTGACGATGGTCGCGGATCGTGCCTTTGAAGATAATGCCAATTTAGTGTCCATTACCTTCGAAGATGGTGAAGGCGCAAGTTCACAAATTAAGACGATTGGTTTTGCTGCATTTGCTAATATGCCCGCGTTAAGAACGTTGACGTTACCGAGCACATCATTAAAAACGATTCGTAATGATGCGTTTAGAAATAGTTCATCATTGACCGCATTAGACATTCCTTCTCAAGTTACGAGTTTAGGAACGAATGTGCTCACAGGGACGGATGCCTTAGAACGCGTCACCGTACGTTCTGCCAATAATAGTGCTTCCTCTGCATTACTTTCGATTAAGTATTTATTTGGGGGCACAGTTTACAACTCTGTCGGTGTTAATGTTCCACTTTCATTAGAAAAGGTGATTATTTCCAATGGTGCGACTGTCATGCCTAACGACTTTTTAAGAGATTTACCGATGGTACGAGAAGTGGTCATCCCTTCATCCATCACGAGTATGGGTACGAACGTGTTAACCGGTGCAACAAATTTAACCACGTTAACATGGACTTTCACTTCAACCGTGAACGGTGCTGCGAATTCGTTCTTAACTTATGCCTTTGGTTCAGCGCATACTGGTGTCACAGGTCTTCCAGCGAATTTAAGCACAGTAACCATCAATCCAACCTCCGCAACACGCTTAGCAACCTATGCCTTATATAACCTTCCAAATGTCACCACACTTAATATTCCTGACAATATCACCGAAATCGATTCCTTTGCGTTTGCCCATGCTGCTGCGGGTACTTCAAAACTCCCGTATATCGATTTACCTTCAGGTTTACTGACTTTAGGGACA
>JBIIRB010000092.1:0-3472 GCA_044341785.1 Bacilli bacterium | reverse complement strand
GCCTACGTATCCATTGCCCACACCACTTTTACACGATGCTAACCATGTTAGTTTTTCTGGTTTAAAAACGGCGGTGATGAATTTAGTGCATCAAGCCAAACAAAAAAATAGTGCGATTCGGGTGAATGACTTATGCTCTTCTTTTCAAGAAGTTGCAACGAATATGGTCGTTCAAAAGACAAAAAAACTATTGCAGCAATATCAAATTCACCATCTTGTTTTAGGTGGTGGCGTCTCCGCGAACGATGCTTTGCGAACCAAATTGAAACTCATGGGGCAAAGCGAAGGAGTTCATGTTGCGATTCCTCCTATGTGGTGTTGCACTGATCAAGCGGCGATGATTGCTAAACTTGCAGACGTGATGATTGAAGCTAATCTTATTGGTGATTTATCGATGGCAGCGGATGCTTCTTGGTCGATTGAGAAAGCCACGCTTATCTAAGTTATAATAAGAAATAGAATAGATAGGAATTTTTATGAAAGCTAAACAAACCATTAAACGCTTATATCACCTCGCTAAACTCAATCAATTAATTGATGTAGAAAAACAAACGATTACTTTACAAGGTTGGGTTAGAACCAATCGTCATAATGGTGGTGTTGGATTTATAGAATTAAACGATGGTTCTTATTTTAAGAATGCTCAGCTAGTTTATTTAAAAAGTCATTTATCTGCTTTTGATGATTACGCAAGTTATGCAACAGGTTCGGCGATTGAAGTCGAAGGTCAATTGGTTTTAACCCCCACTCAAAAACAACCGTTCGAAATTCAAGTGATCAGCATCGTATTAGCAGGCGGTGCTCCTGAAGAATATCCATTACAAAAAAAGCGCCATGGTTTTGAATTTCTTCGCGAGATTGCACATTTACGACCACGTACCAACACCTTTACCGCTCTTTATCGAGTTAGAAGTGTATTGGCGATGGCGATTCATACTTTTTTTCAAGACCGGGATTTTGTTTATGTTCATGCTCCAATCATCACCGGCAATGACGCAGAAGGTGCTGGTCAAGTGTTTAAAGTGATGGTGGATGAAAAAAAACCAGAAAGCTTTTTTAAGAAAAAAGCATCATTGACTGTCTCGGGTCAACTCCATGTCGAAGCGTTTGCCTTAGCCTTTAAAGATGTTTATACGTTTGGTCCTACCTTTCGTGCGGAAGAATCAAACACACCACGGCACGCTTCGGAATTTTGGATGATTGAACCCGAAATTGCATTTGCGGACTTAAATGATGATATGCAACTGATTGAAGACTGTGTTAAATATTGTGTGGATTATGTGACCACACGTTGTCCCGAAGAGATGGCGTTTTTTAACCAATTCATTGATACGACCGTCGCAGTTCGATTATCGGAAGTGCTTAGCAAACCATTTCACAAAATGACGTATACCGAAGGGATCGCATTATTGCAAAAAGCGCTTCAAAACGGACATCCATTTGAAAATAAACATATTCATTGGGGGATGGATTTACAAACCGAGCATGAACGTTATTTAACTGAAGTTGTGATTAAAGGTCCTGTTTTCTTAATCCATTATCCCAAAGATATTAAAGCCTTTTATATGCGTCTGAACGATGATCAAAAAACGGTGGCAGCCTGTGATTTACTCGTGCCTGGTGTTGGTGAATTAGTCGGAGGATCGCAACGTGAGGAACGTTATGATTTGTTGAAGAAGCGTATGGAAGAAATGCATAATTTAGAAGGTTTAGAATGGTATTTAGATTTACGAAAATATGGGGGTTGTAAACATGCTGGGTTTGGCATTGGCTTCGATCGTTTGCTCATGTATATTACCGGTGTGAATAACATTCGCGATGCACAGCCTTACCCACGCACACCAGGCCAATTATTGTATTAGGAAATCAAGATGGATCCATTTTCTTTCAATCAAGACCCGATCGATTATGAAGAGGTCAAATACAAAGAACGCAAATTAGCTCGTGACCGCTGGGTCATGACCTTATTAATTTTTAATATTGTTTTATTAGGTTATGTGGTTTACGAAGTCTTTAACTGGTTGAGCAATACTTAATACATTTTTTTACTGACTTCTTCTAGGCGGATTGTAAAGGCAGTATTTTTCATGGCGTAAATACGAAAGGTTCGTGCAAACAACGATAATGTTGATAAGGTGTATAAAAAACCAGCCATGATGAGCAAACTAATATAAACATACGATGGCCAAGCCTCAATATAAAAATGGGGACTATTCAGAAGCGTTGGAAAATCATTCCATAGTGTAAGGCCAAAAAAATTCGCTGTGGAAATATTATCCCAGTCCCAAATAAAAAATAAGGTATTAAAACCACGCGCATATCCATCCTCGTTTGGAACATAATTCCAGAGTTCGTTGATGAGGTTGGAATCGTTCATGATGGCCATATAGCCATAAAGGAAAGTTAAGGCAATAGCCAAAATAAGTGAGGGATAAAAGAATTCGGTAAAGGCTAAACGATGATGTTTTTTAAAGGCTACTTTTTGAAAGTGATCGGGTTTCGTAATCGACCGTCCTAAAATAAGAGGGGACATGCCTTGGTCAACCCGCAGTTGCGCCCAAGCCATGTATTTTTCTACTAACCATCCTAACAAGCCAATTAACGCAAAACCAATGAGTAAAACCGCTAAAATAATCCAAATGATGGTGTTAGTTTGAGGTGGTAATTGATTGCTCGTGAAGATCATGAATTCGTACCAGGAATTTTTTGTATCGGCGACGGTTCACGATGTTGGGTTTGTTGATTCATCGACATGAGCATTAAGTTTCTCCGTGCGTCCACATCCTCTTTTAATTCAGAGGTAAGACTCTTACCCGAGAAGAAAAGAAAGATGAGTTTAAAGGCATAAAAAAAGAAATTCAACAGACCATAGATGAAAAATAACCCAAAGATAAACGCAATGATAGGGGAAGTAATAATGTAGAGAAATCCTAAGCCGATTCGGGTAACGATTTTGACCATAATATCTCTTACATCATAACTTAATTGAATTGAAAATCAATCAGTATTCAATGTTTTTACCTTCATAAATGGTAAAAAAAATACAGGAATGAAGATCCAACTTTGAAACTCAGGAAAGGCGGTTGCCAATCCGATCAACAGGAGGATTGATCCCAAAAAATAGGCAAAAAGAAAACCCAAAACGGAAGTTTTAAAACTGAGGGTTTGACTCATCATGAAGATTGCAATCCATAATAAAGGTCCAAATAAAAGCGTAGCACCATCGAACCCAAACAACGACATGATGATCATGGCAATCACCCCTAACCCAAGCATTAATCGGAATTGCTTCGCAGGCAAGCGCGTGATTGCAAACCGAATGTGAAAGCGATGTTGATCTTCAACAATCATCCACACCAGCAACGTGCTCGTTAATAAACTCATCAGATAGAAGGCTAAAATTTGCAGCGATAGCGAGGGTAAAATCGCTTCAATGATAGTGATTAAATCTACATCAAAGATGGCATTAAGT
>JBIIRB010000020.1:0-12268 GCA_044341785.1 Bacilli bacterium | reverse complement strand
TTTAACACTTGGCCCTGTAAGCTCTTGAGATGAGAACGAACTTGGCTTTCAGATAAACGCATGGGTATTTGATAAGGTTTTTTTAATCGAATCGATGCCGGAATGTCTACGAGCAAATCATTGATGGAGGTAACGCCAATTTTTTTTAGCATGGCCTCTTGATCGCGAGGTGTGAGAGGGATGTATTTAAACATAAGAACCTACTTTACTTGGGTAGAGCGTCGTAATCGGCTTTAGATAACAAGGCATCGAGTTCAGAGGGATTGGCCATTTTAATTTTAATGATAAATGTTTTTTCAGCATCGCTGTTAAGCAGGTCGGGTGAGCCCGTTAATTGGTCATTGACCGCAATCACCGTTCCACTTAATGGAATGTATAAATCGGATGCGGCTTTCACTGATTCAACCACACCAAAAACGGCATTATTTTCAAAAGTTTTTCCTACTTGAGGAAGATCCACAAAGACGATGGAACCTAAACTTGATTGAGCAAAATCAGTAATGCCAATCGTCGCGATATCGCCATCGACAGAAACCCATTCGTGCGAAGCTGAATATTTTAAATTTGACATATTTTTTTCCTTTATCTTTTGTATTGTTTTTGCATAAATATCATATCACGGACCACCGCTTCTAATGGCGTGGTTCGCATCATCACGGTGACTTTTGTTCCAGGCTTGGTAAAGGGTGTTTTTAAATACGCTAAGGCTAAACCTTGGGTTTGTTTAGGAAGGATATAACCGGTTGTGACATGGCCGATTTTTTCTTCGCCTGCAAACACTTCATATTCGGCACGTGCTACGCCTCGACTCAGGATTTGTAGACCCACGAGTTTTCCTGCTGTACCTTGTTCAATTTGCTTCTTGAGGGCGGGTTGTCCAATAAATTTTTTGTGTAGTTTGATGGCAAAGTTTAAACCAGCTTCCACGGGAGAAAGATGGTCAGAAATTTCATGACTATACAGCGGTAATGCGGCTTCAAATCGTAATGTATCACGCGCACCTAAACCACATGGTTGAACGTGGGCGGCTAATAACGCTTCATAGATTAAGCGCATGGTGGCTAAATCCCCATACACTTCAAAACCATCACTTCCGGTGTAGCCTGAACGCGATATCAGTAATTCTTTACCTTGGTGTTTGGTCTTAAGGTAGTGCATAAATTTTAGTTCGCTTAATTCAACTTTTTTGGTGATAACCGATTGCAAGACCGATTCCGCTAATGGACCTTGGATGGCCAATTGATTGGTGGTTAAAGTGATATCAGTGATCGTGACTTGATGGTTACCAAGATGACCATTCAACCACGCTAAATCGTTAGGCAAATTAATCGCGTTGACCACCAATAATAAAGAGGTTGGTTTTTCTACATAAACAAAGAGGTCATCAATAGGGTAACCCTCTTCATTGCAAAAAAGACCATAGACTGCTTTGTTAGGAGGTATGTTTTCAATATCGTTGGTAAATAAAGATTGGACAAACGTTAATGCATCTTTTCCTTCAACACGGATTCTTCCCATATGCGAAACATCAAAAACACCTACTTTTTCTCGTACGGCAACATGTTCGATGACAAGTCCTTGGAATTCTTGAGGCATCGTAAATCCACCCCAAAATACCATCTTTGCACCGGCTTTTAAATGTAAATCTTGTAACGCTAGTTTAGGCATAACACTTCCTCGATTTCAATCATTATAATGCATCAATTAAAATCAAAGAAAATAAATTGAATCATTTAACAAAACTTGATGCTTCTTTAACCAATCACTATCCATTGTTGTTAATACCTATGCGTGATTGATCGATTTTAATGTTTAAAGGGTCCGTGAATGCAAACAAAAAAGCAGGCGAATGAATCAACCTGCTTTTGAGTTTGAATTAAAGAATCGTGAATAAGAAGCCAGCTAAGTAACCACCCACTAAGGAAGCGGCCACTAACGCTAACACTAATACCCATTCAGGTTTGCCTAAGCGTAAGACCGTAGCGGTTACGCGAGGACCTAAATCACGAGCCACGTTGAGGACCGAATACGCTGTTCCACCAAATGCAAATGCAGCAGCAGTGACAGCAGCACCGACCACGACAGGGGTTAATCCATTCGTATCCGCTGTTAAGGCAACGACGGTGACCACTAAGAAAGCAAGTAACATCGATCCTAATAACGAAGTGATGATGTTTTGCAATAAATCTTTCTTTTCAGGATTGCCAGTTAAAGGCGCTAATGGTTCTTTAGCTGCAGCAAATTGAGGGCGATACACCACGTAAAGTGCGAATGCACCAGCAACACCACCGAGTAATTGGCCGACGATGTATGTCACGGCTTGTAAAGCATCAACATCTCCTGTAGCAAAGAAAGCCATCGTAACCGCAGGGTTAATATGGGCTCCACTTCCACCGGCGATTGCAGCGTAAACACCAAACGTGATTCCGGCAAATACCGCAAACGTTGACAAGAAAGCGTCTTTTGCTTTGCTTGTAAAAACGATGCTGGCCATGATGCCACCATGCACGACAACGAAAACAAATAAACCAACAAATTCACCTAATAAAATCGTAAAGTCCATATGTGATGAACCTCCTAATAGGTGATTATACTAAAAATATAGCAAAGTTCAAAAACACAAATTCTTTTGAGCGAATGCGACCATTTGTGTATAATAATGAAATTGTGAAAGCTCGATTTTATTTTCTTCCTGTCTTGTTGCTAGTTGCATCACCAATCCACCAAGGAATAGCGGCGAATGCTTCTAATCCTACTATTCCTGTCAAGGTTGCGGTTGCCTCTTTTGCCCAACTGCCTGACTTAAATGATTTCATCCGTGATGATCATCAAGTAGGGACACCTACTTTCCCATTTATTAATGCTCAAGGCGCGGTCATGACCAATTCAACGGGACAAACATCTTCGTTGTTTACTAAAACACAAATGGCTAAAGCCAATCCAACTTCACCAGGTTTTTCGACCTATTTTGTGATGGATATTTATAAAACTAATAGCGATGTTCCCGCGGATGGTTATGTTTTCACGTTAGCGAATAACACATCCACCTTAGGAAGCACGGGTGGTGGTTTAGGGTATCAAAATGTTCCAGACAGCGTGGGTATTATTTTTGATTATTTTAAGAATAATAACTTAGAAATTGTTGCCTCAACTGATGTTTTCACGAATGGATCGCTGACTAGTCGCACAGGTTCAGCCTTTGATAATGCTTTTTTAAGCTTATGGTCTAATACCCCTCTTAATCAAAAAGTTCGATCGATGCACACATGGATTGAATATAATTCAAACACCTCATCCATTGAAATTCGTGTTTCACCGGATAACGCGACGCGACCTACCAATGCCACACGTCTTCAAACCAACTTAACTTTAAATCAAATCAGTGAGTTTTATTATGCCGGTTTTTCTGCCGCTACGGGTGGTTATTCGATGGGAACGGCGTTGAATCAATGGTATTTTGCGTCTGAATTTATTCAAGGTGGCATTAATTTAAATACCAATATTTACGCGGTTGATAACACTCCCCCAACTGCACCGACCATTTCAACCTCTTTTAATTACGATCAATATTCTCTTGCTGTATCGGGCGGTACTGATGACAACGCCATCTCGGGTTATCAAGTGAAAAAACCAGGCGGCAATTGGATCACTTTTCAAACGCCTATTTTGATGGATACGGTTGGTGTCTACGAAGCTCGCAGTGTGGACACGGTAGGAAACTTTTCAACATCGGTATCCACAATTGGTTTATGGCGAATTCAATTTATGGGCTACACTACGGTTTTAAAAACGATGGATGTTTTGTCCGATTCGGTTTACATCATTTCCGAACTACTCAGTGATAGCACCTATCGTTATTCAACTTGGTTTTACAACAATGAGCAAGTCGAAGAAATTGCTTATCCAACCCAATCGATTCAACTTTACGGAGAAGGCATTCGCTATGTTTATAACTTACAATTTAATCTCCAAGGTGGGACACCGAGTTCACCATTACCTTTAATTTACACATTAGGTTCAGTTTGGGAAAATCCACAACTCACATTAGAAGGTCATACGTTTGAAGGATGGTATTTAGATGAAGCTCATACCATTCCTTTTGAAGAATCTTTGATTGATTTAAGTCAAGCGACGATTGAATTATTTGCTAAATTTACCCCCATTCAATTACTGATTCATTTATATGACGGTGTGTCCAATCTTCCGTGGGTGGAAATCAACTCTTATTATGGTTCGCTCATCGCACCACTCATTACGAGTCACGTTCCAACGCGCGAAGGTTATACATTTATCGGTTGGACTTTGGATGAAGAAGGACAATTGGAACTTCTTTCTGAAACAACTTTAAGCACATCAACGTCTCTGTATGCCCAATGGATCATTAACACGCATACGGTGCGTTTTTATGATCATGAATCCTTGCTGATTCAAACGACCGAACTCAATTATGGTTCAACTATATCCTCAATTCCGACCTTGGTTCGTCCCGGTTATCAATTTTTGGGTTGGTCACTCAACGGGCAACCGGTTCATTTTTCAACGTTTACGATGCCTGATCAATCCGTTTCGTTTATCCCACTCTTTGAAGGTTTAAGCGTTGAACTTAAATTTTATACCGGAGAAACGATGCTTTCCATTGAGGCGACGTCTGGACAGATGATTGGATCTTTACCCAATCTACCGGTAAATCCAAATTATGTTTTTCTGGGTTGGTCATTAGCCCCTTTAGATGAAACCCAATTGATTAATGAAACCTACATCGTTCCTAATGTAGAGACCCTGATGTTATTCCCCATTTGGATTGAAAATCATTCACCTCTTCAACCGCTCAAACCGAATGATTTCATCATGATGACTCCTATCGATGTGACATCTTGGGTTGTGATCATCAGCTTGATTGGCATCGTCATTATCTATACATACAAAGCATTAAAAGAGGAATTTAATCATGCTGAGTAAACAAGAAAAAATTCGTCGCATGATGGGCACGTTCGTAGGTGGCAGTGTTTCCGTGGCAACGATTGCCGTTGTCACCTCGTTTCAAATTAGTCTGCAAGCCACGTTTTTGGATTTAAAAGTGTTTCAAAATTCAGCTTATTATGAACTTGAAATCATTGAGAATGTGATCATTGAAAATAGTTCTTCTTCCGAAGAAGCACCACCGCTTCCAGAACCCCTGCCCACACGTTTGTGGGTTGAAAATCAATGGGGAAATTTTGAAGTAACCTTAGCGTATGGTTTAAATGAAGGTCAATTAAGTCCATTAAGAGAAAATGAAAACTATACGTTATCGATTCAATACCAAAGCAATCTAGGCTGGTCAACATTAGCAACAGAAACCATTCAAACTGCACCACGATTGCTGGCGAATGTAGATGCGTTCACCTTTGAAGGTGACTATCAAGATGAAACAATTGCTTTGGAAATGGTGGTTTCAACGCAAGTTGGTTTTAGACCGGTGGATCGCTTTGAATTAACATTAACCCAAGGTAATCAACAATGGATAGAAACATTAACACCAGGAATGACACCGCTTCGATTTGAGAATTTACCGCATCTTAATCAAACCTATCGAGTCGATATCCAAGCGATTATCCAAAATCAACCGGAAACGATATTTACCAAAACGTATGCTTCTTTACCTTTCGTGCATGGCAACTATGAACGATCTTTTTCATCTCCAGGAACGTTGATTGTTTCGCCTTCAAGACTCAGCAGCACGTTAACCCATGAAATCTATACCTTTGAGGTGGTGACTTCTTCACAAACGTTCATTCAAGATTGGAACGGTAATGACACGAATATCGTATTTGATAATCTACCTTATGACGAAATAATCGTATTCAATTGGTACGTTTCTTTTGATCGCGTTTCAGGCAATGAAACCATCTTGGTTTCAGAAGAAACGCTTGTATCGATAGGTCAACCGACGCTTGTGTTGTCGTTATTCACGCAGGATGATATTACGACTATCCAGTTAACCATCGATCGCACGTATGCTTTTACGTCACTTGCTTTGTATCAACAACAACGCACACTTCCTTTTGAAATGATCAATGAAAATGATGTTGCTCGTTATTATGAAGTGACGACTTCGGAAGCCGTCGAAGGAACATGGGAATTACGTGGTTGGCTCGATGAGGCTAACCCGATTCTATATCAGTTATTAGTCGTCCAATTATAGGAGGTTGGATTATGGATAAAAAAGCGCCGTTAAATAAAATTCAAAAGGAAGCTCTTTTGAAAAAACGAGGGAAGATTATTTCCATTGTCTTGCAGGCATTAGTCGTGGTGTTGGTAGTTGGTTTAGCGGTCTTTAGTGATATCCTTTTTCCGGATACGGAATTTGCGGATATCATTGATCGAACCTTAGGTAAGTTTTTTGATCTAGGTTCACTCGTGACACAAAACTATTTACGCTTCTTAGAAACGTTTGCGATTTTACTCTTTATGTGGATTTTACAACGGGCATTCATTGTGGTAACAACCTTATTTGTTTCTAAAAAAATTCGTTCAGGAACAGGCATCTTATTATTAAAAAGTTTTTATAATTATATTGTGTTGTTCTTAGGACTGTTCTTTATTCTCACGGCTTGGGGAGTTGATTCGTTAACGTTACTCGCCTCGGTTGGTTTGATTGGGTTTGTCGTTTCCTTTGGTGCGCAAGGTTTAATCGAAGACATTCTTGCCGGTTTATTTCTCATTTTAGAAAAGCAATTTAGTGTCGGTGACATCGTCATCATTGATGGCTTCCGAGGTGTTGTCACTGAAATTGGTTTACGCACAACCAAGTTCTTAGATATCGGTAATCAAGATTTAAAAATCATTAATAATAAAGATGTAAGAAACGTCATCAATGCTTCGATTAATTTATCCACAGCGGTATGTGATGTTGGCATCGCTTATGAAGAAGATTTAGAAAAAGTAGAAAAGTTAATTGCCGAAGATTTTATTCCTACTGTGAAAAAGAAGTATGCTGATTTAATTGGAGACGGACCTAATTATGCAGGTGTCACTGGTTTAGCAGATTCCTCCGTCAATCTCAAGTTTGTTGCGAAATGCAAAGAAGAAGACCGGTTTAAACTAGGGAGATTAATGAATCGCGAATTTAAATTATTCTGCGATCGCAATAAAATTGATATTCCATTCCCGCAAGTGACGATCAATCAAAAAGCTAAATAGTTCAAATGAATTTAAAAGAGCACGACCGTGCTCTTTTTGTTTGCCAAGACATGAGTGTAAAAAACTTAATACTTTTTGATCGATTTTTCTGGATTAAAAGCGTAGCTTGTTTTACCAGTAAAAATTTGATCAAAATTGAGTTTCATGTTTTTTAAATTAGGATTTTCATCATCGATGAATCGATGATGATGCATGAGTGTTTTGAGATAACTGACCAAACTCGTTTTGGGGACAACATGGTATTTCAAATACGTATAAGGTATCACAAAGGAATTGGCCTTTAATGATTCATGGCCTTGGCGGTTAATAATCTCTTCAATCGTGGATTCATCTAACCCCTTTAACCAATCGGCGATCTCATAATCTTGGTAATCAAAATACACATCCTCTAAAAACATCATTTGCAGTTGCAGAGATGCGGACAAGTGCATCGGATGTAAAATCTTTTCCATAACCCTATTTTAAGAGTTTATCCCTCAATAAGATAGGGTTTGCTCTCCATCATTGATTTTTCATGAAAAAGAACAAATTTGTATCTTTTCAAAAATAAAAAGTATATATATATATTTAAATGGTATTTTATTAGGCCGAAAACTTGCGATTTAACATCATTACACTATGATAACCATTATGAATATTCTTTCTTTAGACTTGCTTTCAACTGAACCTTTATATGTCCAGTTAAAACGTTCCATTCGTGACGCAATCGTGAATAAGCACCTCAAACACATGGAAAGGCTGCCTACCGAAGCAGAAATGCGTTCTATTTTTGGCATTTCAACCACTGTGGTGCGCCGCGCGTATGATGCCTTGGTGGAAAAAGGACTGATCATTCGAATTAAAGGTAGTGGCACGTATGTCAATCAACGTCCCCCGTTACGACTTTCTTTACCTTTATTTGAAACGGAATTTCCGGTTCATCTCCCTTCACAAATTTTTTGTTTAGACAAAGTTAAATCGCTTCCCTCGCCTTTTCAAGTTGATCTTGCTCCCACAGAAAAAAAGTTTTGGTTGATCAAGCGTCTATTCACCTTTGAAGCCTATCCTGTCATTTATCAAACCATTTACTTACCGATGTCAATTTTTCCGAAACTTCAATTACGCATGGATGAATCTTTTTCATTAATTCAATTTCTTAAACAGATTAACCCGAATGATTTAGGTCCTTTGAAATCCAAATATATTACGAAAAAAGCAGTTGCATCTGAAGCTTTTATTTTACAAACTGATCTTCATGCCCCCCTTCATTATGTTTTGTCGACTTTAATGGACGCGGATGGCAAACCGCTTGCGTTTGTTCAGTCTTACATGGATGGCAAACAAGTTTCCTTGCATTCCAACCCGGTATTTGTCAAATGAAATTTTATGAATTAATCACGGTCGATAAACGACAAAATACGCCCTTAAAGGTTCAATTGATGAATCAATTTCGGTTAGCCATTTATGATTATCATTTATCAGAGAAGTTTGTCTTGCCTTCGATTCAAGACTTAAGCAAAACGTTCATGATGCAAGAAAAAGATGTAGAAATCGCCTTACAAACGTTACAACAAGAAGGACTGATTGCCTCTTTCAAGAAAAACGAATACATCGTTTCGCATAAAAGGCATTCTAATGAATTCATGGCGAAAGGTTTTTTACTGTTTCAATACATTAAAAAATTAGGATTAGAACCCGCCATAGTGACGTTAGAACAAACCATGATCTTAGCGGATGAAACCATCGCGAAAAAAATGAATATTCAAGTTGGTGAACGTTTACTTTATCTAAAGCGAATTTATTCTGGCAATCAAAAACCCATGGTTTATTTAGAAAGCTTTTTAAACATTAATTTGATGCCGGCGATTGAAAAAATGGTGTTTACGAATCAACCTCACGTTGAAGTCATCCTTAAACATTATGCTTTTGAACCTTATCGTAGTGTTCGAGAAAATCGCGTCATTGCACTCAATCAGGAACAAGCAAAAGCTTTGCAAGACATGGAAAATGCTCCTTGCCACCAAGTCGAGGTTTGGACGTATGACAAAACCGGCAAACTGATGGATTATAATCTTGCGACGTTAACGTCAGACGATGTCTTTGAAACGATTACCGAACCCCATCTCATCCAATCGACCTTCTAACTTTTTTGTATAATGAGGTTGTGACATACACCAAAGAAACTCGGTATATTCAAAGTCTTCAACGCGAAGCAATTTTGTATATCGCTCTTCCTGAAAATTATTACACCAATCAAAAACACTATCCTGTTTTATACATGCATGATGGCCATAACTTATTCGATGTGGAAGATAGTTATGCTCATGCGATTTGGGATGTGATAGGAGCTTTTAAAAGAAATCCAACCCTAGCCCCTTGTATTGTGGTTGCATTATCGTGTGCAATGGAAGGCCATCAACGCCTTGAAGAATATAACGTTTATCCATCCGTATTACCGGGAACTGACGGTAAGGTTCAAGGACGCGGAAAACAATATTTACAATATTTGCTCAATGAACTAAAACCTGAAATTGACCGTACGTATCGTACGCTCAACGATGCCGATCATACCCTCATGATGGGAAGTTCGATGGGTGGGGTGATTACGCTAGAAGCGTTTTGCCTTTATCCTCATCGATTAGGAAGAATCGGTTGTGTTTCCAATGCTTTTTATACGGCATTACCTCAAATCAAAAAACTTGTTGATCGGACCAATTTCTCATTGGTTAAGAAAGTTTATCTAGATACCGGGGATGAAGAAGTTGGCTTGTCGGATGAAGAAGGCTATCTATCGAGTAATCAGGCGATTGCTGATATCATCAGATTAAAAACGCGTCCAGATCAATTTAAGTTTTCGATTATTAAAGGCGGCCAACATAATGAAGCATCCTGGCGAAAACGGTTACCTACTATTTTAAAATTCTTACTGAAGGGTCTTTAACGATGGTTGTTTGAATGATGCCTTTGGTGTGCCATCGTCGACTTCGCCAACGTAAATAATTCAAGCAACCCCGAACTAATTCATCAATCGCTAAGGCAATCCAAACCCCCACCAAACCTAAACCTAGCGTCTGGCCAAAATAAAAAGCCAAAGGCACTGCCAAACCCCATTCAATCACGATGCCAACCCAAAGGGGATAATAAGCATCACCCGAAGATTTTAAGGCACGTCCAAAAATCATATTCAAGGCTCTTCCTACTTCAAGAAAAATATCCACGATGATGATTGATTGCATGAGTGAAATGATGGCTTCATCTTGCGTAAATAATGAAGCTAAAAATCCCATGATCAAAATAAATAGAAACGAAGGAACCAGTGAAGAAACCATCGCTACCAAGATGCCATAACTCGTTGTTTTTTCAGCTGCGTCATACTGTCGAGCTCCAACCTGTTGACCAATGAGGATTGCGATGGCCCCAGATACCGCTGCGGTAAAAAAATAGGTAAATTGTGCCAAGTTATCAAAATAACCCTTCGCAATGATAGAAGTCGTTCCAGCATCAAACGAGGTGACTAAAGCGGTGATGACAATCATCATGAGCGTATAGGTAATGTGTTCTAAGGTTGAAGGAAAACCGACGCCAAATAACTTTCTAGTGAGCCCTTTTTCTCCTTGGCGAATCGCGGACCATTGAAAGCGTAATTTTATTTTAGTAAAGACATACAAAGTTGCAAAGATCACATAAACCATTCGTCCTGTTACCCATCCAATCGCGACTCCCGCCACCCCTAATTCTGGAATGCCTAAAGGGGTATGACCATACAAAAAAAGCACCATGAATGATAGTTGTACAATAGCCGCAATCGAATTACCGATGACACCAATGCGCGTCGCGCCATGAGCATAAAGCATTTGCGTCATGATGAGGGACAACGACTGGATTGGAAAAAATAAACTAATAATGATGGCGTACGTTCGTGCGCTTTCAAGGACATCTGGGGATAAGGTGAAAAAACTAAAAAGAACAGGATTCAAAGTCAAAAAGAATATCATGCCAAGGACACCCAATAAAAAACCGTACAAGAGACTCACGGTGAAGATTTTATTCTTCGTTTGATTTGCATTGGCTCCGACCGCTTGGGCCATCAAGATACCGGCACCACCGGAAATGACCTGAAAGATTAACAGCAACATGTTTAAAAATTGATTAGCAACCGAAATCGAACCCATCACGCGATCTGAATATTGAGAAATAAAATAAGTTGCTAAATAAGAAACAATGACCGCTAATGCCAATTCAATAAATAATGGCATGACGATTTTAAAGAAACCTGGGGTGGGTTTAAAGATAGTTTGAACCATATCGACCGATTCTATGATACACGTTTTACCTTCAATTGGTAAATGTCTCAAAGGAAGTCTAGATTGGTTATAATAACGTTATGCAGGAAACTATCTTTGATTATCCGATGGATTGTGAAACGATTCATTTCAATGAATTTGGAGCATTCAAACTTGCTAGTTATCAAAGTTTATTCGCTTCGATAGCGGAACGCCACCTTAATCGTTATGGATTGAATATTCAAACGACACTGAAGACTGGTTATGCATGGGTTTTGATCGGATTAACTGTGGAAGTCGTCTTACCCATCTTAGAACCGATGACCCTGATTGCGAATACGTGGCATTCGCAACGGGAGGGTATTTATTTTCGACGTGAATTCGTTTTTAAAGATCAACATGGGAACGTACGATTTCAAGGCGCAAGTTTTTCGGTCCTCATTCACCTTGATAAACGAACCATTTTTAAAGATGCAATCTTACCCTTTCCTGTTCCTTTTGAACCCACGATTAAACATGTGGTTGAAACCACACCACGATTAACGACGATCTTAGGATTAACACCGCAGTACACCCTTAATGTTCCTTCCTCTTATATCGATCGCCTTGGCCATGTGAATAATGTCCGTTATGGGGATATGGTATATGATGCTTTAACGCCTGATGAGCAACAGCGATTGCATCAACTCAAACGGATGCAAATGAGTTTTTCTTCTGAACTGAATACCAACGATCAAGTCACAATTTTAAAGGGTATCTTTGATCAGCAATTTTATTTTCGTGGATACCATGAACGTAAACTTAAATCATCATTTGATGTGAAG
>JBIIRB010000019.1:0-12377 GCA_044341785.1 Bacilli bacterium | reverse complement strand
GCAACAACGTCACGTTCTTAAAAAGTTTACCTGGTATTGGACCTAAAGCTGCTGCACAAATCATTCTCGATTTAAAAGGTAAGTTAACCGACGGCGGAAAAGGTAATCCGATTCAATATCAAGAAGTCAAAGAAGCGCTCAAATCACTTGGATTTAAATCATCTGAAATTGATAAAGTCTTAACATTAATCAATATTCCTAATGGAACAACAGAAGAAATATTAAAACAAGCATTGAAACAGCTGAGGAAATCGTGATGGCGCGTTTACTTGACGCAAAAAAAAATGTCGAAGATCAAGTTGAAATTTCGCTTCGACCTTATTCATTGAACGAATATATTGGGCAAGAAGATTTAAAAAAGAACCTTCGCGTTTTTATTGGGGCGGCACAACATCGTGAAGAGACCCTTGATCATGTTTTACTCTATGGCCCACCAGGTTTAGGTAAAACGACGTTGGCCCACATCGTCGCGCATGAAATGAAAGGATCCATCAAAGTCATTAATGGACCTAGCATTGAACGTACAGGGGATTTAGCTTCGGTGTTAACCTCATTAGAAGCTGGTGATGTGCTTTTTATTGATGAAATTCATCGACTGCCCCATGTGGTTGAAGAAGTGCTTTACTCCGCGATGGAAGATTTTGAACTTTCGGTTTTAGTCAATCGCGAAGGCAATGCACGTTCGATTCATTTACCTTTACCACCGTTTACTTTAATTGGTGCAACGACCCGTGCCGGAGATTTATCATCCCCGTTACGTTCACGGTTTGGGATAACTGAAAAACTTAACTTTTATACACAAAAAGAAATCATCGCCATCATCCAGCGCACCTCCAAGGTGCTTGCTACGCCAATTGAAACTGAAGCAATTGTGGAAATTGCTAAACGTTCCCGCGGGACTCCGCGTATTGCAAATCGGCTATTTCGTCGGGTTAGAGACTTCGCGCATTTCGACAAGAAAGATTCCATCACACCCAAAGATGCGGTTAAAGCATTAGATGCCCTTAAAGTTGATGCTCTCGGTCTTGATGATGTTGATATTCGCTATTTACTCGGGATGATTGATCGATTCAAGGGTGGTCCGGTAGGGTTAGAAGCGCTCGCTTCAGCGATTGGCGAAGAAATTATGAATTTAGAAGACGTTTACGAACCTTACTTACTTCAAATCGGGATGATTAATCGTACTCCAAGAGGTCGAATGGCGACCGAATTAGCGTATAAACATTTAAAGCGAACCTATCAAGGTAGTCTCTTTTAAATATCTCGATTGATTTGGTTTTATTCATTGATAAATAAGCTTAAAAGTAGTAAAGTTAATAAGCAAGTATCGACTTGTTTTTTTTACGGAGGAATCTCATGAGACGAATGATTGCTTACTTTACCATCTTAGTATCGACCTTCATGTTGATTGGGGCTACTGCGATGCAAGTTTTTGGGGCGTTACAAACCAATCTTGAATTTACCAATGGCCGCGAATATGTTTATCGTTTATCGGATAAAGAAGATGAAGAAAATTCACTTGAAGCAGGTGCTGCGCTCGCCATGGCTTCCATCATGCGCGCGCGACTCGAATCGGCTAATGTGACTCGTTATAACATTGTCACGGAAGGCAATAATCAAGTCCGAGTGACCTTAAGTGAAGTGAACGAAACCCGTTACAATCGTATTCAAAATTTATTAGCTTTTGATGGTGAATTTAGCATCTGTACCACGCGTGATACATGTTATGTCGGCGATGAAATGTTTTTAGATTCCGTGGCCCGTGTTGAGTATGTTGGTCAAACACCTTCCATTGTCATACCCCTATCTAACGCTACCCAATTTAAAGATATCATCATCAAAGAAGCTGAAGAAATTGCCTCTCAAGAAGGCGCAGAAGGCAATACTCCACAAATCATTTTATGGGCCAATCGCACTGAAGCGGATACTTTTGAAGCTTCAAAAACTGACAATCAAGTCGAAGATAAAATTGTCTTGCGATTCGCGCACACCAATATTTGGTGGGATAACGAAGAATCAGGTGAAATCAAAACAGACGTGTCACTATCCAAATATGGAACCCAAGATGAAACAGGCCTTTTTCCGCTCAATGTTGTAGCACAAGCCAATGAAGAAGCTAATTATCTTGTCAATTTATTTAACGCGTCTCCGCTTGATTACACGGTTGATTTCTTATTTTATCGTTCGATCAATGCTGCGATTGAACCGCTGCTCGTTTTTGATCGTTTTGTTACCCTTAATCTTTCTCAAACCTTCATTGCTATAACCGTTGGCTTTGTTTTATTGGCGGTTTTATTGTTTTTTGTTTACCGCTTGGTCGGACTATCGATTTGGTTTAATGCTGTTTTAACGCTTTTTTTAACCTATGTCGCTTACGTTCAAATCGGCATTCAATTCTCTTCGGCTACTTTGTTTGCTGGGCTTGCAGTTTTGTTATTTACTTTTTTAGGTGCTTGGCCATTTATTCAAACATTAAGACAAGAAATTTATCGAGGCCGGAATGTTAAAAAGGCTTTTTTAGAAGCTAATGGTGTATCGTTAATGCCGCAAATTGAAATCGCAGTGGTAGGTATTATTATTGCTTTAGCAGTCTTCCTCGTGGGTGGCAATCTTTTACAAAATTTTGCAGTCTTTACGATGCTCGGTTCCGTGATTGCCTTACTCGTCACCTTAGTTGGATTGCGCTTGGTCTTAGGCCTGCTCTTACACGAACCTTCACTCAATCAACGTCTGGATTGGATTGGGATCAATAGCAAACGCATTCCCAACTTAGCCAAAGATCAAAAGCAAACGTATTTTGGATTGTTTTCAAACACTGACTTTAGTGCCAAAAAAATATGGGTAACGCTCGGTAGTCTTCTGTTAGCGGGTACTTTCGTAGTTGCTTCGGTCACATTCACTGTGTTGGAACAACCGTTATTTACCCCCGTTGCAACCACCATTCAATCGCGACTTTATATCGAGGTTGCCGATGGTGCTGGTTTTGATACGCTCGCTGAAGTTGAAAATGATTTGTTACCTCATATCACGGTAGATGACCAGCCCTTTGAATTCACCGATATCACTTTTTATGAATATGCTCGAATCGAAGATGAAATTTCTGTGGATTATCGGATGTATGTGGTGGAATCATTAACACCCTACTCCATTGATACGCTTGTTTCTTTTGATGATGGAGCGAATGTGATTACTAACTTAGAGTTTCAAGATTTACTCGTCGAACTTGAATTTATTTTCGACAATGGAGATGCTTTAATTACGATGTCTATACATGATGTGACTCCGACTGCCGCCCAACCTAATATCAACGAAATCATGCTTGCTGTTGTGTTAAGCATTGTCTTTGGTCTTATTTACTATGCTATTCGTTTAGGCTTATCTCGCGCGCTCGTTTTAACATTCAATGCTTTGTTAGCGAGCATCATCACTGGTTTCTTTTTTAGTGTTTTACGTACCTCAACTCCTTCCATTGTTTCTTTCTCCGCGGTCTTGATACCTTTTGCAGTCATGTTAATCGGGGGTTATTTATTTCAGGAAGCTAATCGTCAACTCCGGTTACAAAAATTAGACACGATAACTTTAGCTAATGAAACCGTTCAAATTCAACAAACCATCGCTCGATCAGCAAGTTTCTTATTTGTGACCGCTTTATCACTTTGCTTCATTGCCCTTGCATTTCTTGCCTTTGGACCCCAAGGTTTATTAACGTTGTATGGCGCGACACTTTTAGGTTTATTACTTGTACTTTTACTCTTAACGAGTAACTTGAATGTTTTGGTTCGTCCCTTACTAGCCTTCACACAACCGTGGATTGCTCGACTATTTGCTGTCCGTTTAACCAAAAATGCTAAAGTTAAGGGTAGTGCGACTTCCTACTCGGCAACCGAACCTGTTGAAGCAACCTATATTGGAATTAACGACTAATCGGTCATGTCTTTTCAAACTAAAATCCTCAACCATTTTCATTTAACGCTTGCTGATTACGAACAGTTAGTGGGCGTTGAAAAGATTGAGAGTTTTATTGATACGAAACTCTTTCCATCGATCACAGCGATTGTTTCCGCCATCAAAATGGGTATTGCTAAGCAAGAAACATTTTTAGTTTATGGCGATTATGACGCTGATGGTATGCTCGCCACAGCAATTATGGTTCGAACGTTAAAACAACTTGGGGCTTCTGTAAGCTCCTATCTTCCTTCTCGGTATATGGATGGTTATGGTATCCAAGAGGACAAGATTGAACGGTTGATTCAAAAAAAATTCAATTGGTTGATTACCGTTGATAATGGCATCAATGCATTAATTCCAGTTCAAAAAGCGATTCAGAGCGGCTTAAACGTAGTCGTTACGGATCATCATCAAATCGGTCCAGTATTACCCAATACACCTTGGATTCTTCATCCACATCATCAAACCACCAATACCTTACCCATGTGTGGTTCGATGATGGCTTTTTATTTGTCGGTTGGTCTGTTAGGTCAAATCGATCCCTTCAACTCGGCGTTAGCAGGCATTGCTACTTTGGCTGATTATATGCCCTTATTGGGATTGAATCGGTCGATCGTGAAACATGCAATTCGCTTATTAAATAGTCAACCTTTACCCATCATCACGCGCTTAGTCGGAAACAATCCAATTGATGAAACCACTTTAAACATGCAGTGGATTCCCATGGTGAATAGCATTGGACGCGTTGTTGAAAATCAAAACATCAATCGCATCACACAATTTTTAATCACGGAGGATGAAGAAGAGCGTTTCATGCTTGCGGATTGGATTAAAGTCATGTATCAGCAACGAAAAGATCTTTCAAAAAAAGCGATTGAAAATCTTCGTTATGATGAAAATCAATCCGCCATCATTATCAAAACAAGTGAAAAAGAAGGCATCATTGGTCTATTAGCAACACGACTAGGTCAAGAAACCAAAAAACCGGTCTTCATTCTTTCGGATGCGAATCGTCACACTGAAGGATATGTAGGGTCTAGTCGCTCGCTGGAGTCACAAAGTGTCTTGCTTGCTCTTCAGGCAGCCGAATCAACCTTAATTCGTTTCGGCGGTCATCACGGAGCGGCAGGTTTTGAAGTGAAGAAAGACCAATTTGAATCATTTCAACAAAAGATTCTTCATTATTATGATGAAAAATCAACAACACACCATTTTCCCAAGCAAGCATTAATCAGCCTCTCAGAACCCGATTTGAATCTGGAAAATTATCGATTTGTTGAGGCATTGAAACCTTTTGGAAGGTCTTTTACCGCGCCACTTTTTCAGTTAACTCGGATTCCAACTGCATCCTTACGTTTTATCAAAGAAGGAACAATCTTAAGCCATGCCTGGAAGGGGTTTAAATTATTCAGTTTTCAAATCAAACGTGACGATCTCATGCTTTATGATGAAGTTGATTTCATTGGTGAATTTCGCATCAATTATTATCTAGGACAAAAAGAGATTCAGTTTTTGGTTTTAGATTTTATTCCGAGTGAAACACGCAAATAATGATGATTTGAGTATAATATGAGTATGAATTCTTTGGCTTTAAAAACCTTCTCGGATATTGAACAAGTTTATTTTCTTTATATCCAAAATGAAGATGACCGAAACCTGATTAAACGCGCTTATCAATATGCTGAGCAAAAACATCAAGGTATTTTTCGTAAAAGTGGTGAACCTTATATTCACCACTTACTTGAGGTTGCCTATATCCTAGCAACGTTACAAGGGGGTCCTTCGACCATCGCAGCAGGATTCCTGCATGATGTTGTGGAAGATACGGATACGACTGTTGAGGATTTAAAGCGTCTTTTTAATGACGATGTTGCTTCCTTAGTTGAATCCTTAACAAAAATTCAGCAGCTGAAACTTTCTCAACGGGATAAAAAAGATTTTCTAGCGGAAGATCACCGCAAAATTTTTATTGGGATGGCAAGGGATATACGCGTCATTATCATTAAATTGGCGGATCGTCTTCACAACATGCGTACCCTACAATCGTTAAGCCCTGAACGTCAGCAAGCCTTATCAAAAGAAACGCGAGATGTCTTTTCACCCATTGCCCACCGATTAGGGATGTTTTCCATTAAAAGTGAACTTGAAGATATTTCTTTAAAGTATCTTGAACCTGAAAAATATCAATCCATCGTTCATCTCCTCGAACAAAAAAAATTAAATCGTGATCGGGAACTGGATGAAGTAAAAAAGAAAATTGCGGATATTCTATTTGCCAAACAAATTCCATTTACGATTGAAAGTCGGATTAAAAGCATTTTTTCTATTTACCGCAAGTTGTATCTTCAAAATCACAACATTGATGACATTTATGATATTTATGCCATCAGGGTTATTACCGACTCTGTGTCTCGTTGTTATGAAGTTTTGGGGCTTGTTCATAATCAATTCACGCCCATCCAACAACGGTTTAAAGATTATATTGCTGTTCCAAAGCCTAATTTATACCAATCATTACACACGACCATTTCATCCAATGAAGGAAAATTTTTTGAAGTGCAAATCCGCACCAAAGAAATGAACGAAATCGCAGAGACTGGTGTGGCGGCCCATTGGCGATATAAAGAAGGAAAAAATTATAATCCTAAGTCCGAACAAAAAGAAATTGAAGAAAAATTATTTTGGTTCCGCGATTTTGTTTCAATGACCGCCGAAGAAGGCGACGCAAAAGAAGTGATGGAGAATCTACAAAAAGATTTGTTTGAAACCTCTGTTTTTGTCTTTACTCCTCGCGGAAAAGTCATCGATTTGCCCAATGGTTCAACGCCGTTAGATTTTGCCTATCGAGTGCACACTGGTGTTGGTCATTCGGCAGTAGGCGCGTTGGTGAATGGAACATTAGTTCCTTTGAATACGGTTTTAAAAACCGGTGATGTGGTTGACATTAAAACCAGTACCAATTCCCCAGGGCCTAATGAAGGGTGGCTTAAAATTGTTCAAACCAATTCAGCCAAGGGTCACATTAAAAAATTCTTATTTAAGAAAAATAATGAAATGCTTCGTGACGACAAGATTCATAAAGGTAAACAAAGTTGTGAAGATGCTTTTAAGGATCGCGGTTTTAACGCTAAAGAAATGATTGATATCTTGACTAAAAATGTGGCTAAATTACTCAGTCATTATGGCTATCCTTCTTTAGATGATTTATTTATTGCGATGAGCAATCGCAATCCACAACCAGGTGCGGTCATTGATTTACTCAATATTAAGAAAAAGTTCGTATTAAACCTCGGTAAGAAAAAAGAACAAGATATTAAAAGTTCCGTGGTCGTTCCGAATGCTGGTAAAGTCGCCATTACCCTTGGCAGCTGTTGCACGCCGATTCCAGGGGATGATATTGTTGGATTCATTACCAAAGGAAAAGGCATTACCGTTCATCGTTTAAATTGCCCCAATATTAAAGGTGAACAAAAGCGGTTAACGGATGTGTTTTGGAACGAAAATATCGCTTTACAAACGTATCCGGTTGATATCACAGTCGAATGCAATGATCGAACCCAGTTGTTGGTCGATGTGATGGGTGTTTTTTCCCAGCTTAAAGTCAGTGTAACCTCGATTAATGCTGTCTACCATCCGATGACGTCAACCACCACCATCAGTGCAACGATATATGCCAGTGACGCGAAGCGATTAAATGACGTTTTTAATGTATTATTAAATATAAGTAGTGTTTATGATGTAAAGCGTGTCATTCATTAGGAGATTAACTATGGACATCAAATTACCTAAAGGTACTCATGACATCATCGGTGAAGAAGCTGAAGGTTTTTTAGCCATCGAACAAGTATTAAAAGACGTTGTCACCACGTATGGTTTTCATTTGATTCGAACTCCTATTTTTGAGCATACCGAATTATTTACTCGCTCGGTGGGTGATAGTTCTGATATTGTGCGCAAAGAAATGTACACCTTTAAAGATAAAGGTGATCGTTCGTTAACACTCCGACCAGAATTAACAGCGGGTGCTTTGCGTTCAATCGTTGAAACCAAAATGGATGTTACCGCAACTTTACCAATCAAACTTTATTACAATGGTCCCGCTTTTCGCTATGAACGTCCGCAATTAGGAAGATTCCGTCAATTTCACCAATTTGGGGTTGAACTGGTCGGAACAACACACCCTTTACACGTTGTGGAAACCATTATCCTCGGTTATCAATCTTTAAAGCATCTCGGTTTTAACAAAGTATCATTAAAACTTAACTCACTCGGTGACCCAACCACACGTGATAACTATCGCAACGCTTTAAAAACGTATTTCGAACCTAAACTTCAACATTTATGTGCGGATTGCCAAATTCGTTTTCAAACGAATCCCTTACGCATGCTTGACTGCAAAGTTCCTGAGGATCATGAAATTGCAGAGCACGCTCCTAAAATTCTTGATTTTCTTTCCCCAGCTTCTTTACGGCACTTCAATTTAGTGACAACTACATTAAAAGAAGAGCGTATTGATTTTGACCTTGATAAGACTTTAGTTCGGGGTCTTGATTATTATTCAAACATGGTTTTTGAGTTTCATTATCAAAGCAAGCAAGGGTCTTCGATGGGTGCACTAGGAGCTGGAGGCGAATATCATCAATTGGTGAGTGACCTCGGTGGGCAACCTTTAGCCGGCGTCGGTTTTGCTTTTGGACTTGAGCGTCTTTACGCTGTCATGGTTGAAGAAGCCTTGTTTGAAAACACCAGCATCAGCACCGATATCATCGTGATGCCTTTATCAGAGAAAGAAGATCAAGAAGCGTTCCGTTTAACTCAGGAACTTCGCGCAAGTGGGATGATTGCCGAAATCAATCTTGACCATAAGCCGCTTAAAAATCAATTTAAATTCGCTGACCGCCGCCATGCTCGATTTGCGATGATCATCGGTGAACAAGAAGTTAAAGACCAAAAGGTAACGATGAAAAACCTGGACACTCAAGAACAATCATCCATTTCAAGAAAAGAAATTGTGCACACCATGATTCATCAATTAGGTCATGACCATGATCATGATGATGATAAAGCTTGTGATCCTGACTGTGATTGTAATGACTAGGAGAAACCATGAAACGAACACATTATAACGGCGAATTACGTCTTGATCATGTTGGACAGAAGGTCCACCTGGTTGGTTGGGTAGCAAAAAAACGAAATTTAGGATCATTAATTTTCATTGATCTTCGCGATCGATCGGGTTTGGTCCAAGTGTTTTGTGATGACCAATTTCCATTACCGGAAATACGCTCAGAATTTTTAATCGAAGTCAAAGGAACGGTGCGAAAAAAAGAAGTTCCTAACCAAGCCTTACCTACCGGTGCCATTGAAGTCGTTGCCAGTGAAATCACCTTGATTAATCGCTCAGAAACGCCAGCGATGATCATCGAATCGCAAACCGATGCCCTTGAGGAAACCAGGCTTAATTATCGTTACTTAGATTTGCGTCGTCCTTCGATGCAATCCAACCTCATGATTCGTTCACAGGTTATTGCTCATACCATGAAGTTTTTTGTTCAACACGGATTCATTTATGTGGAAACACCCATTCTAACTTTAAGTACGCCTGGAGGTGCTCGCGATTATTTAGTGCCTTCTCGGTTACAACCTGGACATTTTTATGCCTTGCCCCAATCGCCCCAAATCTATAAACAATTGCTAATGATCGGTGGTCTTGATCGATATTTCCAAATCGCTCGTTGTTTTCGTGATGAAGACTTACGCGCAGATCGCCAACCTGATTTTACACAAATTGATATCGAGGCATCCTTTTTAAACCAAGATGAAATACTCTCCATCCTTGAACAATTTGTTGCAGAAGTGTTTCTTTCGATTCGCCATCTCGAATTAAAACGACCTTTCACCACGATAACGTATGAAACGGCCATGGAGCAATATGGAACGGATAAACCCGACACACGTTTTGACCTCAAATTACAGCCCGTTTCAGCGTTAGTTCCTGCATTAAAACAGGCAGGATTAGAAATCAGCGAAGCTTACGCCATCGTCATTCCTAAAGTGGCTGATGCATTCTCACGTAAAGTGACGGATGAACTTGGCTTTATAACGAAAAAGTATCAAATCAAAAATCCGATTATATTTAAAGTCGAGAATAACCAGTTGACTGGTTCTTTTTTAAAGTTTTTAAGTTCGGAACAACAACGCATGCTTATGCAACAACTATCGTTGCAAGAAAAAGATGTGGTTGTCATCAGCGCTTCATCTTCAAAACAATTATTGTTACAAGGGTTAGGGGCGATGCGTGTATGGCTAGGAAACTTTTTTAAGTTAATCGACGCTAATCGCTTCGATGTTTTGTGGGTAAAAGAATTTCCGTTATTCGAAAAAAACAACGATGGTCAGCTCGTCTCCAGTCATCATCCTTTTACAAGGCCACGAGATCTAGATCTCCCTCTCTTAAACACAGCACCTGAAAAAGTTTTAGCATTAGCCCATGATCTCGTGATTAATGGTTATGAAGCCGGTGGTGGTTCAATGCGTATTTATGATAAGGCCTTACAAGAAAAGATTTTTACATTACTTGGCTTATCTGAAGAAGAAATACAACGTAAATTCGGCTGGTTTATTCAAGCCTTTAATTACGGAACACCGCCTCATGGCGGCATCGCGATAGGTCTTGATCGCTTAATTATGCTTTTAACAGGAAATACAAATATCCGCGATGTGATTGCTTTTCCTAAAAACTTAGCCGGTGTTGGACCTTTAGAAAAGACACCTTCTCAAGTTGATGAAAAACAATTGCAAGAATTATCCATTCAAATCAAGGAGAAAAATTCATGATGCATGAACGTTCTATTGCAGCGATTAAAGCACTTGCGATTGATGCAACGAATAAGGCAAAAAGTGGTCATCCAGGTATGCCGATTGGATCGGCGGCACTGACGTACACCTTATTTCATGATTTTCTAATTAGCAATCCTGCCATGCCCCAATGGATTAACCGTGATCGGTTTGTCCTTTCTGCAGGTCACGCAAGTATGCTTCTTTATGCGATTTTGCATCTTACGGGATATGATGTCACGATTGATGATCTTAAAAACTTTCGTCAACTTCACTCCCGAACACCTGGTCATCCTGAAGTTCATTTAACTCCTGGTGTGGATGCCACAACCGGGCCGCTTGGACAAGGCATTGCACAAGCAGTAGGAATGGCGCTTGCCGAACGCACCTTAAGACATTACACACAGTCCACAGGTTTAATTGATCACTACACCTATGTGTTAACAGGCGATGGTTGCTTACAAGAGGGAATCGCACAAGAAGCCATTTCTTTTGCGGGGCACCAACAATTGAATCGCCTTATTCTCATTTATGATGCCAATGATGTCACATTAGATGGTCCGCTAGCAATGTCCTTTTCTGAAGATGTGAAAAAAAGGATGATTGCGTCTGGTTGGCAAGTGCTTTACGTCGAACAAGGTAATGATCTTGCTTCGTTATCCAAAGCGCTTAAAAAAGCTCGTAAATCTAAACAAAAACCGACCATGATTATGATTAAAACAATCATTGGCGAAGGTTCTAAAAATCAAGGCACAAGCAAAGTTCATGGTAATCCCCTTGGCACGGAAGATGGTTTGAGTGTCAAACAAAAACTAAATTGGCATTATCCCGAATTTGAAATCCCGGCAGAAGTTTACGAAGATTTTAAAACGTCTTTTGCGAAACGAGGAATGTTAAACTATCGCCGCTGGCAAAAACTTTACCAAAAAATCAAACAAGACAATCCAGCTTGGTTTCAATCCTTTGACCTTGCTTTACAAGCTCAACCAACGGATATACCTTCTGATTGGATGCAATTTCCTAAAGATTATAAAGACGCAACTCGGAATACTTCTTTGCAAATCATTCAAAAACTTGCTGAACAACTTCCTTTATTTTTAGGTGGCAGTGCCGACGTTTCAAAATCAGTGATGACAACCATTCAGCAAAGTGATGCCATGCTTGCGCAATCCCCATTGGGTCGTAATATTAATTTCGGTATTCGAGAATTCGCAATGGCTGGCATGCAAAATGGCATGTTACTTCATGGTGGTTTAAAAACATTTGCTGGCACTTTTTTAGCGTTTTCTGATTATATGAAACCCGCGATTCGGTTAGGTGCGTTATCGCATATTCCAAGCATCTATTTATTTTCCCATGACTCGGTTGCGTTAGGAGAAGATGGCCCCACTCATCAACCGATTGATCAACTAGCCATGATGCGTGCGATTCCCAATATGAATGTGATTCGGCCAGGGGATGCCAAGGAAACCTGGGGTGCTTGGCGCATGGCTCTTTCATCCACGAAGACGCCAACAGCGATCATTTTAACAAGACAAAACCTGCCTTTACTGGCTGGAACCGATAGTTATAAAGTGAGTCTTGGTGGTTAC
>JBIIRB010000091.1:0-3550 GCA_044341785.1 Bacilli bacterium | reverse complement strand
GAATTGAGGCGACTTAACCGAGGGACTGATCCTTCTTTTCCCATAAACTTACGGACGAGTTTGAATTGTGAAAGTGGGACATAGAGTTGATCTTTGCCAGCATAGGCAACATGTAAATAGTCGGTATGAATGCCCTCACTTTCCATCGTGATGACACCGAGAAACTGACCAATCCCGTGTAATTCATGCACCACATAGTCACCGGGATGAAGATCTTGATACGACTTTAAGATGACCGCTTCTTTAAACCGATGCAGATGTTTGGATACACGTTGCTTTGTGCCAAAGAGTTCTTTGGATGTTAAATAAACAATTTGATCATCGGATAAAATAAATCCTTCTTCAAATAACGACAAGGTTAATCCGAGTTTCCCTTTCGGGAGAGACGCACCTTCGACGTGTTCAAACGTTTGGCCTTGCTCTTGCAAAAGACGTTCTAGATTTTCTACTTGTTGTTTTTGTTGCACCGCTAAGACAACTTTTTTATTATCCCTTACATAGGAAGCGATGAGGGGGTAAATCGCTGACCATTGCACGCTCGTTTGACTGATGGATTTCACGGAGAAAACATGCGAACCTTCTTGCATAAACGGCGAGGTTTTTAGAAGAGGGGATTGACGTTTTAAAACAGATTCAATCGTTTGATACATGCTTAAATGCGACATCATATTTCCGGTGATGACTTGTTCAAAGAAATACGATTGCGCTTCTTCCATGAGTAATTTACCAACCACTTGTAACTGTTCATCATGGGCAAGCAAGGTGGTTTTGTTAGGGAAATAATCAAGAATCGAAAAATGATTTTCCTGCGCAAATCCTAAATATGGATACGTCCCATGGAGGAAAGCATACGATTGAATATGATCAAGATTGGCTAGGGTTTTTGTGCGAACATTTTGAAATAAATCAGGTTGAATGATCTTTTTATCTTTTTGAAGTTGTTCGGGAATCTTCCATGATAAACGTTCAATATCCTGTTCCGTAAATAACAATTCGGATGCCGGTAAGATGGTCACAGACTTTAATTCTTCAAAGGATGATTGGGTTGAAAATTCAAAATAGCGAATGCTTTCTAACGTGTTACCAAAAAACTCAAGTCGTATCGGATGAAGTAAATTCACCGAACCGATATCAATAATATCCCCACGCACCGCGAATTCTAATGTTTGATCAATTTTATTCACTTTCGCGTAACCGCTTTGAGCAAGCCTTTGTTTAATATCTGATAAATCATACGTTTGACCAACTTTAAAATGGATGCTTAAACTTTGGAAAAATTGAGGGTCGGGTAAATAGCGCATGATCGCCGCGGCATGGGTAATGAGAATTTTGGGTTGAGGTTGACTTAATTGATCCATGACATACAGACGTTGGGCCATCATTTCTTTGGATAATGCGAGTGACTCAACACGTAGTAATTCATCCACGGGATAAAAAAGACACGCCTGTTCACCCACAAATGAAGATAATAGATCGTACACTTTTTGGGCGTTATATAAATTGGTCGTCACAATTGCATACGATTGGGGTTGCTTGAGAAAAGCGGTCGCTACTAAAAGTGAAATCCCCATCGTTTCATCCAAAGAAAAATGCCCCTTTTTCTGAAGAAGGGGGGTCAAGGCAGGATGGTGGGATAAAACGTCAAACAAGGATTTCGTTGGTGATCACCTCAATTAAAATAATTCATCGCGTGGTCGAAGTCATGTTTTAAGGAATGAACAATTGCTTCCACGGCTTTTTGAATCGCTGCTTTAACCAGGGGTTGCTCCTCAGGTTTAAACTTAGACAAGACATAATCCGCGCCAGACTGGTGAAGCGGAACGTTTCCAATCCCAATGCGTAAACGTTTGATATCACGGGTACCTAAGTGTTCGATGACTGATGCCATACCGTTATGGGAACCTGCGGTGCCTGCTTTTCTTAAGCGAATTTTCCCCACATCAAGCGCTAAATCATCAAACACGATGATCATATCTTCCGGTTTAATTTTATAAAATTGAGCAATAGCATGCACGGATTCACCGGATAAGTTCATATAGGTCAATGGTTTGAGGAGAACAACCTCTTCACCTAAAAACTTGGTCAGCGCGAATTCACCTTTAAATTGCTTTTTGTCGAGGGTGATTTGGAAAAAAGACGCTAAAGCGTCTACCACATCAAAACCACAATTATGACGTGTGTGGTCGTATTCTTTCCCAGGATTCCCTAAACCAACAATCAATTTCATAACATTCCTTATGCAATATAGCATAGCTCATTTATACTTAAGTTGAATCATGATGCGCTTAGATAAATTTTTAGCCCATACGGGGGTTGGTACCCGGTCCGAAGTCAAAAAACTCATTAAACATGGCTATGTCATGATTAACCATGAGCTTGCTTTTAGTCCTAACCAAATCATCAATGAATCCACCGATCACATCACGTATGACGGAAAAGTCTTGATCTATGAGCCCTTTATCTATCTCTTATTGAATAAACCTGAAGGCTATTTGTCCTCGACGTTTGATTATAAGACTCCGGTGGTATTAGATTTAATTCCCGAATACGCGCATCGTGACTTATTTCCCGTCGGACGTTTAGACATCGACACAACAGGTTTACTCTTGATTACCGATGACGGTGATTTAGGTCATCGATTAACCTCTCCTAAGCATGACGTCGAAAAAGAATACATCGCCACCTTAGATCAAATCGTCCCAGAAACACTTATCGAAAAATTCTTAACAGGTGTGGTGCTTGATGATGGATACCGCTGTTTACCTGCAAAATTAACCATCCTAAAACCTAAACTGGCCTCGCTGGTCATCGTTGAAGGCAAATATCATCAAGTGAAGCGGATGTTTGAAGCCTACGGTATTACGGTCACATCGTTAAGACGCCAACGTATGGCTAACATCACCTTAGGCGACCTTGCTTTGGGTGAATTTCGTAAACTGACACCTGCGGAGCTCAAACTCCTCTCCAGCTTAAAGTAAGAGTGCTATAATCTTTGAGAAACTATGTTTAAGATTTTACGTTTTTTAAAACCCGTCCTCTTACAAGTGCTCTTTGTGGTTGTGTTTTGGGGTGCCCAAGCGGTGTTATCCCTTGAGTTACCTAAACGAGTTGGCATCATCACAGAAACGGTCATTAACGGCGATCCTGCTGAAAAACTCAATATCATCGTCACCAATGGCGGCATCATGCTTTTGTATGCCCTTGCCATCATCGGTTTAGCGGTTATTAACTCACTCACCAATTCGTACGTTGCTACCCAATTTGCCAAGCATGTTCGTGACGCGATGTTTAAAAAAGCGACCAAATTATCCTTAACTGAATTTGAAAAAATTGGCACCTCGTCGCTCATCACACGCACAACGAACGATGTTTCTCAAGTTCAACAATTGATTTTATTAGGGACGCGTGTGCTGGTCATGGCACCGGTGATGTTTGTTTTTGCGATGATTAACACGTTTACCTTAAACTCTTCACTCGTGTGGGTCTTTGCGATTTCCGTTCCGCTGATCTTTTTATTCATCGGTGTTGGTTTTGTGTTTGCGTCACCTTT
>JBIIRB010000018.1:0-12527 GCA_044341785.1 Bacilli bacterium | reverse complement strand
GCAACGCGTCATGTGGAGTTTCTCCCCTTAGCGGTGGTCAATCAATTACCCCGTGCATCGCAAAACCAACTAGGCCAAACCGATGATTCGAAAGCTTAATTTTTCCGGCTCTGAACCGATTCTCTATATGGTGGCAACGCCGATTGGTAATTTAAAAGAGTTTTCACCAAGGGCCATGGAAATCCTCAATGAGATGGATGCAATCGCGTGTGAAGATACGCGTGAAACTAAAAAATTATTACGTTTAGTGGGCATCGATAAACCACTGATCGCTTGTCATGAACATAATGAAAAAAGCGCTTCTGAAACCATTGTCGGTTTAATTTTATCAGGTCAAAAAATTGCTTATGTATCGGATGCTGGATACCCAGGCATTTCGGATCCTGGCCATCGTCTGATTGTGTCTGCCCTTGAAAAAGAAATCAAAATTAGTGTGATCAGTGGCCCTTCCGCAGTGCTCAATGCTTTAATCGGTTCCGGTCTACCTTCGGAACAATTTTATTTTCATGGGTTTTTATTAAACAAAGAAGCAGCCCGCTTATCCGAATTACAAGCACTTTATAATCGCAAGGAAACGCTAATATTTTATGAATCGCCCCATCGTATTGATGATACTTTAAAGAATATGGTCGAGGTCTTCGGTAATCGTAAAGCATGCATCGCGCGTGAATTAACCAAATTACATGAAGAATTCATTCGCGGTACGTTAGGCGAATTATCTGAAATTGACCCCACGACTTTAAAAGGCGAAATGGTCATTATTGTTTCGGGCAATGACGATGAAATGTCTGTGAAAATGAGCGATGAAGAAATTCAACAACTGATTTCACAATTAACACAAACTGGCATGAGTATGAAAGATGCGATTCGCCATGTCGCATTATCCCTTAAATTATCCAAGAATTATATTTATAAACTCGTTCACCGAAACTAGTTTGTTTGATGCAAGGATTCAGTCGAAACACTTTCTTTTTTTCTTTTTGTTCTTTGTTTTAAATAAAGGTAGATGAAGTAACTACCTGCATAAACGGTAAAGGACGCTAACGAAATACCTAACCCTTCCGGCAAGTAAGGCGTCATATATTCCACCACATAATCGATGTCACCTGGTTCAGAAACAAAACCAACGAAACCACCTTGTGCTTTATAAACTTTCCGGGCAATCCGTGTACCGTCTTCTTGGATGAGAGTCACGCGCCAGCCTGGATCAAAAGGCGTGGACAAGACAATAAAACGATGGGTTTCTTCTTCGGTTCGAAATCGCATCGAATTATATGAATGGGTAAAATCCAGTAAAGGATGCTCTCTTAACGCATCCAAGCGACCAAGATAATCGACGTAACGTTCTTGATAGATGGCAGGATAGGCAATCGCACCATAATTGGATTGTGGCACAATCAGAATTTTGGCCACCGGTATTTGAGCATAATAACCACGCATAAACTTAAATGAAGTATTAATTTTTGCATGAGCATCTCGTACAATCACATCACCTTGTTCATCGAGGAGATACACCGTTGCGTGATAAGACATTCTTAACTGCATCGCGAAGAAATATCCAAGTAAGTCATCTCCAAAATGATTGCCCGTTAATGGAGAAATAAAAATACCACTTTTTTCAGGTTCATAATTACTAATCGAACTATTGAGGCTGATATTTTGCGGAGAATCACAATCTTCGTAATTCGTAAAATTAGAACGGCTTTTGATGAAATCATCACAGGTGATGACTTGCACTTTCGTGGCACTTCGCGCGATGTTACGAGGTGGGATATTGGAGACTTCTAATGATGGGAAAGCTTCCATGATGTCTTCAATATCGTCGTTGCGTAAGATGGCACCTTGCAAATAAGCTTCTTCGTTTTGAAGCACTTCAGTCGTTGTATTATTATAAAAATCAGAGCGTTCAGTAGCAGGATTGTAATTCGTTTGAATCAGACTCGGAAAACTAAAACCACCTTCGATAAAATTGGTATTACGGTAGACGGTATTGAGATTGGAACTGTAGCGTTCTTCTTTGACGAACCCTAACGGAACGTTGTGATACGGATATTCTAATTTCCCCGTTGTTTCGTTTAAAACCGCACCAGCATACGTGTCAAATTGATTTCGGATGAGGTAATATTTCACATTTAAAAAGGCATCGAGGTTATATCGTTTTTCATGATAACCCATCGACCAACCTTCATGGTTATAGTTCATATGGGACCATTCGTTAAATTCCATAACATGAAAATTGTATAAAGAATGAAACGCCGTCATGCCGTTATATCCTAATCGCATTCCGATGTTGCTAGATTCATTCGCGTTAAGGTTATACATCCGATAAAAATCGTCATCATCACGCTGAATCAATTCCACAATGCGTTGTTGATCTAACACGAGTTCAAGGCCATTATCATAATCACGAACGTAGTTCACTAAACCATGCATGTTCGCGATGAGGGTTCCCATCACAGCCGCTTCAATCGTAATCGCGTTCATTAAGTAGGACGTATAAACATCGCGTCGCCCATGAACACGTAAATATAAATAGGCATAAATCATGTACGCGAGCGCAGCAATACCCACATAAAGACGTTCTTCCAACGCAGTAAAACCGGCTGTGTTTTGATACTGACTGGCTTCGAGGAATACCCATACAGCCACAGCGAATAACACAACAAAAGACACATCAAAATACCACCGTTTGAAGGTGAGACGTTCGTCATAATTAATCGCAATATACGCCACCATGGAAGCGACAACAAAAATTTGCCACCGGCCATAGTCCACGGTAAAGCCATGAAATAAGTTATAAAAAAATGGCGTAAATAACGCTAAAGCTAAAAAACCAATCGCAACAAAGTGAAACAACTTCATCTTTTTCAGCGAATGGATCATCGAAGGAATAAGCATCAATGCAATGGGGGTATAAATGAATAAACTGGAAACGGTATTATCGTAATACCCCGTTCTTAGTAAGGTGGAACTTCGATTGGAGACTGTTGGAAAAATAAAACTAATGAGGGGATAAAGTTTTTCATGCGTGACTTCTTGACCATTACTATTTCGCCAAATCAAAAGGTAATCAATAAAGGCTTCATAATTTTGTGTGTCCCAATAATTAAGTAAAGTCGGTAAATAAAAAGCACTATCCACGCGATTCGATGTCACCGCGACCATGACCGCGGGTAAAAACACCATCATCGATAATCCAATCCCGACAGCAAAAGCCAACACACCAAGGGGACCAATGATCAATGTATCTTGCCAAGGCCGTTTCCCAACCGTATCCAAGAAGCGATAAATCGCATAGAGAACTCCTGCAAAAGCGCTTGAAATCAGGAAAAAGAAATTGGTAATACCCATTAAAAACAACGCTGAAGAAAGCAGCAGATAGTTTTTCTCACGCAGTAATTTTTCAATCCCAAGCAAAATCAAAGGAAAAACGACTGTCACTTCCATAAAATGATTGAACCAAAGGTAATAAACATTCCATCCTGCGAAAGCATACACAAGGCCAAATAAACGCGCTGTTTTTTCGGAAACACCCATGTATTTTAAATACGCTCTAAACGTTAATCCTGCTAAAACCATTTTCATGATCATCAAGACGGCTAGTCCTTGTGGGACTAAAAAGCGTGGGAACAAAAGAATGGGTAAAAAGAAAGGATTGGTAAGATAATAGAAAGCATTTGAACCAATGTTATTGGAACCTAAATACGTTGAAGCATCCCATAATGGAAATTCACCCGTGGTTAAAAAATGCCACCAATCATCGTATCCGTTTAAATAAAAAGGAATTTGTTGTAAAACATAATCACCTGACAACGGAACTGTAAATACATTGTTAATGAGGGCAAACGCGAAAAATAGTAACCCCGTGATAGTTAAGTAAGCAACATAATAGGTTAAGGTGTTCTCATCTTTTAACCGTGATAAAAAAACATGCCACGTTTTTTTTATTTGATTAATGATGGAGTTCAGAGTCATAATGCGCTTTTTTCATCCTTTAAACTAGCGGCACTTTTAGGAAACAATTTTTTGAAGACTTCAGGCATCGGTGCAAAAAAAGAATACATTTTTTCATTGAGCGGATGTTTGAATTTTAAAGCAAAAGCATGCAGACCTAAGCGTCCTAATGGATCCTCTTCGGCGTGGTATTTTTCATCTCCCACAATATGTGTGCCAATATCTTTCATATGGACGCGTATTTGATTTTTTCTTCCCGTATCAATTTTGACTCGTAATAAAGAATACTTTTCGGATTCCGCCATCACTTCATAATGGGTAATGGATTCTTGACCACCGTTAGGGGTGAACGATGAATACATCATTTGGGTGCTGGTCTGTTTCAGCCACGTGCGAATGGTGTCTTTCTTTTTTTGCAATTGGCCTTCCACAATCGCATAATAACCGCGCAAAAGGACAATGTCATTCCATAGATCTTGCAGTTTTTCTTGTAGTTCTTTTTTCTTCGAAAAAATCATGACTCCTGAAGTTTCTTTATCAATCCGGTGAACGATAAACAACCTGGCTAAAGCATTTGTACTCCGCACGTAATCCGTCATAATACGATAAGCCGTTTCGCCACGTTCTTTGTCGTTAGCAATCGAAAGTAAACCATTAGGTTTATTAATCACCAACAACTCTTCATCTTCAAATAAAATTGGTAATGACTTCGTCAATTTATCGTGGATGCGATATTTAAAAACCGTCACCGTGTCGCCAGGATGAATTAAAAAATTAAATTGTGAGACGGGGGCACCATCCACCGCGACTTGTCGACGCGTCAAAAATGCTTTGATATTATTACGAGAAAAACCTGTCAATTTCAATAATAAAAACGCCATTAGTTCCATCGATTTATCGGAAATCATTTCGCGAATAATCGGAGGTGTCTTCGGTTTATAATTAAACTTTTTTTCGGTATTCTCCATAAAGCATTACTTTCTTTCTTGGCATTCTGTTTCCTTCAAACGGAGTCGTAAACTTGGTATCGCTGTACCATCCAGAAAAAATAAAGCCTTCTTTTTCCATCGTGGGTTGCACCGATATGTCCTCATAGACATTCACATAACGTCGATTCACGAGCATCCCCTCTATATAATAGTCGATAGGTTGTTTTCTTTTCACCCAAAACACTATACCCATGATGATTAACACGCCTAATGGATAGTAAACCAACTGCCAATCAAAAGCGCCAGTTAACGTCATCGTCACGCTTTCACTTTCTTTTCGAACTTCTGTCCAAGAACCACCTAGCCATTGTTGAACAAAGTATTTGACGCGAAATTCATACGTTCCATTGCGTTGAGGTGTGTATTGAGCTTCATTAGCACCTTCGATATCAATCCAAGCTGGGGCACCAATCAAACGAGATTGCCATTGATAGGTGACACCTTCAGCAAGCGGGGCATATAAGAGCAAGGAGAGGGTAACCGATCCTGTTTGGAAGGATGTCCCCGAGGACGATAAGGTGAGCGAAGCCTTGCGAACAGAGTCGCTAACATACCGCCATTCGCTATATAAAGTCATCGTGTCGATAATCGCTTCATCTTCTGCATAAAAAGGAATCGTTAATGAGGCATCTTTAAACCAAACGCTTAAGACAACGTTATCTCTAGAAATAATTTGCTCGCCCAATTGAGGTAACGTAACCAATGAGCCAGAACTCACGGTGATGGGATCAATGGTTTGTTCATCATTAATGATGACAAAGGAAACCACGACATCCTCAGCATGAAGAACAATCGGTGAAGGATTAAAAAAAAATGATAAGAAAACAAACGCTAAACTGAAAGTTAACCCCAAGCGCTTCATGATTCAACATTGAATCGTTGAACCGTTAAGGTCACAGTCATATTGCCATTACGTTCACGAATTTGATCAATGAATTCTTTTTGAATGGTGCTTTTTTTAACCACGATGTAATACGTAACTTCAAACATCGTTCCAAAATCAATCGTTCGAACGCGGTTAAGATGATACGATAAACAATATTTTTTTAATAAATCATCAAATAAATTGCTGTAGTTCAAACTTTCAGGAATTGAAATTTTAAGGACGATGTTTTGATCGGAAGTCTTACCAAAACGAATGAGGAATAAGCAAAAAAGAGCGACCATCATGAAGGCAGCGAAAACAACGCTAAACGCTAAATAACCTGTCCCGGCGATGACACCAATCACAACGGTCAGTAAGATATAGGCGATATCTTCGGTTTGACGTTGATTCGTACGAAAACGGGTCAAAGCAAATAAACCACCAACCGCAATACCAGCCGCTAAGTTGTTGGCAATCATGATAATGAGAACCGCAACCACAGGAGGAATCATCACCAAGGTCCATGGGAAATCAGAGGTATAACCTTCTTCGCGTTTGAGGTACATATAAAAGAATGCCAAGGCGAGGCCAACAAAAAAGGCTGTAAGCATGACCAGTAAAGCCACAAGGGCTAAGTCACTAATAATATTTTGTATTTGATCAAACATCGTTATGAATCTCCTTTACCATGTTTTTTTCAAAGGCTTTTCCATATTTTGAAAAATGATTCAAATAGATGGTCAAAGAACTTAATAATTTGGTAAACCAAAGCGGCATTCCTTCACCAACTTTGACTTCCATCAAGATGGTTCCTGGCGTTAATAGTGTAGCACCCTTTCCCGAATGCTCAAAAGAAAAATCTTGTGTGCGACTGATGATGTTGGAATCAAAAGTCACGCGAAACTCTTCATGGTCTTTATCCAAAAAAGCCAAGCGATCATAAGCGATAAAATAAGCTGGTTTTAAGTCATAAATGGATCGAAGATAAATTAATTCTTTTAATATTTGCTTGGAAAAATAATCTTGGCGTTCTGGAAGCATCGATTTTTCCATAAATTCCTGGGCTTCTGCTTCAGAAACTAACACTCTGCGTTTCGTCACAACACCGGTGATTTTGCGTTTAACTTCGAGAAAAACCTTCGTGCTTCCATCCCCATAAGTGCCATATTTTCGAATACGAAATTTTTCTTTGAACTTCGGTCCTAAGATGGATGTGGAGATGAGTTGATGGTCGGGTGTATCGTAATAAATATTTCGCAAATGGTAGGTTTGACCATGCAGACAATAAGGATCTTCATGCATGTGACGTTTAATTTCCGGCAATAACAAAGCAAATTGCTCCATGGTAAGCAGAAATTTCTTTTCATAACGTTTAAATACTTGAATATCCATTTATAAAGTTAAATTATACGCAATGATGGCTTCATTGACCAAGACATTAAATCCACCGTGATTGGTCGTTGCAAAATCCACCATCAAAATGGGCATTGAAGTAAACCAATCGGTAAAACTTTCTTGATGAAGCAATTGGGCGTTTCCTTCGCTAGCCATGGCAATTAATGACCATCCTACTAAGGTGTCCCATAAACCTGAAGAAAAATTGGAAGTACGTTGTGCTTGATTGACCGATAAAAAATGCCTTTCAGGTAAGGCGGAAATGAAAGCATGCTCGTCTTCAATACGCGTCATTAAGGTTGGAAGATGGGCGGTATCGTGCCAAGTTGAGCGAATATTCTCCTCGCTTGAAAGACGTGAATAATGACGAAAGTTACTCACTTCTTCAGGAGTGTTGAATAAAAAGACAACGCCTGCTTTTGATTTTTGATCCGTCACATCATCATAGGTTAATGCGTGCATAGGAATCGTGGTTGAGTAATGAACAAAATCAAACAACGATCGACCGTTCACTTGAATCATTGCGATCGCTTCAAACAAATCTTCATACGTTTGGGTTCCTAGATAAACATGTTGGAAGTCTAAGATCACAAACTCACCTGGATGGTCATTTAAAAAAGTAATCATCGGCAAAAGATAACGACTCATATCATTAGAAATAAGACCATGTTTAGTGACCCATTTTTCTTGATGATAAGAAACACGGACATCAAAATAGCGTACGCCTCGATTTAACAACGCTTCAGTCCCTACCGTTTGTGCTCTTGCGTAACGCACGAACAGCCCTCCTATCAAGAAACGAAGCGGTGTTTGACTCACTAAGGCGTCGGGGGATTCAGCAGGATCTAATGCTGAAAGTAAATGAATATCATGCGAAAAAGCATCGTGCGCGCCAAGTAGGGCAACATCCTTGATCAAAGGGTTATTGTCAAAGGCGATTCCTTCTTGAATGACATGCGTAAAATCTCCGTTTGATTCATTGGTCAGTTCAATCGTTCCATAAAGAAAATTGACGAGTAAAAGCACAAGAGAGAGTGTAATCCAAGGTATTTTCTTCATCGTTCTTATTTTACTAGAAATCAGGTTATTTTGTTCATTCAATTGACGTGGTAAGGTATAAAATCAGAGTGTGAGAAAGTAGGTTCTTATGGCAAAAGCTTTTGTTCTTGATGATGTAAGGTTTCAGTATCAACGTCAAGGTCCATGGGTGCTAGATCCAATCTCGTTGTCAATTGAAGAGGGAACGATTTTTGGTTTGTTAGGTCCTTCTGGTGCCGGCAAGTCAACCACACAAAAAATTCTAATCAAATTATTAAATAACTATACAGGCCAAGTACGCTACTTCGGACGAGATTTAAAAACTTTGAATCAGTCGTTTTATGAAGAAATAGGCGTGGGGTTTGAATTCCCCGTTCACTTCAATAAATTAACTGGCAAAGAAAACATGCAGTATTTTGCCTCACTTTATAAAAAACCAATCGATTTTATTCCTTTGATGGTGCGCGTCGGTTTAGGAGACGCGATAAACACGCCCGTATCAAACTATTCAAAAGGGATGAAAATGCGTTTAAATTTTGTTCGAGCGATGCTTAACAATCCCAAGGTTTTATTCTTAGATGAACCGACGAATGGTTTAGACCCCAGCAATGCTCGAATTTTAAAAGATATCATTCTTGAAGAAAAGAAAAAAGGTAAAACCATTTTCATCTCAACACACTTAATGGGAGATGTTGAAGAGTTATGTGATGAAGTAACCTTTATTTCAAAAGGAAAAGTTCTTGAAACCTCCTCTCCTAAAGCACTGAAAATCAAATATGGCAAACGCGAACTTCGCATTGAATATGCAGATGAAAATCAATTAAAATCAACGGCTTTTTCAATGGAAAATTTAGGGAAAAACCTTGAATTCAAAACGCTTTTAGAAACCAAAAAAATCATCACCATGCATAGCCAAGAAACATCCCTTGATAAAATCTTTATTCAAATCATCGGCGGAGAATCGAAATGAAAAATTGGTTGATTCTCCTTTGGGGTGAACTCATGCGTTTGTGGAAATATAAGATACTTCTATTTGGGTTTTTAGTTTCACTCATTTGGGTTTTGATTGTCAGTTTGGTAAATCGAACCGAAGCATTATCGCTAATGCCCATGCTATTAGTGTTAGATACAGGCATGATGGTCATCCTTTTACTTGCTTCCAGTTATTATTTTGAAAAACAAGAAGGGACGATTAAGACGTTATTTGTTACACCGATTCATGCGATGCAATTGTTATCAGCTAAAATTGCTTCAACCTTTGTTTCGGGCTTGATTTCCATGACGCTCATCGGTTTAGCAGTTTGGTTGATCCATGGCATCGACACCATCAATTATCCACTTGCTTTTCTTTATGTTGTGCTGTCAACCTTAGCGCATGTTGCCATTGGTTTTTTACTGATTTTTTCAAGTATCGATTTTATGAGTTTGCTCATGAAACATTCGATGCTGATGCTTGTTTTGCTTTTACCTTCAGTGCTTGAACCCTTAGCCTTGATTCCTGAAAATTTACGTTACTTCAATTTTCTTTCACCCTCGTATGCGTCACAAATCTTGATGCATAGTTTGATTACCCCGATGACGTTACCCCTCCAACAAGATGTTGGGTTGGCATTGACCTCTTTAGTCATCCTTAGCCTTTTGATGTACCCGCTGTTCATTTATCCGGGGTTTAAACAAGAGGCAACCAAGTCATGAAAAAATACTTAGCTTTATTTCGTTATGAATTAAAAACGATTCTTTCGGATGCCATGAATCTTTTCTTTTTAATCTATCCATTTTTTATGCTTGCGATAACCGGATGGTTAGTGCCTGTGCTATTAGCACGAACGGGAGTCGATGCATCAACGCCTGGGTATGGATTACAACTATTAGGTGTTTTTACAGTGGTGCTCGCCATCGGTGGTTTTATCATGGGAGCATTACTAGGCTTTTCTTTATTAGAAAATAAAGACGAACAAACCATCAAGTCGATTGCCGTTTCCCCTGTATCGGTTCAAGGGTATGCACTTTTTAAGACCCTATACGCGTATGGATTTGGTGTCCTAGGCAATCTTGTGATGGTTGGGGGTCTTAAATTACTAGCAAGCGATGTGTATAGTTTTGTGGTCAATGATCAGCTGTCATTTGGATTAGATGCCGTTTCTTATATTGATATTTTATTATTTTCAATCGTTTCCGCCCTCATTGTCCCTTCCATTGGTGGTGTGTTTGCCGCCCTTGCTAAAAACAAAATCGAAGGTTTCACATTAATGAAATCCTCGGGCATTCTTTTTATCATTCCCGTCTTAGCCATTTTTGATGTCTTTGCGGATGGTAAACAATACTTGCTCGGATTTGCTCCTAATTTTTGGCCGACAAAAGCGTTTTTAACCTTAGCGTTAAGCCAAGGTCATGATGCCGATTTACCTTACCTAGGATATTTATTGATGGGTAGTTTATATATGATCATTTTAGGTTATATCTCGCTACGTTATTTTATTAAGCGCTCCGGCGCAGAAAGGACATAATGCTTATGTGGTTAGGGCTCGATGGGTGGATTTGGCTGTTGATAGGTGTTGGTGTCATCGTGATTGGATGGTTAAAATTAACCGTTTTTTCAGCCATGACCAAGCCGAAAAATAAAAAGACTTTTCAAGACAAAGAAGATTAATTCAGCCTCGATCGTACGCTTTAAGCATCGCCTCAGGGTGATGCTTTTTTGCTTGTTGTAATAACCAATAAGGATTAAGCAATAATTCTCTTCCAAGGTAAATTGCATCGAGTTTTTCGTTTTCAAGAATATGGGTTACTTCTTCATAGGTTTTGACTAAGCCTCCACCAATGACGGTCATGGTGAGTGCTTCTTTAATTTTCTTTGCCAGCGGAATTTGATAACCCGGTGTGACTTGGATTGAAAAAGGAACCGCACCACCTGAAGAAACATTGACTGCATCAATCAAGGTTTGAATGTGTCGAATAACTTGAATCGTCTCTTCAATGTGATGACCTTCAGGATGATATTCATCGGCAGATAACCTTACCCAAACTGGACCGTGAAAAACAGAGCGTACCGTTTGAAGTATTTCTAAGAGGAATCGTGTGCGATTCAACAGCGACCCTCCATAAGCATCCGTGCGATGATTACTTAATGGAGAAAGAAATTGATTAATCAAATAGCCGTGAGCACCATGGATTTCAATTCCATCGTATCCGATGTCTTGGGCACGCTTCGCTGCAGACTTAAACGCCTGTTGAACTTCATGAATATCATTTAAAGTCATCGCTACAGGTGCGGGATATTGTTCAGAAAAAATTAGGGCAGATGGGGCGATGAGCGTTTCGGATTTAACCCCACATTTGCGACCCGCATGGGCCAGTTGAATCGCCATCTTACTTCCCGCGTCATGAACTGCTTCCACCACCCGTTTAAGCATGGGGATGTGCTGGTCATGCCAAAGACCTAAATCGTGATTGGAAATGCGACCTCGCGATTCAACTGAAGTGGCTTCTTGAACAATTAAACTTGCACCCCCAAAGGCTCTTGCCGTGTAGTGACTTAAATGAAACGATTGTGCAACACCTTCAGGATTGGCGGAATACATACACATCGGGGCCATGACCAAACGATTTTTAAGCGTCAACGATCCAATGTGAAAAGGAGTGAATAAGATCGGTTGCATGAAGCAATGCTAATCGATTCCAATGATGAATACGCCATTCACATCGATAATGCGATTTTGAAGAACATCATACCGGGCTATAAAGGATAAGCCATAGACGGTGCAATCATCAAGTTGAACGGTCAACTTTGAAAGATCGCTAATCGAAAGATTCGAATCGACTTCTTCCATGGCTTGATAAATGTCAATCGCCACCTCACCCATATTGATGACTAAGGATTCGCCTGCTAGTTGATCAAGATTTAAAATGGTCGTGTCTGGATCATAATCCAAAGTCCACCCTTGTGTGGTGAAACTTTCAAACGGTAAGTTACTCATGTAAAGTAAGGTGGTATGGTCAAACAGCGTTAAATCGATAAAGTTGACACTTTCAAATGAATAATTAATGAAAATAACATTGTCTTCACCATCATCACCATCGGGAAGAAAACCAAAGACGGATAAGAATTCATTATCTTGAAAATCCTTTGGAAAATAAGGAAAACGGTGATAACCTAAAAACGCCATTTCACTCACTAAATCTTTGAGACGTGTTTCTTCTTCGTTATCCGCTAACCCACCCGGTTGCGGGATGATGGTATTGGTCGTTTCATCGATCATGTCATTGCGTTCTAAAATCGCAACAAA
>JBIIRB010000090.1:0-3597 GCA_044341785.1 Bacilli bacterium | reverse complement strand
GAAGGGCATCGTCGTGCCATCTGCATCCGATATGTAGCCTAGAAAGCCCGGTCGGGCTTTTTTACTCTCTCATGATTTTTCAAACGATTGTTGCGTTAGCAACACCGCCCTTACCTAGCGCCCTGGCGATCATTCGTTTAACCGGTCAGGATGTTTTTTCATTGGTGGAAAAAATCAGCGATCAATCGTTCACTCAACTCACCCAAAAAACAATGTTGTTTGGCCGGATTAAAGATGGTCAAGAAGTGATTGATCAAGTTGTTTTTTTAGTGTTTGTTGCTCCGCAATCGTTTACCGGAGATCATGTGGTTGAAATCATTTGCCACGGTTCGATGGTTGTTGTGCATCAAATTCTAGCGTTAGCCATTCAACACGGTGCCCGACAAGCAGAACCAGGTGAATTTTCTTTACGAGCGTATTTAAATCACAAAATTGATTTGGTTCAAGCTGAAGCCGTGCATGACATGATTCAAGCACCTACACCGGAAGCTAAACGGCTTGCAATACAATCGCTTGAAGGAAACACCAGCGCATTACTTGCACCCTTACGAACTAAAATAGCGGATTTACTCGCGTTAATGGAAGTCAATATCGATTATCCTGAATATGAAGATATTGGCCAAGTTTCAATTGAAAAAACCAAGCAAGAAACATTAGAGATGCTGGCCATGATTGAACCGATCATCGCGCAAGCCGAACAAAGTCGTTATATTCATGAAGGCATTACCGTAGCCATTATTGGTCGTCCTAATGTGGGTAAATCTTCATTATTAAACGCCTTATTCAAAGAAGAGAAAGCTATTGTAACCCCATTTGCAGGCACAACACGGGATGTCGTGGAGGCTTCGTTCAACATGGACGGGTTGCTCATTAAACTCTTAGACACGGCTGGCATTCGTGATCATGCAGAAGCCATTGAAACCATCGGGATTGAAAAATCAAAACAATCGATCCAAAAAGCTGATTTAGTCTTAATGGTCGTGGACGCGACGGATGCATGGAATCAAGAAGATCACATGGTTTTTCAACTCATTAAGGATAAAAAACACTTGCTGGTCTATAACAAAAGCGACCTAATTCACGACAAAGAACAAGGCAAATTGTATATTTCTGCATTAAAAAAGGATATTTCAAGCTTAAAAAAAGCAATATTGACCTTATTTGAAGTGCATGACCAGCGACTCCAACAACCTAGTTTTTATCAATCCCGTCACATTGGTGAACTGAAACAGATTCAAAGCGCTCTTAAAAAGGCGCACGAAGATGCGCATCATCTTTTAACCATCGACCTCCTAGCAGCTTCGTTACAAGATGCCTATTTTCATACGGTAACCCTATTAGGTTTAGAAGGTTCTTCTGCTCTCGCGAGTGACATTTTTTCGCGTTTTTGTGTGGGTAAGTAAGATGAGACTGTATGATACCCATTGTCACTTAAACGCCGAACAACTATTGCCTAATCTTGCATCATGGATTCAAGAAGCCAAACAGGCAGGGGTTGTGCACATGAACATCATCGGTTGGGATGAGTCTTCATCCGAAAAGGCGATTCAAATCAGTCAACAATACAAGATGTGCCATGCTGTGATAGGTCTTCATCCTGTGAATGATGATTTAGCTAACCCCCAAAGACTTGATTTTATTGAAAAACTTGCAAAAATGCATCAAATTGTCGCCATTGGTGAAATTGGACTCGATTATTACTGGAAAAAGGACGTTCATGATCAAGATTTACAGAAAATAGTGTTTATTGCGCAAATAAAACTCGCGAATCAATTCAACCTACCCATCGTCGTCCATTGTCGGGATGCTTATGAAGACGCATTGATCATTTTAAAACAAAACAAACCTAAGGCTGGAGGGGTGATGCACTGTTATGCGGGACCCATCTCTCTTGTTGACTCATTTATCAAACTGGGCATGCATATCTCAGTAGGAGGTCCTATCACGTATAAGAAAAACGACGCATTAAGAGAAATGATTCAAACCATTCCGTTAAAGCATCTCCTTATCGAAACCGACGCACCCTATCTAAGCCCCGAACCTTTTCGTGGTAAAATCAATCATCCAGCAAGGGTAAAACTTGTCATGGAAGAAATCGTGAAACATAGAAAAGAGTCAAAAGAAATCATAGAAGAAAAACTGTTAGAAAATAGTACAAATATGTTTCACGTGAAAGATTATGAATAAGCAGATTATTGATGCGGTGATCGTTGTGGAAGGGAAAACGGATAAACAATTTTTGCTATCATTTATTGAAGCGCATATCTTAGAAACCAATGGAAGTGCGATTTCAGAATCTTTCCTGATTGAACTTCAAGAAATTTCAAAATCAAAGAGAATTCTGGTGATCACTGACCCTGATTCCCCTGGTGAGAAAATTCGAAATTCGATTATTCAGGCTGTACCCACATCGCATCATATTTTTTTAGATAAAAAGCAAGCGATTCATCAAGGAAAAGTCGGCCTTGCTCAATGCTCAAAAGACTATTTACTATACCAATTAGCCAATGAAGTCACATTTAGTTTGAATAAGTCCAAAAGCGATATTACGTTAAACCATTTGTTTGAACTTGCATTAATTGGTAATCAAGCTTCTAAAGAAAAAAGATATAAATTGTGCAAGAAATTAAACATTGCACCTAGTAATGGTAAACAACTTTTAAATAAATTACATTGGATGAATATCAATAACAATCAATTAAGGAATATTATAAAATCATGAACATTCAAGAATTAAGGAATCTATTAAATACCCTGGATGTTGCGCCTCTCAAGCGATATGGGCAAAATTTCCTTATCGATCATGCTTTTGTTATTAAAATTGTCGAATACATTGAAAATCATTCTACTAATCCCAAATTGGTTGAAATTGGTCCAGGACTTGGCGCACTTACTTTAAGCTTATTAAATAAATTTCAAGTTTTTGCTATTGAAATTGATAGAAAGTATACTTTCTATTTGCAATCGTTAAATCTTAATAACCTTGAAGTTTCTCAAAGTAATGCGCTTAAATATGAATTTCCTTATTTATGCACCTTAGTTTCGAATATGCCTTATTATATTTCGACCGAATTGATCGAGCATCTCGTGATTCATTCTGATCATATTCAATCAGCCTTTCTTTTAGCACAAAGAGAGTTTGTCGATAAGCTCTTTGGTTTACCAGGAGAAGAAGCTTATGGTCCATTAGCGATCCTCATCGCTTGGTCTGGCAAAGTTCAACGGGTGTTTGATGTTCCTTACCAAGCTTTCTATCCTGAGCCTGGCGTCGTGTCTACATTTTTTCATCTAGATTTTCATCAGCAACATACTCGTGAAACTAATTACAAGTTCTTTTTATTCATTAAAAAAATTTTTAACAATCGTCGTAAAACCATTCTGAATAATTTAGAACATGTTGTAGGGGATCGTTTACGGTCAGAGGACATTCTTGATCAAGTTGCCATTGCCTTTTCATTACGACCCGATGATTTAACACCTCAACAGTTTTTTAGTATTTTCCAATTACTATAGTTGCCTATGTTTGAATTGTTTTCGTGTAAAATGAAAGAAGAGGTGCGTTATGAGATATAGCATAGTCATGGCAGCGGGTAAGGG
>JBIIRB010000089.1:0-3648 GCA_044341785.1 Bacilli bacterium | reverse complement strand
ATGTTCATCGGAGAACTTTCGGCGTTTTGGGATGACCTGATTGATGATCCTGATTATGGGCTTAACGTGCAATCATGGGACCCTTTTTATAATGAAGATGCGCAAGCAGACCTCAATCATTACTTAAATTTTCTTCCTAAAACCGAACAAGATTTTGACGATGTTTTAACGTTAACTGAACTTAATGGAATGTATACCGCGCAACTCCTTCCATTTAAAGGAGCCCAAGTCGGTGATCTTTCCATCACATTAGGGGCGATTGCCAAAGGGTACGCGAATGATGTGATAGCCACGATGTTACAGGATGAAAATTTACATTATGGATTCATTAATAATGGTTCAAGTAGCATCCTAGCGCTCGGTGAAAAAAGTAACGATGAATCCTATGTTTGGAATGTCACATCACCATCAACGCTTCAGGAATTTGCGTTTGAAATTGAGATCAAACCCGCCCATGGACTATCCACATCGGGCAGCTACAACGGCCGTGTCGTGATGATTGATGGCCAACCGACCTTGCGTCACCATATCATTGATCCATCGACCGGTTATCCTTCGGACTTTGTCTATGAAATTAACGCGTTATCCTTGGATTTACCTTCACTTTATTTGGACATCTTAACCACGGCACTCATGACGATGCCCATCGAACAAGGGTATCAACTTTATCAACATTTCATCGATGAAGGATATGATCTCTACCTCTCATGGATTGATATTATTGATTCATCATATTTAAAAGTGACTTACACCCCTAATTTCATTGATTACATCAACCCAATCGAAGGTGTAACTTACGAATTATTCGCCTAAACTGAAAACGCTTACATCATCACGATTGTTTTCTCCAAACCCTTGTTGCGATTTTTGCTACACCCTAAGATAAAGGTGTAGAAACAATCAACTCAGGAGGTTGAATCATGAAACACCATTCGATATTGTGGTCACTCGTTCTCGCTGGTTTAGTCTTAGTAGGATGCACAGAAGTTTCTTCAAGTGTATCGAGCAGTTCAAGTGCTTCGCTTTCATCCAGTGAAGCTGATCTCATCGAATTCGGTACGGGTTATGGTTTAGTCCATGGTCATTACGTAGGTATCGCGACGGTTGAAACCCTGAATGAAGTCGTAACCGATATTACTTTAGATGAATTTTTCCTTCCTTATAACTGGGCGAAAGTGGCTCTGACTGATTTTCAAACGTATCCGGATGATGTGATTGCGGTTGTGGGTACACGTGGAACGTCTTATTATTCAAAATATATTACCATCGGTGAGACCTTATTCACTGCCACTGCGGTGGTTTCAGGAACCGCTCAAATTGTGAATTATGCCGCTACTGACATCCCTAATCTTGATGCATGGGTTGCTACCGAAGCCAATGCCATTTGGTATGTTGAACAAGTGGAAGATGAAGCTTTCTTTTTAGCGACTTCAGCAGGATTAGAACATCCGAATTTAGTCAGAACCGATGTGACGAGTAACAATGGAATGACCAAGTCCACCTCGGGTTACTGGGCTCAATCAGAAACGGTGATTCGTGGTTGGTCTGGAAATATGGAAGCCATCATTGATGCTTTTATTGGCACACGTTTAGATTTCACGATTGCGAGCACGGATAAGACAGTGGCCACGGAAACCGAACCCGCCTACTGGATTGTGAATGGTGTTGCTACCGGTGTCACGGTTACGGATTTCTTAGACTATTATGCGTTGCTACAACGCACGTATGCGAATCGCGCTGTAGCCGTCTAAATAAGAACTCGATCTAAAACCCATCACCCCCGATGGGTTTTTCTTTTGTGTTTCATTCAAGTTTGTTATTTGCTAAAATAAAAAAGCAAGTGAGGTAGATTATGCTCATTGATGACATTAAAAAAGCTAAAATGGAAACCTTTCGTACCAAAGACGAGGTCGCTCGTGGAATTTTATCGTTGGTGAGTGATCGCTATAAATTACAAGAAATTGAAGCTAAAGCCCAAGGAAAAAATCTTAGTGATGAAAACCTCATTTCGATTATCATGAAAGTCACCAAAGAACTGGAAGAAGAAAAAGCAGGCTATCTAAGCGCGAATAATCATGGTCGTGTGAAAGACATCGAACATCAAATGGACGTTATCAAACGTTATCTTCCTGTGATGATGTCAGAAGCGGATATCCGTAAAGAACTCGCTGCGTTGACCGATCGTAGCTTACCCAATGTCATGAAACATTTCAAAACGAATTTTTCAGGCAAAGTTGATATGGGCCTTGTTTCCAAAATCGTCAAAACGCTTTAACGGCGTTTGCTAGGGGTGTAGTTAAATGGTATAACTACGGTCTCCAAAACCGTCGATGGGGGTTCGATTCCCTCCACCCCTGCCATAGCATACGAAAGTATGCTTTTTTTATTCCTTCTTTGTTATCATCAAAGAGATGACTTGCTTAGCTTCCTATCCTGATGATCAATTTCCCTTTCAAGGGATTACGCATAAGCGCTTAATTGCGCGAGCTTTTGTCTTTAATGAACGATTTGAAATCGCATGGACGCATTTGCTTTTTGATGATCGATTCGGCCATCGCGATTATTATGAGACTCCCGGTGGCGGTGTGCATCCAGGTGAGTCCTTGGAAGATGCAGTGGTGCGAGAAATCAATGAAGAATTAGGTTTAACCGTAGAAGTTATCCAACCGATAGGTTACATCCAAGATTATTATCATCTCATCCAACGTGAAAATGAAAGTCATTACTTTATCACGCGTGTGATTGGTCAAGGGCAAATGGCGCGCGAAGCCAAAGAAGCATTGATGATTGATCGTGTCGTGTGGATGACGCTAGATCAAGCGATTCAAGCGCTTGAAACCACCATCGATACACCTATATCTCGGTTGGTTAAACGGCGAGAGTTGACTGCACTATATGCATTGAAAAAACTGATTCAAGATGAACTTGTCTTTACAAAATAAGGTGTTCTCGTTAAAATAATAAAGCATTACTTCATGGCGGACGTGGTGAAGTGGTTAACACTCCTGGCTGTGAACCAGGCATGCGTGGGTTCGAGCCCCATCGTTCGCCCCATTGATTATCAACGCGATGAAAATCGCGTTTTTTATTTATTTATCTGTTCATTTATAGCATAATGAGAACCATGAAAAGACGTTCAAAAGTTCAAAGTTTAGGTGAAGAAATTGCCAACGCAGTCACCCATGGCATTGGTGCGATATTAGGCATTGTTTACTTTGCTTTATTGTTAGTCCAAAGCACGGATGGTTATCGCTTAGCCTCTGCGATCATCTTTTCGTTTTCAGTGATTGTGCTTTATACGATGAGTACGCTTTATCATGCATTTCCCAATAATACGACGGTCAAAGCAGTTTTTAAGCGATTTGATCATATCAGTATTTATTTGCTCATTGGTGGTTCGTTTACACCGTTATTTTTTATTGTGATGGAACAACCATTAGGAATGTTGCTGTCGCTCCTTCAATATGCTTTCATCATTTTAGGGGTCATTTTAAAAGCGATTTTCATTCATCGACTACAAGCATTACATATCGGGGTGTATTTAGCGTTAGGATGGTCTGCTGTTTTTTTACTTGAACCGCTTCAACAACTTGATTCAACTGCTCTATGGTTAGTCATCATTGGTGGAATCGCTTACACCGTGGGCGT
>JBIIRB010000003.1:0-43096 GCA_044341785.1 Bacilli bacterium | reverse complement strand
TTAAGTAATGATTGAGGTCTGCTTGCGCATCTTCATTATAAAAAGGGTCCCATGATTGCACGTTAAGCCCATAATCAGGATCATCAATCAGGTCATCCCAAAACGCCGAAAGTTCTCCGATGAACATATTAAATTGTCCTTGGGTGAGTTTCCCCATTTCGATACCTACCCGTAGCATTTCATATAAATGAAAATCAATGGTAATCGGTTCACCAGTCGCGAGCGTTTCATTCACCCGCTTGATGTTATTGACCAAGGTTGTTTTAGTTTCATCTGCATAAAAATCATGGTGACGATCCGCCAATTGGTGCAAGGTAGGAATCATCGTTTCAACAATCGTTTTCACCCGATCGATTTCAACTTTGGGACGTTGCTTTTCATAAACCACTTGGAAAATCGTATAAAAAGGTGTCACTTTTTTTTGTGTGGTCGTTTCAATGCGAATCGCATAACCGATATGTTCATACGCTAACGTTTCGGAGATGGAAGCACTCGGCAACCCAATCACCGAGGAGACAATCATTCCTGAGATGAGTAAAGACACCAGCACGATCAACCATTCTTGTGGTTTTAAAATTTTATAAAGCATCTGCATCCAGGTTTTCATACTCATTCCTCAAGTAATCGACTAGAGAGTCGCAACCGTTCTAAAACTTCTTTGGCAATCCAAGCGATGAATAAACCTGCGATGAGACCGGTCACCATGAGAATGGGTAAATAGTTCAACATATAAATGGATTCATATAAATAGGTTACCATCAAGATTTGACCAAACCCATGAAAAACCGCCGCGATCATCGATAAACCAAAAATGGAAAATAAGTGAAAATATTTAGCGATGATCACCATCAATGCACTGACAAAAAAACCACTTAACCCAATTAAAAAAGCAAAACCAAATCCGGTGAATAAACCCGATAAGATGACGCGTAAAACACCAATCGTTAAAAACTCGGTATCGCCAAAATAATATAGCACAATTAATCCGACGCCGTTGGCTAAGCCAAGTTTAATACCAGGAGCAATAAAAGCCGTCGGAATAAAAAAGGTTTCAATGTAATTGAGGATGACCCCCATGGCAAGGAGGACGGATAACCGTGTTAATTGAAGAATGCGTTGACGATTCATGCTAGGCCTCGATGACCACTAAAAATTGATTAGGCGCACAGACGATGGGTAAACCTGGTTGATCAATCCAACCTTGCAGTGAACAATAATGAAGTGGTGAAACTTCTTCTTTGATGCGGACACGACGTGACATGATTTCAAGGGTGATGTCGCCTAATAACACTGGATAATCCTCTTGAAAAAACGTCACTTCTTGATCCACGGATAGCGATAAGGATTCAACTTGTTCAGTCTCAATGTACACATTCGCGTAAAGCGCACCTAACGGACGATTATAGACATTCGTCCACACGACGATGAGTGAAGTAAAGATAATTAAAATAGCAAAGGCATAAACGTCAAAAGAAGTTTTATGAAGTGAAAAGGGTCTCATCACAATCTCAACACCTACGCCTCAACGTGAAGCGTTTTACCGTCAGGTCCGGGATGTTCTGCTAAATATTTTTGGATGGACAGTCGTTGTTCAAGTTTCGATGGTTTACATACAGAAACTTTGAATTCTTTTCCTGATAAGAGGGCTAGCGTCATCCCTTTACAACCAGGGTGACCACACGCACCACAATCTAAACCAGGTAGCATCGCTTCCAATGTTTCTTCACGCGAATCGATGTGGACCATCAACAGCTTTGATGATACGCCTAAGACTAAACCAAGCGTTGCCCCTAGAAGCATCATCACCATCACTGCGTGGATGATTTCCATCGATATTATTTTCCTTTACTGACTGCGTTTAATTTACTATCCCAGCTACATGCACCGGTATTGCCACAGCATCCGGAATCCACCGTTTTACAATTATCAGGTTTTTCTGTTTTAGCATTGGTCACTGTGGCCCATGTAAAAAAGGCAAGTAAAATTCCGATTAAGCCAAAACCAAGCGTTAAGCGTAACCATTCAGGTAATGATGATAAATCCATATTTATACTAATCCTCCAAAGCCCATAAAGGCCATAGCCATCAATCCGGTGATGATGAACGCAATTGCAGAACCGCGGAACGGTTTAGGAATGCGGTTGAGCGCGGCAAGCCGTTCACGAATCACGGAGAAGACCACTAAAATCATAGCAAATCCAACCGAAACTGCCAAGGAATACACGAGCATTTCCCAAAAGTCGAGTTGCATGGTGATGTTTTCTAATGCAACACCCAAGACCACACAATTCGTCGTGATCAACGGTAAATAAATGCCTAACGATTTGTATAAACCAACCAGGAACTTCTTCATGAACATTTCGACAAATTGAACGAATGCGGCAATGATTAATATAAACGCTAATAAATCAAGATAAGCCAAGTTTAAAGGTTCTAAAACCAGGTAATGCACCGTGTAAGAGATGATGGAGGCAAAGAAAATCACAAACACAGCAGCAAAAGCCATTCCAATCGCGTTCTCGGTATTTTTGGAAACACCCAGAAACGGACAAATACCTAAGAAGCGAACTAAAGCGATATTGGAAACAAAGATTGCCGAAATCGCAAGACCTAATAATTCCATGGTTTATCCATCCTTTCGTTTGGCAATCGCATTGACGAGGGCAAGGAGTAATCCTATCGTGATGAAAGCGCCTGTCGGTGTTACCAGAATGGATAAGGCAAATTCTTGGGGGATAATCCGCACATTGAAAAGTTCTGTGTTACCAAAGGGTTCGACGAATTGTAAGATTCCAGTCCCTATGATTTCACGCACCAGCGAGATCACAATAATCGACAAAAAATAACCTAAACCGGTTCCAAGTCCATCGAATAAAGAATCCAATACGCCATTGCGAGAAGCAAATACTTCAGCACGCGCCATAATGATGCAGTTCACGACGATGAGCGGTAAATAAACACCTAGACTCATGGCTAATTGAGGCGTAAACGCTTGCATGAGCATTTGGATGATGGTCACCACGGATGCAATTAAAACAATATATACGGGTATGCGAATTTCATCAGGAGTAATTTTACGAACGGCACTTACGAGCATGTTGGTGATCATGATGACGATGATAACGGCCACACCCATACCGACCGAGGTCGATAATGAATTGGATGAAGCAAGCACGGAACATAAACCTAACATCATTGAAAAAGTCGTGTTATTGGTAATGGCGGATTGAAACACAAGTTTCAATTTGGAACTTTTCATGAAGCAATCCTCCCTAAATAATCTTGGGCCATGACCTCTAAGGCATCCACAATAACCTCACGCGTGACATTGGCAAACGTTAACGATAACGTTCGTGAAGTTAAATAAGCATTGACGGCATCATTCACCACGCTAATATCATCGGCAGATAATCCGGTTAAGATTGCATCAAAATCGTTGATAAAAATGCGACCAATATTGGGAGTTTCTCCATTGGATACATTATTAAAACCAGAATATAAACCTGCTTTGAAACCGACTTGGAAATTTAAACCTGCTTCCCATCCCGTTGTGCTGACATCGTAAATCAAACCAAAAACATTGACGGTATTTTCTTCATAAAAAATGGTCATCTTTGTCACCCCAACCGTCGATAGTGATGAACTAATGGCTTCCGTTTGATCAATGTTGTATCCCGAGCTTGATTCTAAATCGAGTAACGCTAAATACCCTGCTTGACGTGTGTCCTCTTCTCGTTGAGCGATGATCGGTGCCGTCCATGCATTGACTGAGGCTAACGCTGCCGTGGCAAGTAAACAAATGCCTCCTAAAAACGTCGTTAAATGAATCGTTTTCTTTGTCGCATTCACTTCAGGTAGTTTGGGATTTAATTGAATAGGGTCATTCATACTTAACCTCCATAACCTGCAAGGGCGTGTTGAATGGCTTGAAATAAACGCGAACTACTGACCGTGACTCCGACCGTGGTGAAATCATTAGGCATCTCTACAAGCGCTAAGAAAGATTGCACATCATAACCTTGATAAGCGTTCACTAAGTCCTCGTATCCTGCCACCCACGTGTCGATGTACGGTTGATGATCACTCACTTGGCCATCTAAGGCTAGATCAATGGCTGCAATCGTGCCATCCTCAACATAAACCAAAACGTTCATCGTGTATTCACCCAACTCAGGGTGGTCAGGAATGATGGACGTAAATTGACCTTCATTCACCTCGACATCTTGGAGGGCATCTTGGAGAGCCGTGGCAAGGCGAATGGAAGAATTAGTCACATTCAAAATATTGAGTTCGGAAGGTAAGGCTAACGCATCCAATTGTTGAATGCCTTGAATGCTTAGGGCACCATAGGCTTCAAGGAGCCCAACAATTTGGTTGTTCCATTGTGTTCGCCAATAACCGGAGGTGGTGACAGTTCCCGTCACATCAATGGCTTGAATTTGATAGGATTCATTCACGTGGATATCAACGACAATCGTATCGTCATGGTAAACCGCATCCGTGCAATTTTCATCATCATTGGCACAATTGCCGTTCGTTGCCGTTCCTGTGAATGTTTTAAAGTAGGTGACCGGTTCTGAACTTGATTCTGAGGCTGATGAACTGCTTGAAACCGAACTTGATTCACTAGCATCAAGACTCGCCAAGACTAATGATCCGTTGATGCCAAACGAGGCTAACGCAGTCGCACCAATCACGCCCCATTTACCTAAGAGATTTTGATTAATGAGTCCCGTAGCGAGTCGATCAATCGACGGTGAAATGATATTCACGAGAGCAATTGCATAAGCAACCGCTTCTGGGTTAGGAGTTTGAAAACGAATTAACACCACTAAAAATCCAGCGATGACACCGATGAGTGATTTTCCAAAATTAGACGTGGGTGAGGTAACAGGATCCGTTAGCATGAATGAACCCCCAAACGCGATTGATCCTGAGGAAAAAAAGATCAGCGAAAACATCCAAGGATCGACGCCACCTAACGAACCCATGATGAGGGTGGTTAATATTATTGTTGAATAGAAAAACACCGTAGGACGCCAATTATGAACATTTTTAATAGTTAAAATCGCACCTAACACTAGAATTAAAAGGGTCGGCGTTTCTCCAATCGCACCCGAATAAAACCCAAGTAACAAATTGTTTAAACTGACATTCATCCCTTCCAGCGAATCCACTAACCAGCCTTGGGCGTTTAACGCCGACGTAATCGTGGCACCCGTTTCGGTTAACGTTGGAATCGACGCGAAGGTATCGCCCGGTAGAAAGGTGGGTAATGATCCAAAGGCCATACTTACAAATAATCGTCCAAAGATAGCAGGGTTAAAAATATTGGCCCCAAAACCACCAAACGCGTATTTGACCAGTAACGTTGAAAATAATGCACCGGTAATCACAGCATACATCGGTGTGCCGACAGGAATAATTAAGGCAAACAAGGTAGCCGTCACATAAGAATAATTGCCACCAATAACATGAAACACGTGTTTGCCGAGAGATCCCATCGAGGGTTGATAGCGTAACAACGCGACTAAAATATCAGCGAGTAATGTCGTGACATGCGCAATCAGCATGATCATGAAAATGGCTAATGCATAACGAGGTCCTAAAACGAGCCCTTGATAAACCATCGCAAAAATCCAAACCACACTTAACGCGAGCGTGTAAGCCAACATGTCGCGTTTGACACTCGCTTGTTTATCTCTTAGGAAGGGTCCTGGGGTGTTAATAAATTTCATCCGCGCGTTCTCACTTTTTGATCATCGCGGCTTTGGCCATCGCGATGCGCACTTTGACTTTTGATTTTCTAACCGCTTCGGTGACTTCAATTTTTGAAGGACAAACATAGGAACAAATCCCACACTCGACACATTTCATCGCATCGAGTTTTAGTAAGCGTGCGGTGTTGTCGCTGTCTAAGGCATTTTTAATTTCAATCGGTTGTAAAAATGCTGGGCACGCCGCCGTACATGCTCCACATCGTAAGCAAGGTTCTTCACTATTTTCTTGGGGGGCTAATACGGTGTAAGCGCCAAAATGAGGTTGCAAAGCAAACTTATCATCCACGATGGCTTTTGCACTCATCGGACCACCTAAAAATGCGGTTGCTTCATCAAGGCCATAGCCACCGAGATCTTCAACGAGTTTAGACATGAGCGTTCCTAGCGGTGCTTTCACATTCGCAGGATGTTTAATGCCTTCGCCAGAAACCGTCACAATGCGTTCAAGAATCGGTTTGCCTTGCAGCAACGCCCGTGCCACATGCATGGTGGTTGTAATATTGTTCACAATGCATTTAGCTTCAATGGGTAATTTTTGAAAAGTACGGCCCGTTAACTGTTTGACTAACGTGGTTTCCCAACCCATGGGATACGCATCAGGAACGGTTTTGATTTTTACGTGGGGAAAGCGATCTAGAAATGGCGTTAAGGCGTCTTTAATAGCCATCTTGGTGTTCTTGAAGGCGATTAAAGCATACTTAGCGTGCGCCGCTAATCGTAGCAGTTCAGCCCCTTGCATGACGTCGAGAGCATACATTTGGGCGGCATGATAATCCGTGGATAAATACGGTTCACATTCCACCCCATTGATGATGACAAAATCAACGGGTTTTCCTTTTGCGCCTTCATATTTGATATACGTTGGAAAGCCTGCGCCACCTAAACCCGTAATGCCAGCCTCTTTAATACCTTGAATTAAATCATCCGCTGAGGATTCAAAAGAATAAATCGTTAACGGTTTGGCCGGGGTGTTTAAAAAATCATTATCAATTTGTAAATGCGCCGTCGCTCGACCAATCACGGGATTATAAAGATTGACCTTCGCGGTAATTTTTCCTGAAACGGACGAGAAAAAAGGCACATACATATCTTTTCTTCGACCCAAGATTGTCCCTACTTGAACCGCATCGCCTTCTTTGACAAACAATTCAATTTCCACTCCATTAGGGGCAACAATGGAAATAAAAACTTGTTGTATCGCATGGTTAGAAACAACTTTAACCGCGTCATGGGAGGTCAGGGTTTTATGCCCATCTAACTTAACAGGCACGAGGCTACTAAAAATATTCATGCACAGCCCTTCCTTTAAGTACAAGAAAAGTATAAACCGATTAAAATCAAAAATATAGATGAAATCCAAATAAATCGCTTAAGATGAAAGCGCTATTTTTTCAAAGATAATTTGATCGGCATAGCGTTTACTTTTGAGCAATTTTTCTTGAGTATTGACGGTCCAAGTTAAAACGCGATAACCCTGCTTACGCAGGCGAACTAACGCAGGAAGTGGCAAACTTTCAATATCATAGGCGATAAAGTCAGGTTTTGACCAATGACGGATCCAAAGTTTCGTATATAACTGATTCAAAAACGAATGCGGCTGCCCAATGCGATGACTCGCCAATTGACCTACCGGAAATGGCACCTTGCGTTTTTGAGTAAGATAACGCACCGCATGAGCATTAAACGATTGCAAGGCAATGGTGTTAGGATAGCGATACGTTTTTAAAACGTTGATTAATGCATCGGCTAAGGGTGTGGTGAACCTAGCGTCGTATTTTAATTCAATTAATAAGGGCACACGTCCTTGCACCAATTGGAAAACATCGTCCAAAGATGGCATGACTTGTTGAGAAACAAGAAAAGGAATCGATTGCAGTTGTTGTAGCGTTTGCTCATGAATCAAAACATTCTTGCCGTTCAAACGATTTAAATCGTGATCATGATAAACCACGATTTTTCCATCCACGGTCAAGCGAACATCCAGTTCAATGCCATACCCTTTTTCGATAGCCAATTGAAAGGCTTTCAAGGTGTTTTCTTCGATACGGTCGTGATGAAAACCACGATGCGCGATGGGCATCTTAAATAAGTCTAAGATATCAATTTTATTCATGAGCGTTAGGCTTTAGATTTTGATTTAGGTTTAGGATTCTTTTTTAAATTGAGGATATGACCCATTTTATCTTTTTTCACTTGCATGTAACGATCACTACGTTCGTTATGATTAGGTTGGATCGGTTGTCGCTTCACAATCTCAATACCAAAGCCGCTTAAACCGCGAATTTTTAAAGGATTATTCGTCATCACTTCAAGTTTGGTCACACCGAGTGATTGAAGAATTTGAGCCCCGGTCCCATAATCGCGCAAATCATCAGGGAAACCTAATGCGAGATTGGCTTCCACCGTGTCCATCCCTTTATCTTGAAGCGCATAAGCACGAATTTTATTAATCAAACCAATACCGCGACCTTCTTGTCGCATATAAAGCAGGATGCCTCGGCCTTGTTTTTCAATCCGTTTCAAGGCGGTATGTAATTGATTACCGCAATCGCATCGCAGCGAACCAAACGAATCACCCGTTAAACATTCCGAGTGAACGCGTAAGAGGACGGGTTCTTGGGTGGACACGTTACCTTTGACTAAGGCAACGTGATGTTCGCCATTGAGTTTATTCACAAAACCAATCATTTTAAATTCGCCAAACTTCGTTGGCATTTTCGCTTCAGCAATTTTTTCGATGTGAACTTCAAACTTCAAGCGATAGGCAATCAAATCCGAAATACTAAAAATGTCATAGGTTTGCTTATCCTCTAAAAGATTTTTAAACATCAAGATTCGACCTTTGGGATCTAACTTTGGCACCATGATGGCCACAGGTTCGGCTTTTAAAATGGTCGCAATATCCATGGTCGCTTCAGCCGCAGCAGCACGTTTTAATGCTCCACCAAGGCGAACAGGAAGGGTTTGATATCCTACATCGGTTCGAAAGTGGCGATCATCTGCTTTCGGATTAATTAACGTTTCAATCGTCTTCGTAAAAAAGGGAAGCGTTAACGATAATCCCGCGTTGAGTGAACCAATCGTTGCCACCGGTTCATCGTATTCAAAAGCAGCGTTTTTTTGTGAATGGGTGATCACACCAAATTTTTCATAACCTAAGACAAGGGTGGTTGCACCAGGAATATCGTGAAGCGTGGCTAGCGTTTGATGCTCAAAAGCATATTGTGCGATTTGAAAAACATGAACATGAGCATCATGTTTTTCATCATCGACAAGAATCACCGCTTCGCCTTTTTTGAGCTTGCCTAACGTCTGTTCAATGGTTAGTTTGTTAATCATGTTTTCTTTCCTTTGATCGTTGCGGTGAGTAAGATATCTTCACCGAACGTTTCGATATTGATAAAGGCAAGTTTTAAACTTTCGCTAAGAGTTTTAAATCCTTGACCGGCGATTGGGGATTTGGCTTCTTTGCCTCCAATGAATAGTGGAGAGATCGAAGCATACACGCGATGCGAGAATCCTTGATCGAGAAATGAACCATGCAACGTTGCTCCACCTTCCACGAGGACTGAATGAATCCCATGAAGTTTGATGGTTTTTAAAACGAGCGCTAGATCAAGATGATCGCCTTTTAACGGAACTTGTATAATTTTAGCACCTTTACTTTTGATTGCATGCATTTTGCTTTCATTCACATCGATGGACGTGACGATCCAAGTGGCTCCTTCTTGGATGGACAAAAGGGGTTCGTCTAAAGCGATGCGCAGATGCGTATCCAAGATAATTCGAATCGGTGAATGCCCTTGTATGTCACGAAGGCGCGTGGTTAATTTGGGATGATCGAGTAACACGGTAGATATGCCGACCATGATGGCTTGATATCGATGCCGTAACCGATGAATTGCTTGTAACACTTCCGGACCAGAAATATATTTTGAATCTCCCGTATACGTTGCAATTTTACCATCGAGTGACATACCAAAACTTTGAGCAATAAATGGAATATCGTTCCTTTGTGTAGCATACACCACATGATTAAGTTCGATCGCTAATGGATTTTCAATTAAAGTAACGTGATGGCCTTGGCGTTTTAACCACGCAACCGTCTGGCCAGGAACTGTTGCATGGGGCGAATAAAAAGTAAACGATACGGATGAAGCAAAAGACGTTTTTTGTAGTAAAGCTAAATCAATTTCATAGGAGAAAAATAACGAGTCCAATGATGTTGGTAAAGTTTGAATCCATAATGAAAAAGAAAGGGTATCCCCTTCATACCATGACTTGTTTTCTTTGCCCTTGGCAATCACGCCAACCAAAGGACGATCAAAAACTTTTCCTAATCCTAACGATGCGAGATGAATACAATCTGATTGAACATCCGTCATAAAATAATTATAAATCTTCACAAAGAAAAAAGGTTAAATCACGATTAAGTTTTTTTTAAGAGTTATCAAGTAAAATAGAACTATGCGTAAAATCCTTTTTTTATTTTCACATCAACTTCATGATCTTTATTTAAAACAAAGTGGTATCGATCGTCAGCACGATATTGTTTTATTCATTGATTCGGATGATCAGTGGACGTACTATCGGTTTCATCTGCAACGTATCGCACTCCATTTATCTGCTTATCGCCATTTTCATGACCATATCAAGCGTCAAGGTTACCAAACCCAATGGATTCAAGCTCATTCCCTTCAAGAAGCTTTCACCACATTTTCTAATGATCAGATCATCATCTTTAAACCCACGAATCGTTATGAACAAGACTGGATCGATGAGATTCAGAACGTCACCTTATTGGACGATCCTTTATTTTTAATCAATCCTGCTAATTGGAAAACGTTATTGCCTATTGGCAAAACATGGAAATTAGATCCCTTGTATCGTCAATTCAGAAAAAAATTTCATATTCTCATGGACGGTGACAAACCCATCGGAGGTCAGTATTCTTACGATGGTGACAATCGTCAAGGGATTGATGAAAAGCCAGAAATTTTTCCAGCCTTAACGTTTCAAGAAGATCAACTCACCCAAACAATCATCGCAGAAGTCAAACATCGTTTTCCTCACCATCCAGGATTACTGGAAACCATGCCTTATCCGGTGACAAGAAAACAAGCAATTGAAGCCCTTGAGCATTTTGTCGATTATCGGTTAGCGACCTTTGGACGGTATCAGGATGCCATGCATGACGGCTTACCTTGGATGTCCCATTCCATGCTTTCTTCTTCTATCAATCTAGGGTTGTTGACTCCTTTAGAAGTGATTCAAAAAGCCGAAAAAGCTTACCATCAAAAACAACTCCCGTTACCTGCTGTGGAAGGTTTCATCCGGCAAATCTTAGGCTGGCGCGAGTATGTTCGTGGTGTTTATTTACAGTCGTCAAAGGATTATTTAAAAAACAATTATTTTCAACATCACCATCCATTACCTTCCTTTTATTACGATGGTAAAACCGACCTCAATTGTTTACGAGTCACCATCCATGAAACCATTCAATACGGTTATAATCATCACATCCAACGATTAATGGTGCTTAGCAATGCGGCTAATTTACTTGGCGTTGAACCCGCTGCCTTGCAACGTTGGTTCAATGAAATGTACATCGATTCCATGGAATGGATTGTCGCACCAAATGTCATGGGCATGGGACTCTACGCGGATGGTGGAACCATGTCAACCAAACCGTATATTGCTTCCGGCGCTTATATCCATAAAATGTCTAATTATTGTGACACATGCACATTCAAAGTCGAAATCAAACAAGGTGAAAAAGCTTGTCCGTTTAACATTTTATATTGGGATTTTATATCACGTCATCAAACCCCATTAAAACAAAATCCGCGCATGGGGATGATGGTGCGACTTTGGGAAAAAATGAAAAAGTCTGATCAAAACCGTATCCGCGAAGAAGCGAAAGTGATGATAAAACGCCATGGATAAACCCCGTTTACGCATCGTTTTATTGGATAAAGATTTTCGAATCTTAGACCATATGGGGTGGGCTGTTCCTCAAGAACACGAAAGTGCTGTGTTAGCGCTTTATGTCATTCCTGAAGAGCATCTTAACCGCCAATCCGCATCGTTTAAGCGGCAAGCTCTTTTTGAAAGTTTACAAGATTTATCGCTGCAACTTCAGACGCTGAATATCGCTTTAACCTTAGAGCAAGGTCATGCGATTGACGTCATCAACAAGTTTGCACTTCAATATGCACTAACCTCAATCAGTTTTTATCGCTCATCAAGATGGAATCCGTTGTTTATCAATGCATTAAACAATCATTTTCCGAATTTAATGCTGCATGTGTTTGACCATCCAACTCTTCTAGCGTTAACCGATTTACCTTTTCAACTGGCAAACTTACCTGCGACGTACACCAACTTTCGTATGCAAGTCGAAAATAACATTCGTGTGTCTTCACCGTTGGAAAAACCGCAACCGCTTCCTTGCAAGATTGAGTTTGATCCTCATTGGGAACGCTTGAATACATTACTCACTGACAGGACAACACTCGTTCAACCGATGGGAGAAACTGCCGCTTTAAACCATATCCATGATTATTTTCATGTTCGAAAACTTGCTTTAACGTATAAAAAAACACGCAATGGGATGCTGCACTTTCAAGACTCAACACGATTTTCGCCTTACTTAGCTTGGGGCAATGTCAGTGCAAGAACGATTTACCATGCCTTAAAAGATGCTGAAAAAAAATATGGTGCCAATGATTCCACATATTGGATTTGGTTTGAACTTTTATGGCGAGATTATTTTTACTTTTTACTGCATGCAACGCCGATGAATACTTCAATCAACGTGAATTGGAATGACAACAAGATGCACCGATGGATCGAAGGAGAAACGGGTTTCCCCCTCGTGGACGCCGCGATGCGCGAACTCAAACAAACGGGTTGGATGTCGAATCGAGGACGACAGAATGTTGCTTCTTTTTTCGTGCATGGGCTAGGCTTGCCGTGGGCGTGGGGTGAAGCTTACTTTCGAAACGCCTTACTGGATTATGACGCAACGAGTAATCTAGGGAATTGGCAATATTTAGCCGGTGTCGGAGCAGACCCACGAGAAAATCGTGTCTTTAATGTAACCTTACAGTTTAAAAAATATGATCCCCAAGGGGATTATGTCAAACGCTGGTGTCCGGAATTAAACCATCTACCTGTTCCTTTGATTTATCAACCCTGGTTAATGAATCCGCTTGAACAAGATTTATACGCATGCCATTTAGGAAAAAATTATCCGTTACGGATGATTGACGATCAACGATTTATTTTTGCTTAAGAACCTTTGACTAAACCAATAAAAGCTTTCACGAAAACTGGCAAGTCTTTGGGTGTTCGTGATGTGACGTAATTGCCATCAATGACCACAGGCGCATCCACATAGATAGCTCCAGCATGCACTAGATCATCTTGAATCGAATAAAAGCTTGTTAATTTTCGTCCTTTTAAATCACACACGGAGGCCATTAACCACGGACCATGGCAAATCGCAGCGATAGGACGTTTGAGTTGGGCAAACCCTTTTGCAAACGCCACCATCTCTTTTGAACGTCTCATGTAGTCAGGCGAAAAACCTCCAGGAATGATCAAGCCATCATAGGATGAAGGTTGAACCTCATGAGCAGCAAATTCACTCGTCGCGATCATCCCGTGTTTACTCTTATACCCTTGTTGTTTGATGGCACCAATGAGATGCACATTCCAACCTTCTTCTTGCAAACGATAGAAAGGATAATAAAGTTCTAAATCATCATAAAAATCGGCCACTAAAATTGCGATGGTTTTCATACATTACCTCAATAGATTTAACTTAACCTAAATGCGCTAGAACCTCAATCAAAATGACCTAATTTTTAATCAGGATATTTTTTGTATGGTTGTGATATTATGCGTTATTATGAACTATTAGCAAACACGCATCACGATTTTTTTAGTCAAACCGTCTCGTGATTAGGTTCATTACTCGTGATGTACGTAATTATGTGGTACGTCAGGCTTTTAATCTTGAGCAGTTTAATGACGACGTATATGGTTATAACCATCTTCATTCATGCTTTGAACATGGCTCCTTTTGCTGGCGTTTGGGGTTTGTCGGTTTTTTTATTGCCACGAGCAACCCTCTGATGATGGGTCTTATTCAAGAAAAAAAAGCCCGAATATTTAGGGCGAGTATTCTCATTATTTGGTTTAATGAACAACGGAAGTTTGCCATGAGGAATGCTCATCTTTGGCCTGCTTGCTGAAATCACCGATAAGTCATTGGGCATATTGATCACGGGCATATTCATGATGGTGTTATCCATCATTCCTTTATTGAATCGTCCATGAATGAAACAAGGATTCTTAGAAAATAAAAAGCAACCGGCTTAGGGTTGCTATTTTAAACGTTGGTGACCCGTATGGGATTCGAACCCATGAATGCTACCTTGAAAGGGTGGTGAGTTAAGCCGCTTCTCCAACGGGCCTCATAATGGCGCCTACTGTAGGATTCGAACCTACGACCAATCGGTTAACAGCCGATTGCTCTACCGCTGAGCTAAGTAGGCATGCTCTTTATAAGTCTTAGGCGCGATAAAAATATTATCATATTCAACAAATCTTCGCAATCATAAACCTTAATGAAAGCAAAACAAAAAGGGGCTTACGCCCCTAAGGATTAAAGATAGAATTGATTGGATACTTGGGTGGCTAAGTTACTCGCGGCGTCATCGAAGATCGTGCTGAATGCGACCGTCATCGCACCAAACAAGATCAAGACGAGCAAGACACCTAAAATCTGTCCTTTAAGTTCGGCCATAATTCCTCCTTTCTTCTAAGCATAAAAGCCAATCACCGCATGGTAGATGACACTGAGTTGGATCGTATCTTCACTGATGATGAAGGGATCGATCGTTTTTTCTAATCGAAAAGTCAGGACATCACCAAGCCGTGGACTACACATCGAAAGACAGGTCAAGGTGGTCGATTGCTGTTCTGTAAATGACACAATCTCTTCATTAATTCCACCTTGTCTAGAGATTAAGGCACTCGCGGCAAGGCCAATCGCATCCAACCGTGCGTGCGCCACTTGAATCATCAGTAAATCTCCAATTAAGAGTAGGAGTTGAATCACAAAGATGAGCGATAAAATAAATGACGTTTTATAAGCCATGGATAAATCCTTGAATGAGAGTAATGATGCTATATAAAATCGTTAAAGTGATGATGGAGGTTCCAATCATGGCCCACGTATGGTGACCTTCTAGTTCTTCTTCAAATTGGGTAAACGATAAGCGACTGATACTTCCTTCAAGTTGATCAAAAACATAAAAGAAATGGGATAAATAAACACTCGTGATCCCGGTTTGAGTAATTTGATAAAGCGCAATCATCAATTGTTCCATGGCCAAGGTGTTTAAAGGTCGTGCTAAATCATAAAACGGACGAAAACTTTTATCTTCATCCATCTTGATGAGCATGGCTTCTAAACGAGCGCGCATCCAAGCAGACGCATGCACTTGGGATTGCTTCAAGGATTGATAAACCGTCAAACCACTAAACAGAAATATTTTCACATAGGCCATCGTTTCCATCATGGCAATTTTTCGTTGTTGAGCAATTTGATGTTTGCGTTTTTCTTGTTCAACATCAAACCATAACCAAAGGAGGACCAACGCCATCACAAAACCCATCGCGCTCCACAACCCATAGCCAAAATAAACGCCTGTGATGGTGAAGATGAATGCAATACCAACCAAGCCATAAAACTGTTTTTTTAACATTTGAAAGGAAGGATGACCACGCCATTCATTCGCTAACACGAATTTTTCCTCCGTAAGCTTTTTCAAAAAAAAGTAGCAATGAAAAAACAAAGATCAAAAAGAAAAAGGCTAATAAACCTTTAAAGATGACGGTGGGGAAAACGTCTTTAAATACTTCGGACAATCCAAATCGCACAAAAAAAAGTATGATTAAGTTCAGCAGCCAAAGCAAGAAAAATTGACCCCACTTTTTTTTGATGTACATGCGTTTTTCATTCCATTCAATTTCTTCTCGCCTGGCGCGTGAAAGCAACATATCCGTCATATCAATGATGGATCCGCCATAGTGAACATGAATATCAATCATATGGATGAAGATGGCATATAACGGAAAATCAAAAATCACTTCTAGCCGTTTAAGCGTATCCATCGCTGGCAGTCCTTCATCTTCATCAAGCGCGCGTTGGATGCGCGGGTGAAGCGAAGGATAGAGTTCACTTAAGGTTGAAGCGATGGACGTTTTGACACTTAAAGTGAGAATGAATTGATTCATAAAGTAAAAAGATAAACTTCTTAATTGATCACGATGGATGAATCGCCGTTGGACTTGAAAACCATAAAACAGCAATGGAAAAGTGAAGAGGCTGAGTGAAATCACACCCAGAATGTCGCTCACCATCCACCACCATAAAAAAGTGACCACTGCGGTTGCAATCAAAGCATATAAACCGGATTGAAGTTTTGATTTAAGTTCCATACCTTTGAATCCATTGTTTATTTTTTCGTTCGTATACTCCTTGGATGGAACGAGCGATGGAACCGTCCTCATTCATGCCTTTGACAACATGGATGGAAAAAGGAAATGCCCGTTCGATATCCTCTAACGTTTCTTGGTAACCAATGTGATTGCCATTCATCATCACCATCCGTGTGATGCGAGGGAGAAGGGTTTCAATGTCACGCGCGTGCAACGTGGTAATGACAGGATGACCCGTTAATGACGCATTTAAAACATCCATCATTTCTTTTCCTCTGGCTTCTGCAAGTATCAACCAATCCGGATTGGATCGTAATGCACTTTCAATGAGCGCGGAAACCGACACATGCGGTTGGGCTTGCCATACATTCATGTCTAATTTTTTTTGTGAAATGAGTCCATCAAGTTCAAGCACATTATCCACCACAACGACCCGAGCGTGGAGTGGAAAAGAGGTTAAGATTGCTTTTTGAAATTCGGTTTTTCCTGACCCTGTCTCTCCAAAAATGAGGATGGACTGTCTTAATTTGATTAACTCATCCACGCATGCGAGTAAGGATGGTGGGTAATGATTTTTTAGTTGTCGGGTGCGACTAATCCTCAACGAAAACGTCGTCACTTTTTGAAAACCATAGCGACTGATGGAAGGTCCTACAGCGTGAATACGATAACCTTCTACGGCTAAATCGAGCACGGGCTGGGTATGCGTGAAATGCTGATCACTTAAATTAGCAAGTTGCATCATCATGTCGTAGATCGATTTTTCTTCAATGATAAGGTCACTCAGTTTTCTTCCCCAGCGACTACTTTGATAAAAAATATGAGTTCCATTAAAGGAAACATCGGTTATATCTTCTTGGGAAAGCAACGGTCTTAAAAAAGAAGATTCTAGATATTGTTTAATTGACGTTGTTTTCATAATCGATGATGTAAACTTCAAAGGACCTTAATAATGGCCATTGATTGAAGATGTTCCCTTCAAATTGGAAAATAACAGCATCACAAAGTGACTCACAAGGGATTTTTGAATCATAATGGTGATAGTCGAGTGAGATTGAATAGGTGATAGGTAAGTCTGATAAACTTGCAACCAGATGGCGTTCAATTGACGTTACTAATTCAATGGAATCAAAAACGAATTCATTCGTTTCAATCCAATGTCCTAAATCCACAGCGGCCTCAAAAACACTGGGTACTAAACCATATAAAGTAAGATCAACACGTCTCACCATGCGACTGACTTGCATGAAACTAAAGGTCATTAAGCTAATGAACGTGACAAGGAATAACATCGTCATGCAACACCTACACAATATCGCGCTTGATAACAAGGACCTAAAAGTGGTTTCAACGTTTCATACGTAAAAAAATACGTTAAGGTGTATTGATGGATGGCAGCAACGACTAAGTCCATCTTAAATTCGATGGTTTTTAAACTCGCAAATGAGTTGATTGGAAAAAACAAAGATTCAGTTTCAACATATCCTTCCTGGACTAAGGAAGATGGAATTAGCGTCTGCAGATCCACATATAAGGGTTCTCTAAGGCGCGACTTGAATACATCCATTTCCGCGGTAAAATGCAAGCCAATTTTTTTATTCATTTGGCTAGTTGGGTCAATTAAAATGAACGCGGGATGGGTCGACAAAATGGTAAAAGTGACATGGATATTGGTCAATTTCTTCCATGCATGCTGACTTTTTAATGTCCAATAACGAAAGTGCATCGCATAAAAATATGGCTCAACAATGAGCGATTGAAACCCTTGTAACGCAATCGTTTCATGACGGTAACTAATGACACCTACCGCATTAACTTCTGCGGTAGGTTTATTTGATCCAACGGAAAGAAGTTGATCATGAATCAGATAGTTTTTACTTTCTTTTTCATACACTCTTACTTGAAGGGTACTTTCAAATTGATTGCGATAGGCTCGAAAATATAACATCAAACTTCCTGACTGATCAAAAAGATAAGGATAAATGACCACAGGTGTTTGAATGAGTGTGGAGGCATTCATGTTGAGTGCGATGATTAACGCGCGATTATAGACAGTATTGGATAAGCGAACTTCAATGGCCATCGGTCCACCCGGTGGATAGGCAAATTCCAAATTAAATAGATACGTCTGATTCTTGACGTAAGGTTCCCATCGCATATTGCGAAAATAACTCACTGGGGTTGCCTGATACCAACCGGTAAGGAGGATGATTGAACTGATGAAAGAATGCCAAAACCATTTCATCGATATTGTTCAAAAAAGGAAGTGAACTCGATGAGTGTTTTATGCTTGATGCGGTAATAGGTGCTTCGCGCATACCGTTCTTGCCACCAAATAGGTTGTTTCTTGGTAATAAAATCGTTGGTGATGATTTCACGTTCTTCAGGCGTGAGCCGGTTAAGAATGAGTTCATACGCTTCTAAAAACTGTTCTTCTTTTTCAAAGCGATAATACGAAGGTTTAGCAACAACTTGATCAGCCACTTTTCCGACAAACCGATGGATTTTGGCAATGTGATAATGCCACGTCAAATCCGAAACCAAGCGCGATAACAATTTCAAACCCATGTCTTTTTGAATGTTCATATGAATTCCTTTCATTCATGATTAGTTTTATTGTAATGAACCCAACACAATAAAAATCCCAAGTTTGTGCTTTTTTTGTCTCATTAAGGTCATTGAGGAAGCAAAGGGATTCGGCTACAATAATGCCAGGAGAAATTATGAAAACCATCCTCAATGAATCGTTAGATCCTCGATATAACTTAGCGCTTGAAGAATATGTGCTTAAGTATCTTAAAACCAACGAAGATTTTATCTTTTTATGGCAAAATGCGAATAGTGTCATCATTGGCCGAAATCAGAATACGATTGAAGAAGTCAACGCCCAATACGTCAATGAACATAAGGTCAGCGTTGTCCGTCGCATTACTGGGGGCGGCGCGGTTTATCACGATTTAGGGAATCTCAACTTTTCATTTATCACCAACACAACGATTGATAATGTGAATAATTACCGTAAGTTTACCGACCCTGTGATCAAAGCATTAAACGACCTCGGTGTGCCCGCTGTCTTTGGGGGGCGCAATGATATTCTCGTGGACGGCATGAAAATCAGTGGTAACGCCCAAGCGTTTTATTTAAATCGTTTTCTCCATCATGGAACCATCTTAATGGATGCTGATTTAACGATGCTTGGAAAAATCCTCGTTCCAAAACCTGATAAAATCGAATCCAAAGGCATCAAATCGGTTCGCGCACGCGTGACCAACATCAAACCCTATTTAAAAACACCTGTCTCAATGAAAGATTTTAAAGATCGTTTACTTCAATCCCTCTTAAACACACAAGACATTCAACCTTATGTGTATCAACTGACTAAAGAAGATGAAAAACGTATTCGGCAATTGATGGAAACTAAATTTTCTACATGGGCTTGGAATTATGGAGAATCTCCAAAATTTAGCATCGAAAAATATGGTCGTTATGAAGGGGGAGGGGTCTCATTACGTTTCAATATCGAAGAAGGCAACGTCAAACAAGTAAAAATCTTTGGTGATTTCTTAGGCACGCAAGATATCATCGGTCTCGAAAAACTGTTGCTGAATCTCCCCTTTACACGCGAGGCATTTCAGCACCGCCTAAAAGACGTCAACCTGGATGACTATTTTTTAAAGATCACATTAGATAACTTACTCGCTTGTTGTTTTAATTAAAAGGAAAAGAAAAACGCTGCCGATGAAGCAGCGTATTTAATTGATTGGTTTAGATATGAATCGGCTTTAAGACAATGCCATGCGTCACTTCATGAATCATTTCTGATAATGAAGGATGGGGATGAATGGTAGCCACAATTTCTTCGGCAGTCGCTTCAAGCACCATCGCGAGTGATGCTTCTGTAATCATTTCAGTCGCGGAAGCGGAATAGATGTGAACACCGAGAATTTCTCCATATTTTTTATCCGCAATGATTTTGACTAAACCATCTTTTTCATTTTCGGCTAACGCTTTTCCATTGGCGGCTAACGGGAAGGTAGATACTTTATAATCAAGCCCTTGGGCTTTGGCTTCTTGTTCGGTTACACCGACTTGCGCAATTTCAGGGAATGTATAAATTCCAGACGGAATAACTTTGAAATCAAGTTTATCTTTTTTGCCGTTGATATGTTCGACGGCGACGATGCCGGCACGAGAGGCCACGTGGGCAAGCATATACTTACCGATGACGTCACCAATCGCATACACATCTTCGACAGAAGTTTGCATGTATTCATTGACCTCAACACCCACTTTGCTAAATTTTACATTTAACTTTTCATAACCTTTGGTGTTCGGACGCATGCCGGTTGCTAATAAAATCATCTCGGCTTTTAAGACTGACGTTTCACCATTGTGGACATAGGTTAATCCATCTTGATGAATGGTCGTAATATTCACATTGGTCAGTACTTTAATGCCTTCTTTGGTAATCTTCTTAAAGAATAATCCGCGAATTTCTTCATCTACAGTTGTGAGAATCGAACTTTCCCGTTCAAAGACCGTGACCGGTACACCTAGGGTATTAAAGATGGTTGCAAATTCCATGCCGATGACGCCACCACCAATGACGGCAAGCGATTTGGGTAAGGCGGTCTTGGTTAAAATCTCTTTGGAAGTGACTAAATTGCCACGATCAAAGGCTTCTTTTAAACCTGGAATCGGAGGGAGATAGCACGATGCGCCGGTGGCGATGATTAACTTTTTAGTCGTTAATTGTTCATCGTTGACGACCACGGTGTGCGCATCAAGCGCTTCAGCGTATCCATTAAAAACAGTCACGCCATTTTTCTTTAATAATCCAGCAACGCCACCCGTCAAACGACGTACAATCGAATCTTTACGTTTAATCATTTCAGGATAGTTGGGTGAAAAACTATTTGGATCGGCGGTGATGCCATATTCTTTCGCATGTTTAAACGTGTCATACACTTTGGCCGACTTTAACATCGCCTTCGTAGGAATACAACCCCAATTCAAACACACACCACCGACGGTTTCTTTTTCAACGAGCGCGACTTTCATCCCGAGTTGCGCTGCTTTAATGGCAGCAACATAACCACCCGGACCACCGCCGATGATCAGAACATCAAATGATTGCATAATGTCTCCTTTTTAACTTAAGAATAAGAAAATTTGAAGGGGATCGGATAAGAGTTCCCGCACTTTAGCTAAGAAACGGCCACCATCCGCACCATCAATGATACGGTGATCAATGGATAAGGAGAGATGAAGGACATCACGAATGACGACATTATCTTTTTCAACGACTGGTTTTTTGACAATCGCTCCGACGCCAAGAATGGCAACTTCAGGATGTTTAATGACTGGGTTACCATATTTAATACCTGCCACACCGTAATTGGTGATGGTGAAGGTACCATTGGAAATATCATCCATTTTGACCGTGCGTTCGCGTGAAGCTTTCGCAAGGGTTTCAATTTCTTGGGCTAATCCCACAATGGATTTCGTATCCGCATTTTTGATATTCGGGACAATTAAACCATCCGGTGTATCCACAGCAATACCGATATTTTGATAGGCTTTATAAACGACTTCTTCGGTATCATGATCATAACTCGCGTTAAAGACTGGGAATTCTTTTAAGGCCATCGAAACGGCTTTAATGATGAAAGGTAAATAGGTTAATTTAACACCTTTGGCTTCTAAGGCTGCTTTTTGAGCAGCACGGAAAGCGACCAATTTGCTCACATCGAATTCATCCATCAATGTGGTTGCAGGAATGACTTGATTCGAAACCGTCATCGCATTGACAATCGCTTTACGAAGTTTGGAAATTTTAACGCGTTTAATACCATCTCCTGAAAAGGAGGGCATCGCCACGGAAACGGCAGCGACCACAGACGGCGTTTGAGCGGTTGGCTTACTTCCATTTTTAGAAGCTTTGAGGATATCGTCTTTCATGATACGACCTTGTTCACCGCTACCTTTGACTTGGGTTAAATCCACACCAAGATCAGCGGCCATTTTGCGGGCCACAGGAGTCGCTAACACTTTTCCACCTTGTGAAGATGTGGTAGGAGCATCATTATTTTCAAATCCTTCATTCGAGGAAGCGATGAGTTCATCGGAAACCACAATCGCACCGACAACACCCGCAGGACCATCATTAACCTTTTTGGTTCCATTGCCTTCACCGACAGCAACCGCTTTGGGGGCTTCTTTTTTGGTTTCAACCGGAGCAGTCGCTTGACCACCTTTTCCGGATTCATCAATCATCACTAAGGTTTCACCAACGTGAATGGTTTGACCGACTTCAGCACCTAATTTGGTAATGACACCGGCAACAGGAGAAGGAATTTCAGCATTGACTTTGTCCGTTTCAACCAAACATAACGTTTGACCTTCTTTGACTCGATCGCCAACTTTAAAAAACCATTTGAGAATTTGACCTTCATGAAGGCCTTCACCAATATCGACAAATTTAAAATCGTACATGGTCGGCCTCCTTAAATTTTATATGCAGCGAGTTTTTTAATTTCATGGACAATCATCTTTTGATTGATCATGTATAAATGTTCGCCACGTGGAAGTGGGACGGTAATATCAGGAGCTGTTAAGCGAACGGGTGGCGCTTCTAAGTTTAAGAATGCTTTTTCATTCACACGGGTGATGATTTCGGAAGCTAAACCAAGCGTTTTAACAGCTTCATGGACCACGAGTAAACGACCCGTCTTTTTAACGGAATCGATGACTGTCTTATAATCGATGGGTGCTAATGAACGTAAATCGATGATTTCGGTTGAAATGCCTTGGGCTTCTAATTCTTTCGCTGCTTTTTGAGCATCTTGAACGATGGAACCATAAGTGACTAAGGTCAATGATGTTCCTTTTTGAACGAGGCGTGCTTTACCAATGGGTACTAAATATTCTGTTTCAGGAACTTCTTGTTTGAACGCGCGATAAATACGTTTAGGTTCTAAGAAAATGACTGGGTCTGGATCTTGGATGGCAGCGGCCATTAAACCTTTCGCATCATAAGGCGTTGAAGGAATGACAACTTTTAAACCTGGAATATGAACGAGTAACGTTTCAATCGCTTCTGAGTGATGTTCAAGCGCACGGATACCCCCACCATAAGGCATGCGAAGCACCATAGGAATCGTGTGACGACCTCTGGAACGGTTACGCATACGCGCCATGTGAACGACGATTTGGTTATAACCGTTGTGCATGAATCCTTCGAATTGCATTTCAGCAATGGGTTTTAAACCATTCATGGCCATCCCGATAGCACTACCGACAATCCCGGCTTCCGAGATCGGCGTGTCAAAGCAACGATCGACCCCAAATTCTTCTTGTAATCCTTTGGTGACACGGAAGACACCACCTTCAAAACCCGCGTCTTCACCAAAGACGACGACGGTTTTGTCTTTTCTCATCTGTTCAAATAATGCAGCGTTGATTGCTTGCAATAATGTCATTTCTGCCATGGTTATTTACCTTCCACTTCTTTGAGGAATTGCTTCCAGTTTTCTTTTTGTTCTTTTAAATCTTCCGTTAAGTTGGCATAGGTATAATCAAAAATTTCATCGAGTGAAACTTTGACACCTTCCACTTCAACCTTTTTAAATGTTTCCATGACAAAGTCATTCAACTTCGTTTGAAGCGCTTCTTCTTTTTTATCATCCCAAAGTTTTTTACCTGCTAAATATTTACGGAAGCGGATGAGTGGATCTTTGAGTTTCCATTCTTCAACTTCTGCGTCTTTACGGTAAATGGTTGGATCGTCAGAAGTCGTGTGAGGCCCAATACGATAGGTAAAAGCTTCAATTAACGTTGCACCTTCGCCTTTGCGGCCGCGTTCAGCTGCTTCTTTAACCGCAACATACATCGCTAAGACGTCGTTACCATCGACTTGAATGCCGGGGATTCCAAAGGCAACTGCTTTTTGAGCAAGTGTTTCAGCTTTGGTTGCTTTGGCACGTGGGGTAGAAATGGCGTATTGGTTGTTTTGAATGATGGTGATGAGCGGAGCGTTAAAAACGGCAGCAAAGTTCATCCCTTCGTAAAACTCACCGTGTGAAGTTCCACCGTCACCGATGTAAGCGACGACCACTTGTTTTTTCTTTAAGACTTTGGAAGCATAGGCTAAACCAGCACCGTGGCCAATTTGGCTACCAATAGGAATATTAACCGGTAAGAAATTAACGTTGTCATCAAAACGGCTACCGCGTTCGTTACCGAACCAGTATAAGTAGAGTTGTTCTAAAGTTACGCCTTTATAAAGCATGGCAGCATGTTCACGAAATGCTGGTGATACCCAGTCGGTTGGTTCTAAGGCAGCCATGGCACCAATTTGGGCGGCTTCTTGTCCTTGAACCGGTGCAAAGGTCAACATCCGACCTTGACGTTGGAATTGTAATGCTTTAATGTCCGCAATCCGCGCTAATGACATCATTTCATACATGTGCAGAAGTGTTTTGTCATCAATCTTGGGTTCATATTCAGGATTCACAATCACGCCGTTTTCATCCAAAATACCAAACCGTTGTTTCTTTAATGGATCGAATTTTCCTAATACCATTTGATGGCTCCTTTACGCTGAACATTTTTTTAGTCAGCATTGAGTATTATAAAGAATTTTTGAAAGAATGTCATTGAAAATGATAACTTTTTTCATGGTTGCGTTTTTTAGTGAAAGAAGCGTGAAACCTTATATAATATAAACATGATTTTACTTATTGGCGCATCCGCAAGTGGCAAAACAGAAGTTGCCCATGTCCTTGCCTCTAAATACCACATCCACAAAGTCATTACCCACACCACACGACCGATGCGTATTAACGAAAAAAATGGGGTCGATTATCATTTTGTCACCCCCGAACAAATGCAATCCTTAATCCAGTTGAATTTTTTTGTTGAAACCACACTTTATAATGGCAACACCTATGGAACGTCAAAACCCGAAGTAAGTGATGACAAGGTCTTGATTGTGGATGCTCAAGGTTTTCAATCGTTTATGGCCTTAAAAAATCCGCGTATCGTGACTTTTCTTTTAGAGGCTTCTGAAACCACCAGACTCAATCGGATGCTTTACCGTGGCGATCAACTTGAAGATGCAAAAAAGCGAATTGAAAACGATCGCGCCCAATTTGACAAGCAACATCTTCTTAAAATGGATTATGTGATCAATTCAGAAGCAGTGTCAATTGAAGAAGTCGCCGACAAAGTATTTCATTATTATCAAAAACATTTAATCCGCTAATCGATTACGTTCCTCTAACCAATCAATAAAGTCATCATAGGTAGTCTTCTTATCAAAGACTTTTTCTTCTTCAAAATAAATGATGCGATTGGCGACCGTGGACACAAGTTCTTGATCATTGGAAGTAAACAAAAGTGCCCCTTTATAAGCTTGCAGTCCTTTATTTAATGCTGTGATGGATTCCAAATCAAGGTGGTTCGTCGGTTCATCCATGAACAACACATTGCCTGATGTCAGCATCATTTTTGCAAACATGCAACGCACTTTTTCGCCCCCTGAGAGCACGGTGGCAAACTTCAGTGCTTCTTCACCGGCAAACAGCATCCGACCGAGCCAACCGCGTAAGTAACTTTCAGATTGTTCTTTTGAATACGGGCGTAACCAATCCACTAAGGTAATGCGCTCTTTGAAAAATTGACTATTATCTAAAGGTAAATAAGTGGGCGTGACCGTGACACCTAGTTTAAAGCTTCCTTCATCCGCTTGTAGTTTACCTAAAAGGATTTCAAATAAAGCAGTAATCACTAGACTATTATTCGAAATAAAGGCAACTTTTTCGCCTTTATTGATGGTAAAAGAAACATTTTTAAACAATCCTTTTTTTCCTAAACCATTCACGATAACAACATCATTGCCTAAATCCTTTTCAAACTTAAAATCGATGAATGGATAGCGTCTTGTTGAAGGTTTAATGTCTTCAAGGGTAATCTTTTCAAGTTCTTTTTTTCGTGACGTGGCTTGTTTAGATTTAGAAGCGTTAGCAGAAAAACGGGCAATAAATTCTTCCAACTCTTTCATGCGACCTTCTTTTTTACTATTTTCATCTTTCATTTGTCGTTGAATAAGTTGCGAGGATTCATACCAAAAATCATAGTTGCCAACGTACATTGAAATCTTGCCAAAATCCACATCCAAGGTTCGCGTGGAAACCTTATTTAAAAAGTGGCGATCATGGCTGACGATGATGACGGTATTTTCAAAATTGAGTAAAAAGTTTTCTAACCAATGACTGGCAATGGCATCTAAGTTATTCGTTGGTTCATCCAAAATCAAAATGTCTGGATTACCAAACAATGCTTGGGCTAACAACACTTTGACTTTCATCTTCCCATCAAGGTCTTTCATGAGCATGTCTTGCTTTTCTTTTCGGACCCCTAAAGAATTTAATAACGAGCGGGCAGCACTATCGGATTCATACCCACCTTGCTCTAAGTAAATAGCTTCTAAATCAGCGGCTTTCATGCCATCTTTTTCAGTAAAATTTTCTTTAGCATAAATCGCATCGAGTTCTTTACGAATTTCTTTTAAACGTGGATAACCTTCTAATACTGTATCCACAGCGGTCAATTCGTTAAAAGCGTTTTGATCTTGTTTTAAAACCGACATCCGTTCTTTTTTATCGCGGACCACTTCGCCTGCAGAGGGCTCAAGTTCACCGGATAGAATGCGTAAAAAAGTTGATTTACCTGCACCATTTGCGCCAATAATGCCGTAACAATTTCCTTTGGTAAACGATAATGATACTTCCTTAAATAAGATGCGACCCCCAAACTGGAGCGAGACTTTGGCGACTTCTAACATGTTAGCGAACCTCTTTCATTTTAATTAATTTACCTGTGTCATACATGAGTTTAGCAGAACCTTCAATGAAGTGATTGGGGATGGTCATCTTGGAAGGTTGTCCGAATCCATTCCATAAACCATGCACACCATAATAGCTTCCATTCACAACATAACGATTACCCATGGCATAGGTTAACACAAGCGATGCTTGCTCGGGTTCAGGAAAGAAAGTTTTTGCAAACCATAAAACGATGTTTTTGATCCACGTGGGTTGAAGATTGCGAAACAGAGACGTGGAAGATAAACCAGGATTCACGAGTAATGAACTGATGTTTTTGCGATCAGGAAAATCAAACAAGTTTAAGTTGAGTTGCATCACATGAAATAAACGCGATAAGGCAACTTTGGATAAACCGTATTGTAGTCTTAAATCAGTGTTAACATCTAACAGACTTTGAAGCGAAGCCACATTCGTGCGATGAGCAGCATTAGATCCCACAAAAACTAATCGTGTTGGTTTTTTACCTTGCGTATCTAACCAGCCGATGGATTCTCTTAAAAGATAATAAGCACCAAAAAAATTAACCCCTGTGGTGAGCGGAAATGCTTCGATGGTTGTTGCCGATTGATCTGGACAATAAACACCCGCATTGAGAAGTAAAGCATCCACATGATGGACGGTTTTTTTTAATGCTGCTACAAAACTTTTAATGCTTTCAAATGAAGCCATATCTAATGACAAAACCCATCCTTTGGCCTGAGGTATATCGTGTTGAATGGTGGTCAAAGATCGGATACCCTCGTCAAGATTTCTAACCGCTAAAACGATCGTTGCACCACGATAGGCAAGTTGTTTTGCAGCCCAAAAACCAAGTCCAGAATTCGCACCAGTAATGACATGAATTTGTCCTGTCAAATCATCGATTTTTTCTTTTAAAAATGAGGTGTATTTCATACAATATCAAGTCCTCATTTTAGCATAACTAAGGTTTAGGAGGCACTTCCTTTAATTCGATTTGCAATTTTTCGACCGTAAACTGACTGACTTCGATGATAGTCACTTTCCATTTTCGAAATGTAAATACATCCCCGACTTTTGCAAAATGGCCAAGTTGTTTTAAACACCAGCCACTGACAGTGGTAAAATCAGGACTCACTTTGACTTTCATCTTCATTTCTTTAAAGAAATCTTCGACATTCATATTGCCATCGACCAAAAAAACATGATCAGCTTTTTTGATGATCCATTCTTTGATCACATCGCTTTCATCGTAAATTTCTCCAAGAAGTTCTTCCACAATATCTTCGTACGTAATTAAACCTTCGGTACCGCCATGCTCATCGATGATGATTGCGGTTGACTGACCGGTTTCATTCATCGTTTTTAATAATGTACTAATCGATTGGGTCCGCGGAACGAACAACGCTTTTTGACAAAGTTTTCTCACGTCAACGGGTTGGCCATTCACCAACGTTTCATAGAGCAGGGGTGTGGGCAAAATCCCGACAATTTTATCCATCGTATGGTCATAAACCGGGATGCGCGAAAAAGAGAACGTTTCAGGATGATCGAGTAAAACAGAGAGTTCTTCTTCAACATTAAATCCAAAGATATCAACTCGAGGTGTCATGACTTCATAAGCTTGGGTTTCTGAAAATCCAATTGCAGAGCGAATTAAATTACCATGCTCTTTATCAAATAGACCTTTCTCTTCGATTTTATCCACCATGAACTCTAATTCTTCATCGGTGACGACTTCTGGTGCTTTTTGACGAATCCAAAGCCATGAAAAAAGCGATATGACAACATTGACAATAAAAACAACTGGGAAAAAGATTACTCTAAAAAACACAATATAGGGAACCAAAACCAAGGACCAAGACAAGGCATATTTACGACCTAACGTTTTCGGGATGATTTCTCCAACAATGATGACAAAAATAAAGATGATGAACGAGGAAACTGTGGAAGCCCAACCTTCACCGATCACGTCCTTTAGAAGTAATTGTGAAAGTAAGGTGGCCAGCGAAGCCGAGAAGATATTGACTAAACCATTACCAAACAATAACGCGGTTGAAATGGTGGGAAATTGGCGAGTCATTTTTAAGCTTTTCAAACTTTGCGGATGTTTGATCATTTCTAATTGCCGTTCCGAAACACTCGTAAAGACAATTTCAGAAGCTGAAAAAAAGAAACTTAACATCAATGAAAGAATTAAAAGCACAACGATGATCATCACATGCATTGGATTAACCATGGGTCGTCTCTTTTCGTTTCACGTATTCATTCATTTGACCAACAATTTCTTCTAAAACATCGGCCATCGTTACGATACCCACAGGCACTTTTTTATCATCAATCACAATCGCCATATGCGTATGATGTTTCTTAAAACCAGCAAATAAGTCATCAAGCAATACTTTGGTTCCTACTAAATAAGGCTTGGTCATGATGGAGCGTAAATCAACCTGTGGATTACTTACCAACGCCTTAAAATAATTTTTAATCGTCAAAGTTCCTACAATATGTTGAAGCGTCCCTTCATAAATTGGAATACGGGTAAAACGCGTTTTAGCAAGCATTTGACTGACTATTTTGGGATCATAATGAGCAATGTCTAACGCAAAAACTTTTTCCATCGGCGTGAACACTTCTTTCACCGTTGTATCATCAAATTCTAACGCGGATTGAATCAGTTCACTTTCTTCTTTTTTTAATGTTCCTTCTTTGGTTGCTTCTTGAACAACCGTAGAAAAATCGGCTTCGGTGATTAAAGGATCGGGTGGAGATTTAAACACTAAATTAACCCATTGGATGACCCAAGTTAAGACCATCGCTAGGGGTTTAAACAACCATTCAAATATAAATAAGAATCGAACATTCCATAGGGCAAGTGATTCGGGGATGCCACGAGCGAGTGACTTAGGAAAGGTATCAATAAACAAATAAAAGATGAATGCGGAGGTAATGGTCGCTAAAAAAGTAGCTTCTGCTAACGCTTCACCCAACGCATTGATGAACAAAAGCGTGGCAAACGTGGATAAGGCAACCGAAACTAAATTGCTCCCGATGACCGTGAGCACGACCATTTTGTCAAAATGTTCAATATAATAAACAACTTTTTTAGCTTCAATCGAACCTTTATCTTCGAGAATTTTTAATTTGATGAGATTGGCTTTGCTAAAGGCAGTTTCAGTCGAGGAAAAATAGCCTCCCAAGAGGATGAGGAGGAATAGCACAAGCCACAAGATAGGGTCTTCAGCAGTCATGAATAGTAAGAAACTCCTTTGTAAAACTAAGATGATAATAGCATGTTTGATGGATGACTATTTCTTGATGATCTCATGGCAATGCCGACAACGAGGTTCATAAGACTCAGACGCCCCGACCTGAATAATCGGGTCTGAATAATTAGCCGGCTTGCCATTTAAGATGCGTTGGGTCTTTGTCGCAGGTGCTCCACAGACCACGCATATGGCTGTGAGTTTGGTCACATATTCGGCAACAGTTACAATCTTACCAATCACCTCGAAGGGTTCACCACGAAAATCAGTGTCTAATCCAGCCAAGATGACCCGAATACCGGATGCAGCCAAACTCGATGCAACATCGAGAACAAAGTCATCAAGAAATTGGACTTCATCAATGGCAACGGCATAACTTCCTGGAGAGATATACTTTAAGATGTCTTTAGCTTCTTTGATAGCAATCGATTTGGTTTTAAGTTGGGAATGAGACACCACTTCAGTTTCCGAATAGCGATTGTCCATGCCTGGTTTAAAAACTAACACTTTTTTCTTAGCATATTCTAAGCGTTTAACACGGCGAATCAGTTCTTCGCTTTTACCGGCAAACATTGGACCACAGATAACTTCGATCCAGCCTAATCGATTGATAACTTCCATATAGGTTTATTTATATTCCTCTGACCATTTAATATTCAGCATGCCGCGTTGAACTAAATTTCGTTTTTTCATCAAATCATCCACGAGCGTTTTCGCACGTTTCACGGATAAACTTGATTTCACTTTAAAGAATAGTGGCATTTCACGATACATCGCCTTACGGGATGCATCCCCAACGGGGAACGTGGAGTTTTGATAGTCTTGAGGATTTAAGGCGTAGTAAATTTTCAACCCTTTGCCGGCAATCGTCATTTTAATAAAATCTTTACGATGCAAGCGGAAAGTATCTCCGGAATGCGAAATACGAGATTTAACTTGATAACTCAAAATATAATTTTTTAATTCATCATAATTTTCTTTGAGATCAAAGGTAGTCGTTTTCATACGTTCACGAAAAGGAATCTTAATAATTTTTTTCTTTCCGGTTTTGGTCACTAAGGAATCTTTGGGGACCACCGATACAAATTGAGGAAGTCGAGAACCGGCATTGGTGGGACTTTGATTTTCTTCACTTTCGTCATCATCGTCTTCGATATCTTCGTCTTCGAGCGCTTCGTCATCTGCTTCTTCTAAATCCTCTTCGTCATCTTGGATGACTTGCGGAACGACGGGTGGATTTATTGGTGAAATGGTCGGTTTACTTTCAGCGTTGTTTTTTTTTCTCTCTTCAATAAACGTTTTAAGTTCTTCTGCAAAGATCGAACGGATGACGCCTAATTGATTCGTTTGGACCAAGTTCAGTTCATTGAGGATGAATTGTTTGATTTGGGCTTCCGATAAACTTGGTTGGCTAACCGGGGAAGCACTTGAAGAAGGTAAACTTGCGCCGATGCGTGCGATTTCTTCATGAATCACTTTTTCTTGGCTTTGCGATAGCGAGTTTTTCAAGGTTTCTAAGCGCGCATCAACTAAAGCATGCATCACCTGTTCATTATTGGTCTTAATGGATTCAATCGCGCTGTGTTGGTGTTTTTCAACTTTTTCATCGATTAAACTATCAATCGCTTCTCGATTTAAAGCATCATACTTGACCAATTCATCATTGATGATGGAATACACCGAATCTTTGGATGGCGGTGATAACTTAACGAGTTCTTCGGCGACAAGTTTGGCAATTTCTTTTTTTAACGCGACCGACCGATCAATTTCTTGAATGACAATTGATCGAACTTCTTCATGGTTGGTCGCAGTGATGCCTTGCTGAGCAGTTTGCTGTGGGTAAATACCAACAGGGTTTTGTGTCGGTAAAACCCCGGTATACGGTTGCATGCCCCAAGGGGTCGCGACCATCACTGGACCATTCTTAAAAGGATCGCCGTCTTTCGGCGCGTTTTTTTTCAATTCTTCTTGGATCATGAGCCGCATTTGTTCCGCTAATGAAACATTGGCCGGTGAGACAACTGGAGCGCTTGCTGGAGGAACTTGAACCGGTGGCGTGACCATGGGCACAACTTCTTTCACGGGAGTAGGAGGCGTAGGTACCACGCCTGGAACTTCAAATTTCTTTAATTCCGTTTCCACAGGATCTTTCACTGGAACGGGAACAATTTTCATCTTTTTAACGTGCGCAATCGCGTAAGGCGTTTCAATAATATCGGTTAACGTAATAAAGATAAAAATGAGACCAATCAGTCCAACCAAGACATAGAAAGATAAGAAGACATATCCTTCAATCTCGCTGGCAGGATTAAAAATAATCTCCCGAAGATAACTATAAAAAGTAAGCCCTTCGGTCGAGGGATCAACAACCCCGAGATGAAAGTTATCTAAGAAAGGAATAAACCCTAATAGACCAGCAAAGTTAAGATATACGAGCATGAGCAAGCTTAGTAAGGCAACGATGATCTTTCGTTGGTTTAATAACTTCACGAAAAGAATCAACGAAGCGAGGAGGATTAAACCGACACCCGTTAATGCAATAAAAAATTGAATTTCAGATAACGTGTGAAAGCCCAAAAAAAATCGGCGAATCGAGTTCCAAATATTAATAAAGACATGCAAACTGGCATTCAGATTCCACGCTGAAACATATAAACTAGAACCCCATAATAAAACTAAACTGAACACAAAGAACCAGCCTAAGACGGTCAATGCTTTTCTCATGGTTTTCCTCCTATGATCATTCGCAAAATAATTTTAGCATAAAATCATGCAAAAAAGATAGAAAACGGGGTTAATTTTTAAATTAAAAAAGCAAGCTAAAACGATATTTTAACGAGCTTTTTGCTAGATAATTCCACCTTAGCGCGAGATCGATAGATATTTTCGTTGATGGTAGGAGACGCTTGAAGTTTTTTGTAGCTGAATTCGATGCGCGTCGGAAAACGTTTGCCAAAAAACTCAACGGACAGTTGGTCCAATTGGTGTGGCAAGACTGGATCAAGAAAGAGCTGGCCTTGTTCATGACGAATGCCGAGGAGATGACTAATCCATTGGTGGATATAAATGCCTGGACCACTGGAATAGAGTCGCCAGCCTGCTTTGACCGCTATCTTACCTAACCGAACCGCTTCAAAATTATCTTTGGCTTGATAACGATTGAGAAAATCAGCATCTGAACTTGAAAAATAGACATTGGATTGACGTGGTAAAGCATGAGGAACCATATCTCGCAAATTGATTGGATTGATGGCAAACATGCCCCAATAGGCTTCCATCGGTTGTCCGATTTTGGCCATCGCTTCAATATACCGAATGTGGGCATGAACATATTGAATACCGATTTCTCTCCCAAAGTTTGCAGCCGTTTCTGCTCGAGTAAAATACGTCTTTTGCCCACCGCGATAAGTGACCGCCGTATCCATCAAACGGACCCCATCTGGATGTTTTAAGTGTTGACGGATGATGGTTAAGTACGCTGCGATTTTATCAGGAGAAAATAATTGACTAATGAATCCACGATTGAACGGCAATAATCGATATTTTAAACCGGTATTTTCATCAAGCGGATGAAGGAGATACGTCCGTTTTTTAATCGATTCAAAAATGGCGAATCCCGCAGGTGTGCCTTCTGGCATGAGATAGGATTGATAGTCTTTTTTCACTTTCATCGATAAGTTTTTCAGTTCTTCATTTGCAGCTTTGGTTTCAAAAGGACGGACACTTGCTAATACAGAAAGCATTTCATAGTAAAGGGCGACCGTCCAACCCGAAACCATTTTTTGGGTCAGTTCACGATTGGCAGGCTGAAGGGTGTCATCCCAATCACCCCCGCCATATTGAGGCAAGGTTGTTCCGGGAATGACTTCTTCACTAATCGTTTTCAAAGCGGTTTGGACATGGTGGCGAATCGTATACGTTTTAACCGTAAATTGATTCTTTTTCTTATCAAAATACGTCACTTTTTCATCAAGAATCGTTCGATCATTCGTTTCTTTTAAATAATAAGCGAGGGCACGAAGGGGCCAATGAATCACATCACCATGACTTTCATGCGCTTGAATTCGATAATACGCATCAAACATAAACCATTGTGGGAAATCACCGCGATCGACAAAGGCTCGTGAAAAAACTTTGACTAATATTTCTCTCACTAAGTCATATCGCAACGAAGCCATGAACAATTCAATTGGCCCCTGACAAACATCCCGTGTTCCCCAGGCGGCACCATTAAATTGCTCTAAACCATGAGGCGAAGCATAATGCACTAATGCGTTGTGCGTATACCAAGGCGTAATGAGTTCTAATTTTTTTAACTCTTGTTGGATGGTGTGATTGGGGTGGTGAATGTTGAATGAAGCAAAATCTAAAATGAATGCATCGTATTGTTGGACGCTTTCTTGGAATGGTAAGGTAGTAAGCTTGGGAAAAGTTTTTTTGAATGTACCTTCGATGGTGATTGCAAATTGCGAACATTGTTTAAAACTCAACGTCAGCAAACCCTGCATCGGTTCTTCGGTCAAGATGAATTGCGATTCATCCCCAACCGTAAACGGAGTGGAACTTGCAATACGATATTTTAAATGTGGATAATGATCAGTAATAAAACCATTGGTTGAGGCATCGATGACCAGCGATTGGTCTTGCATACGCACATGAATATCTTGACGATATTCTGCTTCATTCATGATCAATTGATGGGTGGCAATGACGTCATATTGAATCCCTTGAAGTGAATGAAAATGTAATTGAGTTGCTTGGCCTTTTAAATCGATATCCACAAGCACTTCAATCGTATCCTCACCCAATTCGTAGATCCATTTTGCGTAGTTAAACCCTAATTCATAAATCGATGGTAATCCGAGTAAATAATAGCGGTCCTTAATGAAAACATATAAGCGTTGACCTGAAATCGTTTGGACATTCAGCGCATTTCGCGAATCCCCTAACAACTTATGAAAATTTGCATTCCCTAAGGTGAAATGCGATTGAAACAAGCCAAACATATAGTTGGTGCTCGCCAATACATGATCACCTGCATGTTCGATGTCACCGCCTAAAAGAATATGAGCATGAGGACGCTGGGTAACAATTTCTTTATTTTTTAATACAACATGGCGTTTCGCTGGGGTAAAGAAAGAGACGAGTTGTTCGGATAACCATTCTTCTTGGACACGTTCGGGATAACGCAGTTCAATATCCTTAAGCGATACATCCCGCCCACTTAACACGTGTTTAGGATTGATTTTAAACGCCATTTTTTGCAACGTTAAACCAGCTTGCCAAGGCAAAGAACGATCCAAAAAAGACACCGGTAAAGCGGATTTTAAAAACGCGGTCGGTTGTGTTTCCACTAAACCATAAAACCGCGTATGAAAAGCTTGTTTTTGTAATTGAAAAGCAGGGGTTCGAAAGGTTAAATAAGCAAATTCATATTGTAAATTTTCATTGGCTAAATCTGGTTTAAGCATCGCTTCCGGGATAAAGTTTTCTTTAAAACTCAAACCGAAAAATTGAAATCCATCGGTGCAATAACTTTGGATTGGGCCAGTAGAACCCACTTGTAAATACATGGGGTCACCTTGATTTTGTCGCGATAAGACAGCAATCGATGCATCCTGTTTAAACACCTGATGATCAATGTACTGGCACGTATAACTTTCATTGGCGGTAATACCGCCTGGATGGGCAATACCAACATCTTGGCCATACGTTAAATCATACGTATCCAGCGTCCCGTTAGGTTGAAGAAGGACATCATACGTCCATCCGCGTTCGTGCACGGTCAAAGTCACTTGGTAAGTCACCCCTAACGCTTGTCCTTGGTAAATCGCCTGGTGTTGAACCATCGTCCATGAGCTTGGGCTATGAATACCGAGCAATTTTTCAAAAACATATCCTGAGTCAGTTTTCTTTCTTAAGTAAAGATTGGCGACTTGACCATCAATCAGATTACCTTTCAATAAATTCACTTGATACGTTAAGTCAGTCCGTAATTGGGTATCAATGCGATGGACATCTCCACTTGGTAACAAATGAAAACTCACCTTTCCTGAGGGTAAAGAAAGGGATTGTAACGACAGGGTTTGCTTTAATGGATTCATAGCTGCTCCTTGGTTAAGGTGACCGTCACCGTTTTCAAATTCACACTCGAAGGTCCGACAGCAATGACAAATTCGCCTTCATCCCAACCCACCTTGCCATCTGAATGAACGTACTGAAGTTGGTCCACCGTTAACGTAAACACCACTTCTTCAACTTTTCCTTTTTTGATCCAAACCTTTTTAAAATCTTTTAATTCGCGAACCGGTAAAGCCACTTCTGATTTTAAATCGGTGACATAAAGCTGCACTATTTCATAACCATCCATAAGACCAGCATTTTTAACATTCATGGTGATGGTGAGCGGTTTTTTCACTGAAAATTTAGGACTCGAGACATGAAGATTGCCATATTGGAATTGGGTATAACTTAAACCAAAGCCGAATGGAAAAAGCGGTTCATTGTCTTCATCTAAGTAAAAACTGGTATACGATTTCTTATCGCCATTAAAAGGACGACCCGTATTGAGATGGTTGTAATAAATTGGAATTTGTCCAACACTACGAGGGAAACTCATCGTTAATTTACCGGAAGGGTTATTCTCACCATACAAGGTTTTAGCAATTGCAAGCGCGCTTTGTGAACCTAAAAAATACGTTTCGACAATGGCATCCACATGCGTCAAAATGTCAGTTAGCACTAATGGACGACCATTCACAAGGACAAGGACAATCGGAATTTGCAATTGTTTTAACTGCTTAATAAATTCAATTTGATGTTTAAACATCACCGGATTCGCACGCGAATGAGCTTCTCCAGACATCGATTCAAGTTCACCCGTACATAAAACAATCACATCGGACTTCTTTAATTTTCGCAGATCATCCTTGGTGTATTGTGCTAAGTCTTCAATCGCGGAAGAAAAATAAATGCCTTGATCAGCCATCGCAGATTTGATCGAAGTAGTCACCGTGCGATCACCATGCCACGACCATGGACCTAACAATTGTCCAGTCTCATGATGGGAACCTAACAGGGCGATTTTAGTTCCTTTTTTTAACGGAAGAATTTGATTGTTGTTCTTGAGTAAGACGATCGATTCTAATGCAACTTTCAATGCGGCATCCATGTGAGCATGGGAATAGACGAGTGATTTTTCTTTTTCAATGGACATCGATTTGTATGGGTTTTCAAATAAGCCTAAATCATTTTTTAGATTTAAGATTCTAAGCACGGCCTCATCCAGCCATTTCAGCGGGACCCGTTTTTCTTCAATGAGCGACTTTAAATATTTCAAATAGGTTGGAGAAGCCATTTCTATATCTAAACCTGCTCGCATGGCTTGGTAAGCAACATCTTTTTGATCCACACTGGTTCGATGTTCTATCGTCTCTAATGCCGAATCATAATCCGAGATGACCACCCCATCAAATTTTAAAAATTTTCTTAAGACATTACGCAGTAAATATTCATTCGTGGTTGCCGGTATTCCTTCAAAGGTATTAAACGACGTCATCACCAAACGTGCCCCAGCATCAATGGCACCTTGATACCCTTTTAAGTAGTAATTGAGTAACGCATAACGCGACATATCCACCGTGTTATAGTCTCGTCCCGCTTCCGCCGCGCCATACGCAGCAAAATGTTTAACACAAGCAGCAATCGAGTTTTCATCGAGTAAGCTATCGCCTTGAAAACCTTCCGTCATGGCATAAGCCATCCGGTAGGCGATTAAACCATCTTCACCATAACCTTCCATCACACGACCCCACCGTGGATCACGACTGAGATCGGCCATCGGAGCATACGTTACATGAATGCCGCTACTTGAAGCTTCGGCAGCGGCAACTTTGGATGCTAGTTTGGCTAAGGAAGGATTCCAAGAACTGGCAATGGCTAATGGAACTGGAAAAATTGTTTTATAACCATGAATGACATCCGCCATAAAGATCAACGGAATTTTATGCCGCGAACGGGCAAGATAAGCATCCTGCACTTGCTTCATTTCTTCAGGACCACCAATGCCTAACACACTGCCTGCAGAAAATACTTGCGCTTCGGTAATCGAAAGTTTAGCGAGAGGACCAGAAACCTCTTTCTTTAAATCCTTCATGAAGAAAAACGGAGGTAATTGGGCAAGTTGTCCAATCTTCTCTTCTAAGGAAAGACTCGCTAAAATTTTCTTCACATTTGCCATATTAACAACTCCCATTCATGACAATCATACCCACAGGAGGTACAACGTGTTTCAACTTCTTCTCGTTTAACAAATCGATTAAAAACTCGGCAACATCTTGACCCCACTTAAAATGGTCAATGGCAATCGTCGTAAGCGAGGGTTGAACGAACGTATCTTTTAAGTAAACCCCGTCAAAACCTGCGATACCGATATCTTCTGGGATACGGATGCTACTCTCTTTAAGGGAACGCATGAGTCCGAGCGCAGATTCATCGTTGGCACAAAAAACAAAATCAGGCCGGGAAGTGGCATGGGCTATTTTTTTACCGAGAAGGTATCCGGATTGTATGGTGAAATCACCTTGATATTGAGCGAAAGGTTTTAAATTCCTTTCATGTAATGCTTTGAGAAATCCTTTATAACGTTCTTGATTGTTAAAAGCATCTTTAGGTCCACTTAAGTACGCTAATTTTTTGTACCCACGATCAATCACTTGATGGATGAGTTGGTTCACGAGTGTTTCATTATTAATAAAGGAGTGAAAAACATTGTTACCTTCTAATTGCCGATCAAGGACAACCACAGGCGATTGTGTTGCATATTGCACTAACACATCTTGGTCGAGCATGCTATCGAAAATAATAGCGGCATCCACTTGCCGTTCACGAAGTAATGTTGCTGAAGAGGGACCACTCGTGACGATGATGTTGTAGCCTAATTGATGAACGGCTTTATTTACCCCTTCCAATAAGTCAGAGAAAACAGGACCACTAAATCCGTATACAAACACACCGATATTGTTGGATTTTTTTGTTTTTAAATTACGTGCATTCGCGTTTGGCGTAAAGTTTAATTCTTGCGCGGCTTTGAGTACTTTCGCTTTTGTGGAAGGTTTAACATACGGAACATTGTTCAACGCATAACTTGCCGTTGAAATCGAAACACCCGCTTTTTTGGCAACATCTTTAATAGTGGCCATGGTTTCCTTTTCTAAATACCCCTCCGAAATAAGGGGGTAAAATTGTTTGTTGGTTGAGTGTGATGCTACGGCCATTGCCTAATTCAAAATGATAATCTGAAAACATCGACAATGAAAAAGGAATCGATAGCGGACTCGTATTCAACAAGATGAGGATACTTTCTTCCGATGAGGTTCGTGTATAGGCAACCACATGGGGATGGTCAATGAATGAAAATTGGACATCACCCATCGAAAATACGGCATGTTTTTTTCGATACGTAATGTAAGTTTGTAAAAATCGATAAATGCCATCTTTATTGTTACGATCAGACTCAGCATTAATGGACACAAAATTTGGATTCACGGCTAACCAAGGTTGACGGGTTGAAAAACCAGCATGGGGAGCATTGTTCCATTGCATTGGTGTCCGTGCATTGTCACGACCCTTAGCACGTAGAGACACCATCACTTGGTCTAATGTTTTTCCGTGTGCGATTGCTTCTTTGGCATAGTTCAGTGATTCAATATCTTTGAATTCATTCAAGGCAACAAACGGATAATTTGTCATACCCATCTCATCGCCTTGATAGACGTAAGGTGTACCCCGTAAACCATAAAACAATAGCATGAGCATCTTCATCGATTGAAGGCGATAGTGTTGATCATTGCCATATCGTGAAACGGGTCGCGGTTGATCATGGTTAGACATAAAGATGGCGTTCCATCCTTGTTTGGCGTAAACAGCATCCAGCTTAACAAATAGTTTTTTTAACTCCACCCAATCGATGGATTTTAATGCCCATTTACCTTGACCGGGCATTTCATCAAGCCATAGATGAGAAAATTGAAAACCCATCGTTAAAAAACCATTGGTTTCATCAGTAATGTGTGAAGCTTGTTCAACTGAAGAACCTGCTAATTCACCCACGGTAAAAACGTCTCTGCCTTTAAAACATGCTTCATACATTTCCTTCAAATACTTCATTAAAGTTGGCATATGAATGGGTTGTTTGGTTTCAATTTGTTTACCAATAAGGTCAATCACATCTAAGCGAAAGCCATCAAATCCAAAATCTAACCACCGATTAATCATAGCGTAAATCGCTTCTCGCATCGGTTGAAAAGACCAATTTAAATCGGGTTGGCCTTTGGCAAATAAATGAAAATAATATTCGGTGGGATCATAAGGATTTTTTTCCCATGCTGGACCACTAAAAATGGAAGTAATATCATTGGGGGTTTTAGAAAAAATATAATAAGGCCGATAAGGACTTTGTTTATTTTTCATTGCGTGTTGAAACCACGGATGTTGAATGGAAGTATGATTGACGACCACATCGGAGATGATTTTCATATCACGACGATGAACTTCTTGAATTAATTGTTGTAAATCAGTTTTGGTTCCAAACATCGGATTCACGTCATCATAATTTGAAATATCATACCCATTGTCTTCCATCGGGGATTGAAAAACTGGGGATAGCCAAATCACATCGATGCCGAGTTCTTTTAAATAATCTAATCGACTGATGATGCCTTGAATATCGCCAATGCCGTCACCATTAGAGTCACAAAAACTCAAAGGATAAATTTGATAAACAAAAGCATTTTTCCACCACGAACGATTTATCTTTTTTTCCATTGTAAGATTTCCATGCCTCGTTTGATTAATGGGTGGTGATGATAAGCATCATAAACATCTTGAGTGAGATAGGCGTTGGCCATGAGCATTTCTAAACCTTTATCGATACCGAGGTAACGCTGGGCAATCCATCGTTGAGGAACATTATTAAAAGCGTTTTTGAATCCATACCGTTCATCCCACACATGCTCTTCTTTGAACAAAAGCTCGATGGCTTTTAAACTCAATTCAGCTTGAAAAGGTAATGAACCAATCATCGCGTTAGGGGCAACAGAACCGTCGGTATGCAATCGGTGATTCACGTTGGGTAAGGCTTCACAAACTTGATACCCTTGAATCCCATAGGACGCCGTTAATCCAAAATAATGTTTGCCAAAGGTTGGATAATCTTTAGCGATATCACGGGATAATCGGTAATGACCTAAAATGGCTTGTTGTACGTTTTGAAACCATGAAATACCTTGATGATCCGTAATGTCTTTTAAATTGAGCCACGCGAGTGGATATTGATAAACAAACAAGGCATTGCCTGGGGAACTCAGATAAGATGCATCATCATATTGAACCCGTTTGCGTTCAAACGATTCATACAATTCAAGTGCATCGCGTTGAGAATGCGTACCCGCATACATGACATACATCATAAGTTGTTCGGCAAGCATACTCCAGTGATGAATAAAACCTGGTTTACCGTTGACATAATCGCCGTCCGCGTCAGGGTTAAACGCCATGTATAAACGTTTTTTCCCCTTATGCAAATGAATCAGGTGATCCCAATCTACACGGGCAAGAATGGCATTTGCTAAGTGTTGAACTTCTTTTTCTTTAAAATAACCAGCCACCGTGATCACACCATTTAAGGCTAACGCTGTATCAATGGTAGAATACTCACATTTTTTACTTCGCTCAGCAGTGTGAATATCTAAAAAATGAGCAAAAAAACCATGATAATGAGGAACATTGTCATGCAATGTTTTTAACGTACCCACAACTTTGATTAAGGCATCCCCATGAGAAATATAACCATTCTTGACACCAATGACATAACTAGAAAGAGCAAACCCGGTTGAGGCTATCGAAGCTAAATCAAGATTACCTGTATGATCGACGGTTAATCCATAACCTTTTTCGGATCGGAAATTGCTAAAATCTTGAAAAAACTGAAATCCGGTTTTTTGAATCTTTTCAATGAGGGGATTTATTGAAGTCATCCTTTTCCATTCTCTTCCTTTTTTGAGGAAGAATGATTGAACATACCTTTATCGAAACGTTTCAATTTATATGCGATTCAAACGGGATTATTTAATCGAATAAACCGCTTTTGAATGGACTATAAATTACTCTTATTTTATAAGATTTTTACATTTTTTACAAGCGAAACTCAGTGAAATAGGATGGTGACCCGTATGGGTTTCGAACCCATGTATGTAGCCTTGAGAGGGCTATGTGTTAACCACTTCACCAACGGGCCGTGAATTAAGAACGCCGCTTCAGTAATGCTCTCATGAAATGGATTCGCTTGAGGAAACGATCAAAACCTAACACTTTCATCACTTCAAATAATGAAGGCGATTGCGTTTGTCCAGTTAATACCACACGCAGAATCTCTGCTAAATCTCCGATATGGCCTTGATACAAAGTAGGGTTCAACTTCATTTCTTTTGCAGACGATGCCAACCCCAGTTGTTGACCCAGCAGTTTAAAATCTTGAAACCAAGCTGTTTCATCGATTTGATTGGGAAATGCTTTTTCCAATAAGGTGACACTTTCGCTTAATAATGGCTTGGAAAACCGAGTAAGTAATATCAAAGCTTTTTCTTGAAGTTCATCAAAAGCTTGATCTTCAAAAAACGCAATCAAGGGA
>JBIIRB010000088.1:0-3732 GCA_044341785.1 Bacilli bacterium | reverse complement strand
GAAACATGAATTAAGCCGCCAGCATTTATGATAAAGTCTGGCGCTAATAAAATGCCTTGTTGGTTAATTAATTGTTTGTCTACTTCATAATTTTCCAATAAATTATTGGCCGTACCGGCAATGATCTGTGCTTTGATTTTTGGGATGGTGTTTTGATTTAATATTCCGCCTAATGCACATGGCACTAAGACATCCACAGGTTCAAACAATAGTAGTTTGGAATCTACCACACGAACCCTTGGATAAAGTTTTGTGGCTTGCTCTAAATGAAGAGGATTAATATCTGCAATGGTGATGGATGTTACTCCCGCTTTCACCAGATGATGAATCACCTCAAGACCGGTTGCCCCAACCCCTTGAATGGCGAAGCGGCATTGCTCAATCTTTTTTTCATGCCATAAATATTGAATACTCGCTTGGATTCCTTTAAACGCTCCTAACGCCGTCCACGGAGAAGGGTTTCCCGATTTATTGCGTAACCCAACGACATGTGGGGTTGATAATAAAATCGAAGCCATATCCTCAGTGTTGGTATTCACGTCTTCGGCGGTGATGTATTGTCCGTTTAAACTGTTGACGTAATATCCATAGGCTTGAAAATAGGCCTTAGATTTGATGGAGGGTTGACCGATGAGCACTGCTTTGCCTCCTCCAAGGGGTAATTGGGTGGCTGCAGCTTTATAGGTCATGCCTTCGGCAAGGCGAAGCACATCTTTTAAGGCAAGCGATTCATTGTCATAATGCCATAAACGCGTTCCCCCTAATGCAGGTCCACGGAAGGTGTTATGGATGGCGATAAAACCCTTGAGTTGGAGAGAAGGTACTTCGAAACGAATGACTTTTTGATAACCAGGAACGTTAAGTTCCTGCGCTAAAGGGTATTGCATGATGGTTTAATTTTGAAGAAAACTTTCTATGAGTTTAAAGACGTGAACATCATTTTGAGTGGCTAACGCATAATCAATGCGCGCATGGAAACTTTTAATCTTTTTCACATCTTTTGATTTTAGCACTTTGGGACGTTCCATTAAAAAGGTTTCGATAAAGTAACGTTCGCCTGTTTCTGATAAATATGGATTGTGAAATTTGTTAGCTAATTCAACCAATTGAACGCGTTTGCTTTCGATGGAATGGTAAATTTTAAAGTTTTCTTTGACGGGAACAATCTGATCTTTACCCCCCATCATAATCAAATATCGTTTGGTTGATTTTTTAACCGATTGAAATGAAGTCAAGAACGCTTTAAATCCATAGCGAAGCAACATATACATCGAAAAATACACATACCAGCGATTAAATTGTTCCCGTTGTGTTTTAAAGATATCAATCACATTATTAAATCCAGATAAGCTGACAACTTTTTCAATTGGGTAGCCAGGCGTTGCCCCACTATTTAGAACCACAAAACCACCTAAAGAATGGCCAATGAGAGTCCATGTTCGTTTGTTATACTCGGGGAGCTTGTTTAAAGATGCAAATGCGAATTGAATGTCTTTGAGCCCTTGCGTATAACCAATAAAATTTTTCCCTTCAGAATGGCCTGTTCCAGTTAAATCAAATGAAAAAACTTCATAACCCAGGCGACATAATTGTTCAATGACGCCTGTATACGCTAAATGTCCTGGTCCATAACCAGGAATGAAAATCAGAAGTTTTTTCCGATCGATTTTCTCATAACGATAAAAGCCACCTTTAAGTATTTGACCTTGATGCGATACAAAGGCATGAGGTTTAAATTGAAGATTTGGAAAATCAAGATGATTAAAATATTTAAAATCTTTTGAAAAATTTAATCTTTTTTTAACTTCTTTATCAAAAGCTAGATGAATAGGGATCAGAGGAAGTATGAAGATCAAGAGAATGATTAGAGCAATAACAATAGCGATTTCCATACCATAATTTTACACGTTTTTGATTTAAAACCTAACCGAGATGAAGATTTCACCTCTTTTGTAATTGAAGTGATAAAATCAAAGGAATGAAAGGGAACTTATGAAATTTCTACAATTTAATAAAAAAGAATGGTCTTACATTTTCTATGATTGGGCTGAGAGCGCTTTTACCGTTGTTTTTGCTACGTTTATCTTTCCTGGTTTGTATTCTAGTTTAACTTCTTCAGGAGGTTTGACCGATGATCAATCGGGTATTTTATGGCAAGTCATCACGGCATCGTTATCCATTTTAGTTGCCTTAGCCTCACCGATATTAGGCACATTGTCTGATTATCGCGGTTATAAAAATGGTTTCTTTAAATTATTTTTTTATATCGGTATTTTTGCTTCAGCACTCATTCCACTTTACCCTTATTTTGATTGGTGGGTTGTTTTGATTCCATACGCGATTGCCACACTTGCTTATTCGGCAACCAATGTTTTTTATGATTCCTTTATTGTGGACACCACGACCGATGCACGCATGGATGTTGTTTCTACAACCGGTTATGCTTTCGGTTATCTTGGTGGTTCAACGATACCGCTGGTCATTGGCATTGTATTGCTTCAAATTCTTGATGCTACACTTGCGTTGCAACTGACCTTTTTATTAACATCGCTTTGGTGGTTATTATTTTCGATTCCTTTCTTAAGAAATGTCAAACAAGTTCACGGAATTGAACCAGAAAAATATCCGGTGATTAAATCCTTTCAACGATTATTTGCAACCTTAAGAAAAGTGACCAGGTATAAAAAAATCTTCTTATTTCTGATCGCCTTCTTCCTTTATATTGATGGTGTTCATACTATCATTTCACAAGCGGTTGTTTTTGCCACAAACGCCATACCTGAAGTGAGCGCAGCCGCCGCTGAGGGTAGTGTAAATACCATTCTTTTACCCATCTTCTTAATGATTCAATTACTCGCCTTTGTTTTTGCTTTACTGTTTGCTTATCTTGGTAAGTTTTTTAAGACTGAGACGTTACTATTAACAACGATTGGTATTTATGCGTTCATTAGTTTATTTGGTTTCTTTATTGATTCCTTAGCATTATTTACCATTTTGGGTTTATTGGTTGCCACAGCCCAAGGCGCGATTCAATCCTTATCACGTTCATACTTTGGAAAGATTGTTCCAAAAGACAAAGCTAACGAGTTTTTTGGTTTATACACTGTTTTTTCAAGAGTTGCGGCTTTCATGGGACCCGTGATCATCGCCCTGGTAAGCTCATTGGTGTTAAGTTTAAATAACGCTACCCAAATTCCTGGTGGTGTGATGCGTTATGGCATCCTTTCGTTAATCGTGTTATTTATTGGTGGTGGTCTCCTCTTTAATTACGTTCGTAAACTTCCAGACGTCAAACGGCAATAACGACCATGCCTGCGTTATTTACCCATCATCTTTTTGCGCTTACTTTTGCAAAAAAGCACATTTCCATTTTTCCTTTTTTATTAGAGAAACAAACCTTGTTAACGTTAGGAGCTCAAGGTCCTGATCCCTTTTTTTTCTATGGGCAATTTCCTTTTAGAAAACGATTAGAAAAAGAAAAAATTGTTCAAGTAGGAAGTTGGCTTCATCATCAAGATCCTGCCATCCATCTACTCGCCCTGGTTCGTGAAACGTTGAAGATCATTGAAAAAAATACTTCCATCACACCGATTTTACTGACCTACCTTTTAGGTGCCATTTCCCATTACGTGCTCGATCGTACGTTTCATCCTTATGTTTTTTACCGTTCTGGATTTGATTCGAATGGCAAACTCAGCGCTCCATATCATGCTGATCATGCTGATTTTGAAG
>JBIIRB010000087.1:0-3749 GCA_044341785.1 Bacilli bacterium | reverse complement strand
CCGTTAGTATCAGCATCGTGGCGACGGGACCTAACAGGGCGGAAACTAAAATGGTTGGTAACCAAATAATCGGTTTTTTTAAGATGTTTTTGAATTGGAGCATCGAGGTTCCTAATCCCACGGATAATGTAGTCGCCACTGAATTGGATTTTCGACCTTGAACCGCAAAACCGACCATGTTGACCGTGCAGCCAATGAGCGCAGCCCCACCAGCGATACCAGAAATTTGAATCGCAGCGGCAATGGCTGCGGATGAAAATGGCGAAGTTAATATAATGCCCATCAACACCGATATAACAATGCCCATGAGCAAGGGTTGTAAACTTGTCGCTTCTTGAATGACCACACCGAGCCAGGTGGTGAATTCATTGATGGGAGGGAACAACGTAATCGTGAATGCCCAACCTAAGAGAATGGCTAATAACGGAATAAAGAAAATATCAAACGTGCTAGATTTACGGAAGATGGCTTCAATGACAATGAGTGAAAAAACGACGACCAAATAGATTGTGACCGGATCGGCTCGCGTCACTAAACCACCCACACCGGTGGTGGCAGCTAACCCACCTAAAATGACCGAGGAAATGAGTTTCAGTCCTTGTAATTTTAAGGCATAAGCAATCCCTACTCCAATAGCGGCTCCTTGTAAGGTGCGAACGAGGGCAACCCATTGCGTGATCGTGGTACGAATGACGTCGCCTTCAGGAAAAAAATTAGCACCCGTTTGCAAAATGACCGAAACGATGAGTGTTGCAAATAAGCCATACACCATGCCATTCATCGACGTGAGAATAAAGTTGTAAGGAGTTAAGTTAAATAAGGTGAATTTTTTCATAAATGACCTTTCCCCATTACTTTATATGAACTAGATTAAATTACAACTTCATTGATAAAGAAAAAAACCACCTTGCAACAAGGTGGTGAATGAGTTCCTGGTCGGGAAAACAGGATTTGAACCTGCGACCCTCTGGTCCCAAACCAGATGCGCTACCAAGCTGCGCTATTTCCCGTACATTGGCGCGCCCGACATGAGTCGAACACGTAACCTTCAGATTCGTAGTCTGACGCTCTATCCAGTTGAGCTACGGGCGCCTATATCGTTCAGAAAAGTGGAGGTTCCTATCGGAATTGAACCGATGGTCATTGAGTTGCAGTCAATTGCCTTACCACTTGGCTAAGGAACCACCGAGCGATAGCCGTTTATTACTTTAACACTCTCGCTCGGGGGTTTCAATATTTTTAACGATTTAGCGCGATTTTACGCGTTCCCACATTTCAGCAATCTCACCGTTATAGGCACCAAAATCTGAAAATAATGCGGTACGAATGATGGTTTCTGGAGCGGGATATTGGGTCATGATTTGACGATTGGGTTGCACGGCAATCACCATATCTTCTTCGGTTAACGCATCGGTTGTCCCATCAAAGAAATAACCTAAATCAAGTTCCACTAAATCTTCAGCAGCCACATCTTCATTGTAACCTTCGTTTAATTCGATGACACTTTGTAAAACTTCATCTCCTGCAGTAAATGACGTATAACCAATATATCCCATATTTTGGATGGCAATCTCAGGCCGTGAGACATAATCAATAAACCGTTGCGCAGCAACTTTGACTTGTTTATTTTCTTCTAAACCTTCATCATCTTTGGCAATGTTCTTATGCATGACAAAACCATCGAACCAAATGTTGCTACCTTCATTGGGGATTACGTATTCAAGGGCTACACCATCTTCTTCATCCGCAACATCCATCGCATACGTAGCGTCACCTGACCACGCCATAAACATTTTAATTTTATCGGTCACAATATCATTTTTAGCGTTATCTGTTTCCAAACCATAAGCGTTATCGACAAGATCTTCTAATGACGGTTCTAATTCCGCTAACACCGCTTCATTGATCGTGTTGATTTTTGTCGTGATAAAGTCGTTATAGACTTCACCGGTTATCACTCCATCTAAATAGTTTTGGCGTTCCTCATCAAATTCGGTCTTGTAGACATCCATCATCGAAGTCATCAACACTTCCCGCACAGAATCTTTGATGGTGGCGAGGTTGGCATATGCAGGATTGTAAAGCGCTTGCCAGCTTGTCATGTCTTCTGGATCGACCGCGGTTGGGTTATACACTAAACCAACTGTGCCCCACATATACCCGGCAGCGTATTCCGCCACGGTACCAATATTTTCAACGGTGATGTTTTCATAAATATTTTGCAAATAGGGAGACACATAGGTGTCGTAATTTTCTAAATACGTCCGTGTGCCTTGATCGTTTTCATCAAACTTGGTCAACCATTCTTCTTTCATTAAGCGTTGAATCATATAATCCGATGGAGCAAAAATGTCGTAGTTTCTTTTTAATTGAACCACGTTGGTGTACATTTCTTCATTCGTTCCGTAGGTGTTATAAATCACATTCACAGAAACGTTATATTCTTCTTCATACCATTGTTCAAATTGATCCACTAAATCTAAATCGCCTTCGATTTCAGGATCCTTTTCATAAATGTAACCACCCCAGTTATACACGCGTAAGGTGACATCTGCGGTTGGACCACACCCTGCAAGGGCACCAAGCGAGAACAATAAGGCAAGACTCGTCAGACTCTTTTTCATAATTAGACCTCCTGTGTCTATCGATGAGCCATCGAATGTATATTTTTCTTATCCCCTTTGCCCGTTAAGGTGTAATTGACCACCAAAACGACCATAGCGAAGAGAAAAATCAAAGTAGTGAGCGCACGAATTTCAGGTGGAATACCCACGCGCAATTGGGCTTCCACGTACGTCGATAACGTATCAAAACCCGATGAAGGTTTTAAGAAAGAAGTGATGATAAAATCGTCCAGCGATAACGTAAACGCTAAGACAAAGCCAGAAACAACGCCAGGAAAAATTTGTGGTAAAATGACTGACCATAGTGCTTTAAGTGGGGTTGCACCTAAATCGAGTGCCGCTTCATAAATACTCGGATCCATTTGTTGTAGTTTGGGTTTGACTGACAAATAAACAAACGCCACAGTTAATACAATATGCCCAATGACCAATGTCATAAAATCAGGTTCATAAAATCCAAAGAATACAAATAGCACAGCAAGCGATAACGCCATCACAATTTCAGCGTTGATCACGGGAATCTGGGTCAGCGTTTCAAAGATTCTTTTGCCAAGCGGTTTCATATAAAAGATACCGATTGCTCCTAACGTCCCTAATATCGTGGATAGACTGCTAGATACAAACGCGACTGTAAACGTATTCGCAACCGCAGTCATCGCACGTTCATTTAAGAATAGGCGTCGATAAAGGTCAAGCGTGAACGTATCATTCGGACCAATGACACCAACCACCCGAGAATCAATAAATGAAAACATGATTAAAAGAAAAATGGGAAGATAAATGAGCAGTAAAATGAACGCCACATAACATTGTGCAAGTAATTTTTTTACCATAAATGGCTCCGAGTTTGATCTTCTCGCTTATTGAATTTGCGGGTGAAAAATAATGTTAAGCCAATAAACACCAACATGATTAATGACATGAATGAGCCAATGTTAATCGCGTTGGGGGTGCTACTTCTAAAATAAGCATTATAAATGGCTTCACCAAACAAGATGATTTTCTTTTCAGATAGGATAGTAGGAATCACTTGGCTAGAAATCGTAGGCATAAAAACCATCGTTGCGGCAGCCACAATCCCAGGCATCGTCATCGGAATAATTACTTTATGAAACGTTTGAAATG
>JBIIRB010000017.1:0-13253 GCA_044341785.1 Bacilli bacterium | reverse complement strand
CTTTAGCGTGTGCGTTAGAAATGGTTCACATTTATTCATTGATTCATGATGACTTACCCGCGATGGATGATGATGATTTGCGACACGGTAAACCGACTTTACACAAAGCGTTTGATGAAGCGACCGCCATTTTAGTAGGCGATGGTTTGTTGACGAATGCTTTCGGAGTCATTGCTCAGCAGGCTATTCTAACCGATGCTCAAAAAATCAAACTCATCACGATACTATCTGAAGGTGCAGGACTCACTGGCATGGTTTACGGTCAGCATTTAGATATGGCAAGCGAAGGCAAAAAACTTCACTTACGTGCGTTAGAAGAAATTAGTTTACATAAAACAGGCAAACTCCTTGAGGCGGCTTTCTTATTCGGTTCAATGATTGCTTCCCCCAACGATCACCACGTATGGTCCAACATCGGTCTCAATTTAGGACTCATGTTTCAAATCCAAGATGATGTGCTTGAATCAACAACCTCCGTTGAAACGATGATGAAATCAAAATCCGATGAACACAATCAAAAAGCAACGTTTGTAAGTCAACTAGGTTTAGCAACGGCCCAATCCGAAATCGAGCGACTATTTGCTTGCGTTCAAGTTGATATGAAACGACTCCATTTAGTGCATCCTTACATCGAACAGTTATTAATGCAAATTTATCAACGAAAGTATTAATGCTTAACATTTATTAAGCATCTCGCTTTTTTCTTGTAAAAATAGATAAAAATCCAAAAAGACTTTAAAATAGGACTTATTTTCAATATTTTTATAATTATTTTATTTGCATTATTGTTCATTTTCGGTAAAATAAACCTGTTATAAAAGGAGGGATTTATGTTTCAAAAACTAAATTCATTGATTCGACAAAACAGAAAGATCGCGTTGACGTTGTTGTTGCTAACGAGTGCTGTGCTTGTTGCGTGTGATCGTAACGTGACCAGTTCTTCTAATACTGGAAGTTCTTCTAATACTGGAAGTTCTTCTAATACTGGAAGTTCTTCCGAAGAATTTAACGGAAGCGAAGTTCCAAATTGGAATTTAGAAAATCCCGTCATCTCAACCGCCTCAACAGGTCTAGATCTCGGTCTTGATCAACAATATTTTGGTCGCTATGAAGGAGATTATATTCTCTATACAGGCTCTAAAAAATTTGAAGGGTCTACGAATCCTGGTATTGGGTACCGCGCCTATGTCATTGTGAATCAAAAAACCGGTACTGAATTTTTCCGTTGGGAACTTGATCCAGGAACAGATTATATTACTTGGGCCCTTGCAAACAACGTCAGTCATGGTTGGGGAATGGATCGCTATACGTTTGAAGGTAATACACTTTATGGAACATTATGGGTAACACCTCAAGGTGGCTGGAATAACGCCAACTCGTTGGTTAAAGAAGATTATGCGCCTTTCGTAGATTATGTAAATACCAATTTTTCAACCAAGTATCCAGATCAAAACTCTCGTTTACAACGTCAATATCGATTCATTTTTAAAGCAGACATGACCACCAAAGAAATCACAATTCTTGGGGCTAGCGATTCTTGGGAATATGAGATAAACGATTTATTTGCCGATCAAGGAACCTTATTTGTTACATTACAAGTTACCAAAGGAAGTCAAACACCCAACCCTTATGCTTCCTTACTTCCATTACCTACAGAAGTTCCAACTTTGACTCCTAATGCGAGTAGATATTCGTTAATTTACCAATTAGACATCACGGATTTATCGCTCAATGCAACGAGCGTCTTAAGCTCAACGTCCGATACTTACCCTTATCTAACTAACTTCCGTCGTGGTTTTGATGTGAAAAACTATGATAATGACGGTAACTTATTTACCGCTATCAACATGAATTTCACCGCTGCAAATCGAACTGAGATTGCAACCAAAATCAACAATTTCAATACTTCGACGTTAAATAGCACTCAATTAGCTGCACTCAAAACCGAACAAATTCCAATCATTGAAAACTACTTTGATCTTATCGCCGAGGAAATGACTATTTCAAACTTTAGTTTCACCATTGGATTATCCGGTGGTTTTGATTTAGAAACCAATCAGTTTGTTTATTTTTTTAGTAACAGTAATACCTACTTGAACGACAATGTAGCGAACATAAGCTATGAAGGTTCACGTTGGCAACAATATTTTGAATACGAAGATGAATCTTATTTGATTGAAAATGACCGTTTAATGGTCCGCGACGATACCTTACCTTATTACAATTGGTTCGCGATGCCTAGCACCTATAATGTTTCAAGACTTTACCGTATCAATTTAGAAACACAAGCTAAAACACTTTTATTAGACTACGAGAATGAAGGTGTTTATTTGACTGGTATTTATCGCTACACCGGTGGTTTCTATGTGACAGGTGTCTATAACGATTCGGACGAATTCACAACGGGATTAGGAAAAGCAGAAGCATTCTTAAGTGCTTATAATACGACATTCACAAAAACAGGCGAGGTTGTTTTAAGTGGTTCAGAAGATGATACTACCCAAGGCATTATTTTAGATGACACCAACAAGCCAGTTTGGTTGGTTACCTCAAATTCGAACGATGGTGACTTTGCAACGGTTGCATCTGACAACACAGAGAAAACGAATCGTCAATACTACGTCCGTTTTAATTAATCGTTGTTTCTTTATCGATATAAGAAAAAGCGTTCCATCAGAACGCTTTTTTATTCTGTAAGTACCATTTTTTTCAATCGATTCCGGTATATTGGTACAAAAAAATATTAAAAATTAACGTTTATTACGATTCAATAAGTAAGCAATCGGAACGATTATTGAAAAAATCATCGATAATCCTAACGCAATCCATTTGATTAGACTCATTGTTATTCCTAACAAGACTATCCACTCGAATTCATAAGGATATAAACCGACAATGACACTAAATGATATATTTTCAGCATAATCAAATCCCGTGGCAAGCCAAGGCAAAAAAGCAATCCAACCGATGGGATACTTTCTTAACGTTACAAATAATGGCCAAGCATACACGAGGGGCCAAATAAGATCAAATGTCCAACGTTGAATAAGATAAAACAACCTTCCATCCGCTCCATAAGAAGCTACGATTGGATAAATGGTAGAAGGATCAAACGAAAAATTAGTATCAATGGATTGGGTTAAACCTGCCTCTTGCGATAACCCAGAAACCCAAGGGAGAATGGTGACCATAAACAAAACAAAGTTTGCCCACGCTAAGATAAGGTACGTATTAGGATGATGGAGTTTTTTAATCCAATTCATTGATTGTTCATCTCCTGTTGCTTTAACTTATGTTAAATTAAAGCTATATGCAAGACAAGTTCAATCCATCGCAAGACAAGGTTCATCAAGATAAACAAATGGATTTTCTTTATTGTGTGGAATGTGGATACATGCATCCTGAAGACGCAGGGCTTGAAGAAGGCGATTTATGCCCAGATTGTGGCCAAGGAATCTTAGTTAAAATCTAACGCAACGAGCCTACTAGTCATTTATACCCTCAAACTTCTTCTTTGCTCTATAATAGTTGGGTAGGAAACACCTTTGATATTACTAAAACACTTTCGTCAGTATTATATAAAATATGGTCTCGCGTTCTTCTTCGGACTTGTGATCCTCGTCTCAGTGGATTGGTTTCAGCTTGAAATCCCCCGAATCATTAGATCCATTATTGACGGTGTTGAAGACCAGACCATCGTCGATGTTGCCGGTTTATGGGATCCGTTACTATCGATCATCTATATCGTTTTAGGTATGACCGTAGGTCGTTTCTTATGGCGCTACTTCTTTTATGGGAGTTCGCATAAGATTGCAGCCGACATTCGCCAAGCGATGTTTAACCATTTAACCTCGCTTGATCAAAGTTATTTTGTGAATCACAAAGTCGGTGGCCTGATGGCGTATTTCACCAACGACATCAACATCATCCGGGAATTGTATGGGATGGGTTTACTCATGCTCATTGATGGGTTGGTGTTAGGTGGCTTTGTGCTTTATCGCATGATTGCGTTAGAACCATTCATGACTCTTTATGCGTTTATCCCGATTGCCCTGATGGGCATTCTCGTTTTCTTTTTAGAAAAGAAAATTGAAGAAAAAGCTAAAGCTCGAACCGAATCCTTTGAATCGTTATCGGACTTTACCCAAGAATCCTTCAGTGGCATCACCGTCATTAAAGCTTATGTCCGAGAGTTAGCAGAATCCCTACGCTTTAAAACAAAGTCGATGGATGTGGTTGATAAATCGATGGAAAACATCAAATATAATATTTTGGTGAATGTGCTCATCGATACGATGATTACGTTGGTCATTCTTGCCATTATCGCTTATGGATCGTTACTCATTGCCTTTGGAAACTTATCGAGTGGTCAGCTGACCGAATACATCAGTTATTTCTTTACCTTACTTTGGCCGGTGTTTGCGATTGCAGGTTTCTTTAATTTAAACGCGCAAGCCCAAGCATCCGCGAAACGGGTGAATGCGTTACTCGATCAAAAGTCACTTATACAAATGCCTGGACACAGCAACGATCAAGCGCAACTCAAAGGTAAAATTGAATTCAATCAATTAAGTTTTACTTATCCTGATGGGACTGCTCCTGTCCTTTCAAATCTTTCCTTTACGATTCAAGCTGGCGAAATGGTCGGCATCTTAGGCAGAACAGGCAGCGGAAAATCCTCCCTCGTCGAACTTCTCCTTCATTTATATGACGTGAAACCAGGCATGCTTGTGTTCGATGGCATCGATTCAACCGAACTCAGCATCAACACATTACGTGAGCATATCGGTTATGTACCGCAGGATAATTTCCTTTTTTCTGACACGATCACCAACAATATCGGTTTTGCTTTAAATGAACCGACGGAAGCCATCGTGAAGGAAGCCGCGATCTTAGCGGATATTCATCAAAACGTCAGTGAATTTAAAGATGGTTATCAAACCTTGTTAGGCGAACGTGGTGTCACCGTTTCTGGTGGACAAAAACAACGGTTATCGATTGCACGCGCATTGGCTAAACAACCGACAATTTTAATTCTTGATGATTCTGTTTCTGCGGTGGATACGAAAACCGAAGAAGCCATCATACGTAATTTACGAAAAATTCGTCAAGGCAAAACCACGGTGTTTGTCGCTCATCGTATTTCCACGGTGAAAAAACTCGACAAAATTATTTTATTAGACCAAGGTGTGCTCGTAGGTTTTGGTACCCATGAATCGTTACTCGCGACGAATCCCCTATATCAAGATATGGTTAGATTACAGACTTTAGAAAACTTAGTCGGAGAAACCAAGCATGCGTGATTTTCAAGAACAACACGAATCACGACAAGACTGGAAAGTCATTCAGCGTTTTTATGCTTACCTCAAACCCCATTTATGGACGTTTATTTTAGCGTTCATCCTCATGATTGTGGCCACCCTGACGGGCATGATTCTTCCGTTAGCAAGTGGACTTGCGATTGACCGCATGATTGATCCTAATTTTACCCTGGATGAGAAAGTATGGACCATTGTGATGGGTACGATTGTTCTTCTCATTAGTTCAGGTTTCTCAACGTATTTATCCTATGTTCAAAACATCCTCCTCCAAAAAATTGGTCAGCAAATCACGCATGAGATTCGGCAAGAAGTGTATGATCACATTTCCACTTTATCGATTGGTCAAATCAATGAAGTGCCTGTTGGTAAATTAGTCACACGCGCGACCAATGATCCTGCCAATATCTCTGATATGTTTACGAATACCTTAGTGAATGTCATTCGCAGTGTGCTGTCCATGCTCATCATCATTGTGATTCTCTTTTGGATTAATCCCTTGATGACCTTGATGATGTTGTTGGTCATTCCCCTCATTCTTTTGTCTAGTCACATTTATCGTCAATATGCGAAAGTTGCGTTCCGTGATGTTCGAAACAAGACTTCAGAATTAAACGCTTTCTTATCTGAACATTTATCAGGAATGAAAATCATTCAAGTGTTCAACCAAGAAGCAAAAAAGAATCTTGAGTTTCAAGCAATCAATCAAGCTTTAAAAAAGAGCGCTTTATATGACATGTATACGTTCGCAATCTACCGTCCGATTGTGTATCTTCTGTCGATGGTTGCGACCTTACTCGCTTTGTATTTTGGTGCTCTTTCCATTTTTGAAGCAACGTTAACCGTCGGACTTTTCGTATCCTTCTATGTCTACGTTGGACAATTTTTTGAACCGATCCAACAAATCGCCGATCAACTTAACACGTTACAAGGTAGTTTTGCCAGTGCCGAAAAAATCTTTGATGTGTTAGATACTAAGCCCAAGATTAAGGATCGAACCGACGCGATTGAACTCAAAGAGTTCAAAGGTAAAGTGGAATTTAAAGATGTCTGGTTTAGTTACATCCCTGATGAATGGGTGTTAAAAGGGGTTAGCTTTACGATTAACCCGAATGAAACGGTCGCCTTAGTCGGTGCAACGGGAAGTGGAAAAACCACCATCCTCCAATTGATCGTGCGCAATTATGAGATTCAAAAAGGCGAGATTCTCATTGATGATATCCCCATCAAGACCATCCAACGTTCGTCGTTAAGAAAATGGATCGGTCAAATGTTACAAGATGTGTTCTTGTTCTCAGGAACGGTGCGGGACAACGTCACCTTAGCGAATCCTTCCATCACCGATGAGAATATTCATCAAGCTTCGCAATATGTTGGGCTTGATTATGTATTAAAAAAACTTCCTCAAGGTTTAACCTATCAAGTGAAAGAACGTGGAAAAAACTTCTCGAGTGGCGAACGGCAACTGATCTCGTTTGCCCGTGCGCTTGTGTATAAACCGTCTTTGATGATTCTTGATGAGGCGACCGCCAATATTGATTCAGAAACCGAAACCATCATCCAACAATCGTTAGAAAAAATGATGTCGTTATCCACGATGATTATCGTCGCTCACCGCTTATCCACGATTCAACATAGTGACCGTATCATTGTCATGCAAAAAGGCGAAATCAAAGAGATGGGGACCCATCAAGACTTGCTCAAAAAAGAAGGATTATATTACAACCTTTATTTACTTCAATACGACGATCAAATGCGTTGATTGTTAATCAAAAACAGCTTTTAATGAGGTCGATATCTGGTCAATCAGTGCGGTGTGACCCAGTGCTTCTTCTTGAGCGTTGATCGACGAAGAGTTATTGGACGACGCATTCGAATTCGTAGCGCATCCCGTTAATCCAAATTCAGAAAATGCTTTTAAGAAATGATACATGTTTGCCGAATCGTTTTCGGTATTTTCACCGGTTGATTCAACATACGCTGCAATGAGAATATCAAGATTCGTTTCAAAGGCAAACGAATTCTCTACCATTGGATAAAGCGTTTGTTGATCATCACGAAACTCCCAAGAATCAGTGCCTAATGTGTGCTTTAAATATAATTCTTTCATATTTGCCAATTTGTCAAAATCTTTATAAACCCCAATCGTAGGTTCAATTAAAATGTGCCATGCAAACGAGAAGGTTTCAACTTCTTCGTCAACGAAACCGCTATTAATGATGAATTGGGCAAGGTCGACTCCTTCTTCAGTACTCACCACAATCATCGCGGTGGGAAAGCTTTCTTCACTTTGCACGAGTGTTAAACTTCCAATATACACATTCAGCGTTTCACCCACAGTGACATCAGAAAAAAATAAACTCGTGTCAACGATGGTTTCAGGTACAGTGACTTGAAATCGTTTTGCTTCGACAATGCGTATTGCTTCAAACGGGTACGCAACAGTATCGGCTAACACAACTTTAACAGTGCCTTGTATTAAGAACAAGGAAACTAGAATTCCTACAATCCATGAGCGTTTCATGAGGAAATCCTCCTTAATTTATTTAATCCCTAATTGGAGTAAAAAGCAATAATGATCATAAATTATAAAAAAGGAAGATGAATACGATCATCTAGCAAAATATCATTCCTAGCAAACGTATCATCTTTTTCAATGACCCAATCTAATTGATAACGTTCTTTTAGTTTGAATGCAATCTCATAAAGCGATAACGTATGATTGCCATTCACATGGTAAAGGCCCGGCTTCATGGTGAGGGCAATCTTCGCGATGGCTTCAGTCGTATCGGGTAAGAAACTACTGGACGGATAGAAACGTGAACTCACTTTAATCTTTCCGTGTTGCTGAAGCTGATCATGAAAAAATTTAAACATGTTATTGGACTTGGTGTTTTGCTTGGGATCGATTTGCCAACCAATGCGGATGATAGACGCGTGTGGATTCACTTTAAGCACCGCTTGCTCGCATTGATACTTATACAATCCATAACCGTCTTTAGCGTGAACCTGGGCATGAATGGTATAGGGCCCATTCGCATTGTCATCAAAGACAGAAGCGGTCGATATATAGATAAAAGGGATTTTGTGCGTATGCGCGTAAGACGCTAATGCGATTGCCCATTCAATCGGACCTAACGCGAGATGAAAAAGATACTGAATCGCATGGGATTGAATATCTTCTAACGAAGAAGCAATTTGATGGGCTTCATGAAGATGGATGTGTTTGCCAACCGTCTTAATGCCCTTCATTTGTAATGCTTGGAGAAGATAAGGTGCAACCGTACCGGTAAGACCTGTGAGATAAGAAAGTGGATGATTCATAAGTTTATTTTAATTGAAATCGTAAATTTTGGGTCATAATTCAAACCATTCAACTATTGATAAGTAATTCCTTGAAAAAATCATAAACGTACGTTATTATGTACGTGTAGGAGAACAATCATCATGACAACCATTAACATCACCAACGCCCGAGCGGAACTATTTAAAATTGCTTCATCTTGTATTCGTTTTAACGACATCGTGACGATCAATACTAAAGAAGGAAATGTGGTCATGCTGAGCGAAGATGACTACCGCTCATTGATTGAATCCTTAACCCTAGCAGGCATACCTGGACTCTATGAAAGCATCATTGAAGGCGTCAATACACCATTATCAAAAACTAAAAAGCTTAAATGGAAATAGTTTTCACCCGACAGGCCGAAAAAGATTTCATACAAATTAATCGGAATCCAAGTTTAAAATCAAAAGTCATTGCACTTTTAAACTTGATTGAAGTCAATCCTTTTCTTAATCCACCTTCTTATGAAAAACTCATTGGTTTACCAAACACTTACTCACGAAGAATTAATATTCAACATCGGTTAATTTACCAAGTTTATGAAGTAGAAAAAATAGTTAAAATCATTAGAATGTGGACCCATTTCGAATAACCAAGACAAAAATACGTTGGCTTATCTGATTTTAATCAATCTTATCAAAGGTAATTTCATTCAAAGCGCTTTAATCGGATTTCAATGAAAGAGTTGAGTCTTCATCTTTTATGTCCTTGTTTCTAGTAACAGGAGCAACGGGGCATCTTGGGTTCAACCTCGTTCAACTTCTGCTTAAAAAAACATCGTGTTGCGGCTTTCGTACTACCTCACGATCCATTAACCTAAAGAGGTTAAAGTCAATTCTAAATCTACTTTAAAAATTTACCGCCTTAGGTCGACAATTTAAAAGATATTTCCTAACATATTAAAAAAATTATATGATATGAAATTTTTCGTAACAATCAAAATTACTATCATTCTTATAATTTTATTATTTAAAGTGGCAATGAAATGTATAGGTTTCATCGATGTACTCCTCAACAATCTCAAATCCGTTCTTCAAGGAGTATTCTTTAATCTTTTCTAGTTGATGAATAATCGACTCTTCGTGTTGTTTTGTACTTTAAAAACGTGATGAAGCAACTGCTTTAATGAGTTTCATGTTTCCTCCTAAATTTTAAATATACTTCTCATAATTTGAATTTTTCGATTGTCACTGATTAAAATTTGCTATAGTTAATTAATGGTTTTTTATGAAAAAAAATAGAATATTGATTTCGAGCACATTATTGTCTTTGCTTATCATTGGTTGTTCTAACGCATCTAGTATTCTACCTTCTTCAACAAGTTTTTCATCTAGTATAAGTTCTTCTAGTGGTTTATCGAGTGAAGAGCCATCTTATGGAAATCAATTGTTAGCACTTGCAAAAGAAAAGTTACTCAATAAGAATTACTTTCCTTTTGACTTCAGTACTACAGCATTATCATCTAATCCAGTAAATCTAATCAACAATCGGCCTTCTACATCGCTCGATCTTGAAAATGACTTTAGTAATGACGAAGATGAAGAAGACGAAGATGAACGTGAAGACATGGTTTTATACCCCGATGAATTTTTTTACGAATCCAATAACTCTTTTTCTTCTAGTTTGTCTATGATTAATTTTTTTAAAAATAATGCTGAAATGTTTAAAAACTATTTAGACGATATGATTTTACTTGTCGATACTTTTGGTGTATACCAAAAACTTGAAGAACAGAATATTTATTTCAAACTTGTCTCGGATGACATTGAGACACTCGAAAGTTTACACTTTTATGTCATTAACTTTGACGAAAAGTCGTTCGCCTATTACAGGTTATATACTGACCAAGGGCGAAGTGCTCTAGAGCTATCAATTAGTAGATCCATTATAAGTCCGTCATCTGAAACACTTACAACCACAACAACATTTCAGAATATTGATGATTCAATTATTCGTGTTATGGTTATGTCGGAATTTATCTATAATGGACTTGAATCATTTGGTAAATTTGTTAATCCAGCAATGTATGAGTTAAAAATCATTGATGAAAGCAATTATGAAATTAATGTGCTAGGTATGAATTCAACTTTGAATTCAAATGATCAAAATGAAATTATTAGTATAGAAAGAGATTCACTTGAAGTTACAAAGACGGTTGTCAGTCCCACTCACATTTTTTCTACATCAATTTCTAATCGAATAGATTTAATTGGAAGATTCAATATTGAATATCTTCCAGATCGTAATGATGCTAAAAATTTCGTTCGTATGAATTTCAATCAAAGTGGAGTTCATAGTATCTATACTAGTTTGAAATTATTTGAAACCTTAAATTACGTGGCTTATCGGGAACCCTCCCCTGGTGATTTTTTTCAAAATTTAATGGCTACTTCGATTACAACCGATGAAGCAACGATAGACTTAATGACAAGTGATGTTCATCGTTTATATCTGAATAACGGGCGTCTACCCAATACCTACGTTTTGCAGTTTGGAAGCATTGTATTTCCCTCGATTGAAGAAATGTTTGACATCATAAGGCCAGTGAAAAAAACTTATGATCTTGAACAAATTTATTTGAACAGGGGTGTTTTGATTGAAGATATTCAAAACACTTCAATCATGGATGTGAACTTCTTTTCTATGAATATCAATCAGTGGCTTCATTATTTAGATACAAACTACTTTATTCTTAATAATCCAGCTTTACAAACATTTGAACCCAATGCTTCTAATGATTTCATTAGACCTTTTATAACAGGTCCTGCAACCATTCTTAAAGCTACATTTGAAGAAATGTCTTTAGACGAAATTAAATCATTAATCACAGCAGTTGATGATCAAGATGGGCCTACTGAGGTCACAGAAGATGACATGGTCATCCTTTATGAAAATAACGAACCTCAAAGCATTCTTTATAGCATTTCTGATAGAGCCAACAACCTAAGTCAATTTGTAATCACCATACTATAGAAATTTAATAAAGAATAACTTTACAATTACTCATTTTTCAGAGTTAAATATTAGAAAACTAGTTGATCGCAATAAAGTAGGATGGTTATTCCGAAAACTCCCTGAATTTTAGTTAAAAACACACAGACTAATTATCCGTTGCTCTTTTGACGTGAAAAATCACATGGTCTATATAAAAAATTACCAATCGTTTTTGAATTTTTCATATTCCTTAGAATTCATAAAGTTTTCTCTTAATTCGTCTAAGGATTTTCCTGTTTCTTTATGAATGGCATAAACATAAGTGTGAACCGCAGACCATTTATAAATCGATCTAAGCCATTTTTGTAAACTTACAACCTTATTTGATTTGTTTTTCACATTACCATTTTGGTCTAAAATGACCGTTTCTGATGGATAATCCCTAGCAAATATTTTGTCGCCTGGATTTAAAACTTTCCATCTAATTAATGCTTCAATTCTAGGCAAATTTTCTCTCATTGAAGATTTTTCAGAATGTTTAATTTCACGATTATTTAAAACATTAACATAGAATTCTTCATAAGACTTTAAAGGCAAAAGCTTATTTAATTTAAGTAGGATATCCTTACCATTTTTATAAGGTTCCACTGAGTAGCAACTTATGTCGACTTTATTCTTATTAAGCCAAGCTACTGCAGATAAGGTTTGTAAATCAAATTCACTAGCAATTAAAATTACTTTTTGTTTGAGGTTAAAAGTTGTTTGAGATGCATTCGATTTTAAATAATTGTTGATCTTAATTAAAGCAAGCTCATTAAATGAAATATCGTTAGTTAATTCGTCTTTAAATTCAATGATGTTTTTTTCGATGTACCTTGAAAAAATTTGATTCGCAAGTTCTTCAGGAGTTTTAATATTTGCAAGATTGGCAGCATATCTAATCGCTTGAATTTCGAAAGGCTCACTTCTTGTCTCTATATCTTTTTTGTCTCTTTTTATCTCTATTAGTACTAAATTTCCTTCACCATCGATAGCCACTAAATCACTTCGACCTTTTGATTCATTAATTACTTGTTGTCCTACCACCAATAAGGATTCTTCTTCTTTAGTAAAAATACCTATATTATCTTTAATAAGCCTTTCGATTTTTCCTTCCTTAAAACCTAAACTCTTAAAAGTTTTTCTCTCTAAGGATATGATTTCGCCGCTTTTCTCTAGTTTAAACATGATTTTTACCCTTTTAAATTATAGCAGTTCAAATATACCTTGCATGCATGAAATATAGTTCCAATCGATGACTAACTTAAAACAATAATCTTATTTTTGTCTCATAAATGTGCTAAATTAGTCTCATATTTATGCAAACCACGACAAAGAAAAGTATGATTGTTCTTTTATCCACCATGCTAGGTCTTGGGCTTATTGTTGCCCAGTTCGTGGAACCAAGTTCTTTTACTGCTCAAGCATTAACGTTAAATGCCAATTTAGCTACTGGAACATGGGTCAATAAAAATGAAACCACCACGAATCTTAATGATCCTGCTTTTTCTCCTTTTGTAATTACCAGTAATGGCATGGATTATTTATTAACCGTCGGTAGTTTTGATGCATCAACCAGTAACGCGTATTACGGAACCTTAAATGCCTTATCCACT
>JBIIRB010000086.1:0-3798 GCA_044341785.1 Bacilli bacterium | reverse complement strand
GGGCATGAGCATATCCGGACTTTGTAACCATTGAATCGGTTCAACGATGAGTCCCCAATTAAGTAACCAAGCATTTAAATACCCTTGGGCGTCGCCTGAGAAAATAATGCGCCACATCGTTGCCATCGCAATTCCTGCAGTCAAACTAGGTGAATAAAACACAATCGCTAAAATCGTGCGGGGAACTTTCGGTAAGTGCGATAACAACCACGCCAGCATGAACGCTAAAAAATAACTTAACGGTCCAACGATGAATGAGAATTGTAACGTGTTCGGTAACACATATTTCATAAACACCGTATCAAGGGTTAATAGTTCAATGTAATTACGAATCGCAATCCATGTGGGGAATTGAATCGAGTTAAAGAACGTGAACGATAAGAATATGGCTGCAGTGACTGGTAACACCACAAACACAAAAAACAAAAACCAATATGGGGTAATAAACCAGGCGACGTGATTCATCCGTTGCAAGAGTTTATTCATACGCCACCAACCAAGCTAGGATTGTTGCTAGCGTCGGAACAGGATAAGGTTTTAAAGGAACGCCATTGAGGGCATAACCAAATTCTTCCATCTTATAAAGAATTTCACGATTAGAGATGCGCACGGCTTCATCAAGCGCTTGTCGCGGATTCGTGCCATTAAAAACGATATTCGTCCAGGCGTTCGAGATTTCACGTTCCACCATATAGGCTCCAGGAATGCGTGAAGCTTCTGTGGCGTATTCCCATTGGGCTAAAATCACATCTTTATAGTGTTGCGGAATCGGTAAGGTTGCAAAGGCATTGAGATTCGCGGTATTCCATAAATAGGTTTTGCCATAGGTCGACGTTAACAGGAAAGCGAATTGCGATTGAATCTCGGTAGACATCCACCACGACAAGAAATCCCAACTATCATCCGCGTATTCCGTGGAACTTAAAATCATCGATCCTTGCGCACCACTTGCAGCGCTACGATTGATTTCATTGGTTTCGGGATCAAGCACTCCCGGATGCAAATCCATATCCCATAACCCTTCAAGTTCTGGAGCGGCGCTCGATAAGAGTAAATACGTTCCTAAATCACCAATGCCAATCGGTAACGTACCATAACGGAATTGATTATAAAAAGATGCCACAAATTTCGGGACATTGTATAACGTAAATAATTCCGACATCAGGGTCATGCCTTGTAAGGTTTTTTCAGAATTAATCGCCGTGGTTAAACCATCTTCAGCGTATAAGTCGCCACCGAATTGATAAATAAAAGGCAAAGTGGCCACAAACGGTTTTAATCCAGAGAATTGCGATAACGGAGAGAAATAATTCATGCCATAACTTTGTAGTAAAGGCAAAATACCAATGATCTCATCCCAGGTTTGAGGAATATCATTTAAGCCAATGCTAGCTAAAATATCACGACGATAATACGTCACCCAAAAATTCTGCGTTTCAGGCAAACCGTAAACCCCTTCTTCAAACACATAAGGGATAAATGCTCCGGGGGTAAAGTCTGAGGCGACTTCACCAAAATTGTCAAACGTTCGTAAATCAAGCGCCGCATCACGCGAGGCAAAATCATAAGGAATCCAATGGTCAACACCCAGGGCAACATCAGGTGACTTACCGGAAACATTCGCTAAGATTAATTTATTTTGATCCGGCATTTGAGATAAATTCACTTTACGATTGCCACGATAGTTTTGATCAATCAGCGCTTGCATGATTTCGATGAAGGGACGAGGATGATTCACCCACACGTTGAGCGCTTCATCATCACGAACTTGGATGGAATAAGGATTATTAATAAATGAGTAAATCAACCGTGCTGAACCTTCATAGGTGGAATGCCAGAATGTTGATGACGCGCTGGGAATCGTCTGCGACGTATCCGACAACACGAGGCGCTCAATTTCTAACGAAGGTCGTAAAAAGATTTGTAATAAGGCACCCATCATTTGATTCACAGAAGAATCCCCATCAGAGAATTGCACCATCAACGAGGGCAAACGATTAATATCATCAGCAAACCGTTTTAACCGATCCACACCAATAAACATATTGGTAAGCTCAGCCGGACGATCAATGGTGCTCAAGGTCGATAAACGGGCAATCGTGGCTTCTAATAACGTTGCCCAAGACAGCATATCTTCTGAGGCCATTGGAAAATAGGTTTCAATATCCCAATCGCGATAAAGATCAGTGCCACCCGCGGTATAACGTTTGATTTGCAAGGATAGTTGTTGAATTTCTGCCATTAAATATTGCAACGTTTCAATCGCACGTCGATAAGGATAATTCACGGCTTCAAGCGACACGGTATGCGAACCTTCGGTGAGATAAAATAAAAATGGATCGCCATTGGATTGGGTGAACGTGCGATTCACAAACGCCATCGAAAAGGGAAACGCATAACTTTCCATTTCTAAAAATGGAATGTCACCATTGATATAAACATTGCGAAAGGTTGGTAAGTCATTAAGTAAATATTGACGATACTTCAACGTGAGTTGATATAAACCGGTTTTGGGAACAGTTAACGCGTACGTGATCGTTTGACCTCCGGTTTGCCATGAATCACCAAAAATAGTGTTGAGCATCAGCGATTGCGTATCGTAGGCTAAAGCGTTTGGATCTTGTTCGGTACGTAAGCGAATGGAAGGATCCGATCGCGACACCATCGAACGCGCACTGATTAAGGTTAACGCGTCGCCTTGGGGGGAAGATGCATACGGTTGGACATAGTCTTCATACGTCGGTAGGTTTAAATTCGTGATGTAATGCACAGCCCCTAGCAGCAAGCGTGCATTCACACTTTGTAACGTGATGATGTCCCCTTCTTCAAGTTGAAAACCAAAATAACCAGGATGTAACCCTTTCAGATCACGAAGGGGTGACGTGTGCCACGTTTGAACTTTGTCAGAGGCGGGTTGGAGTTCGTTACCATACCGATCAAGTTGAAATGCATCGTCTTGGAACACCCATGTGGAAGGAAGCGTTAGGGTTTGGGCTTCATAAAAAGGAATCTCACCATTGATGAGTAAGCTGATTTTTGGGTTTTCAAAATTAGTTTCAAGTTCAAGATAATCGAGTGCTAAATACGATAAACCAACGGTGTTAAACGTATGCGTCCACGAGACCGTATCTCCCATCGAAAGTAGTAGGGCACTCGGATACGTTTGATTTAAATAAATCGCGTCAGGGGAAGCCTCATCCACCGCTGTCCCTGTTAAAAGGTCTGGACTGAGTGAGGTTTGCAGCTGAGATTCACCTAACCCTAAACGAAGATAGTCTTTCATTTTGGTCGTATAGATCGGCATATCATACACATTCGTTAACGAAGGATAATCGTAATCGGACGCTAAAGAATGGGCATCATAAAACGTATTCAGGGGTTGATCAAACGATAAAAAACCAGCACTGAGCAAGCTTAAAACAAAAAAACTCAAGGTTCCTAATTGAAAACCTCGATGAGATAAAAAAGCTTGAAGTTGAGATGTCATTTTATTCATCAATATTAGAAACACTGGAGGATAATCCCTCCAGTGTTCGTTACTTTATTTTACTACGACTACGCGCCTAATTCTTCTAATTGGGCTTGAACGAGTATATTGGCTTGCGCTTCCCATTCAGCAGCATACGTTGGAACCGCTGTGGACCCTGCTAACACTAAGTTATCAAAGTTAAATTGATTGTCTGGATTATACGCCCACGCCCAGAAATCTTTATAACCTGGTAACCATTTGTCTAAATCGGGTTTTGCAAATGCAATGCGATCAAACGTGGCTTCAATGCCTTCGATGCCTTCCACTAA
>JBIIRB010000085.1:0-3816 GCA_044341785.1 Bacilli bacterium | reverse complement strand
TACATGATTCAAGCATTACAAACGTTGACCTTGCGCGTTCACATACACACTACTGCTGACTTTTTGATGAACACTCATCCGCGTATCGCTCGCTTTATAGTTCAACGTTTGTAATGCTTGAATCATGTAATAGGCCATCGAAAGTTCGGCAGGATATTCATCTCCTAAAATGGCAGTTTCATTAAATAAATTATTTGCTTGCGAGGCATTCACGAGTGCTTGCACGGGCCACATATAACCTTCCCATCGATCCACCGCACCTCGCTTGGCGTTTAAATATTTTTGATAAATTGTATTCAATCGGTTCTTCTTCGTTTCTCCCACAATATACGTGGATAAATATTCGCCCGTTGGAATCCATTGAATGCCATAAATGAAGGTTGGATTGGCACCAAACCATGTCGCATAATCGTATTTGCCACCCCAAATCATCCCCGCAACACCTGCATATTCACGATACCTTGAAGTCCAAATATCTTGATCATAATCAAACCAATATTGTTGCGCAGCATACGTTTCATGGACAAATCCATAAATGGCTGCATCCCGCATCGCGGTATCACCTTCTAATAAACTCATATGATACGCAGCGACCCAACTATTAATCGCTTCACCAGTCGATTCTAGATTATTACCTTCGGCAAAAGATCCAAAACCATGCGCCCATGAATGACCGGCATAACGATCAAAACTTCGTAAGACTGGAAAACGTAAATCCGTCGCATCATGGTTCATGTAATCTTTCATGAGCAACATCACCATCTCACCATATTCATTGTAAAACGTGGCATCAAATCGACTTAAGATGGATGATGCAAAAATCAAATAACCATGGGTAAAACTATGATCGGAGATTTCACTCGCGGTGTTGAATGCATTATCGGAATAATAAGTTGTTCCCCACCGGTCATTGTAATAAAGGTATCGTTGATCATCCGTGGAATCATAGGAATACCAATCAATTAAATGCGTTTTAAGTTTGTTCATGAAGGATTGTTTAAGTGCTTCATGACCCAGTTGATCCGCGATCAAAAGTCCTTGGGAAAGTGGATAGGTCGCTTTAGAATTCCAATACGGAGTTTCATCGTTATAAAAATTAAGTGGATTCAACGGATCGGTTTCTTCATCTAAATTTTCTAAATAACGCACCATCGTGCTTTCAGAAAACGATTCACTCGTAGGTAAGGTATATCCCGGAACAACGCCATGAAACGGTAAGTCGTAATGGAAGGTATGACCGACGTACATTTTCAATAGACCACGAACCGTACGGGTTGTGTAGGAAGAAACGGGTTCTTTCACAATTTTATGTTGATGAGGGAGTAACGCTAGGACAGGGTCTTGTTCCATCGAAGGTTCTTGCGATAATGTTTGTACCACCATCGAGTTTTCAACCATACTCGTCGCGTGATTAACGCGATATAACCCATGTCCTCGTAACGGTAAGTTATACGCATGGCGATGATAAAACGCACCTTCTTGAACGTTGTTTAATGCTGCAAGCGACATTAAATTGCCATCACCCATCTCAATGGAAAGACGATGATAAAAACCAAACGGATGATTCGTATTGCTGATCGTCATCAGAGATCCTTGAGGCACACTGAGTAAAAAATAACGATCTTGATACGTGGGTTGTAAAACTTGGGCAGGTGGATTCGTTTGATATCCGACATGCCGATTTTGTAATTTGATAATCAGGCCATCCCCTTCCACCGTGCGGTCATTAAGTAAATTTCCATCCAAGGTGAAGTATTCATAGTTGGTAACCCCGTCAATGCCTGCAGTGATATGGACGGTTTGTCTTGTGCCAAGTTCTGCAAAAACATAGGGAGAACCTTGATTGTAGGTCATGACCATCGCATCTATCGTCGAACCTGCATTGCGCATCGCCACTTTAATCGTGTTATCCGAATAATCGATGACTTTGGTTTGATAGATCGATTGTAAACTTGCCGGTTTGATCATGAAATCTTTCAGCGCTAATGAGAATTGGGCAATCGTTTGATTACCTTCAGGATTCCAAAATTGGGTAAACCCTTCACCGGATTGCGTCACTTCAACGCCATCATTGGAAAAGGAAGACCGTAAAGGATTGTTATAAATGCCGTTACTTCCTCCATAATTTGACATCGTTAAGGCAGTCCACCATTGATTCGTGGGAACAGGACGATCGAGTAAATCGAGTTCCATGTATGAAGGATGAACGGGATGAGCGATATCACTCGCGGGGCCTGTACGATACGAACCCTCACCTAAATCCTCAAAAGGAAAAGGCGTATACGTTTTAGGATTAGTGGGGGAAACAAAAGTGCCTTGAACCACATTCACGGTACGCGTTCGTTCAAACGTTAATGGACCTTCGTCTAATGCATATTGAAGCGTGTACGTTCCTACTTGAGAAAAATCAACTTTCCCTTTAAGTTGTAATCGATTGACGTAATCTTCACCGGTATCAGTGATGATGGAGACCCCTTTTAACGGATTAAAATGACGGCCTAAGATGGTTTCAACATCGTCTAATCCAACGAAGGATTCCACCTCCCTTGGAATAGAAACACTACTTTGATCTCCCATAGGGGTGCACGAAACAAAAAGCAAAACGAGGATTGGAAATAGTTTTTTCATAAATTCATTGTAGGTGCTAAAGTTTAACTTTTCTATATTAATTTTGTTCAAGGCGATTGTCAGTCAGTTAAAATAAAAAGAAATAGGGCAGCTTTTAAAAAAAATCATTCGTGGATGAAGGCAAAAGATAGATCGTTTGGGTTTGATTTCATCGCTACTTTTACCAAGATTAATCCTCTAAAGAATTATACTTATGTACTTGATGATCAACGTTTTGTCATCGTGACGTTGAAAGAAACTAAACAAGGTGTACTAGTCTCCGAAATATTTGATCCTGAAATGGAAAATCCATTTGAGATGCAACGAGAAGGTTGGCAGGCTATTTTAAATTCGTTCAAGAATTTTGTTGATCAGCAAACAGAAGCGAAACTTTAAAATAAATATAAATTAGATAATTAAACAATATAATAGCTTGAAATGATTTCTAATAATTTTTCTTCTTCTAGCATGAAGAGATAATTAAGAACACCAGCTTTTTCATAATTTATTTCAATCTTAGGACCGAATTCATATTCTTGAAATGGATTCAATGGTTCTTCTATTGACTCATATTTCGGTATCAAAAAATCTGAATAGCCATCCGTTGAAGCGTTTTCATAAACTTCTTCAGGGTCTTCTTCACAATCGGATACAATCGAATGAGTTCTTTGCCAATAATCATAAGGGAGATCTTCTACAAACGCAGATAGTTCTGTAATAACATGGCTTCTAAGATAACCGGTAATATTCGATAATGTGTTTTTAATAAATTGACCTTTATTTTGAATTAAATCTTTTAGCAAGGCTTGAGCGAAAATTCGTTCCAAACCCAAAGGGGTAACTAAGTTTTGCTTATCAAGCACTTTACCTTTTTTTAATTCAAGAATGCCAATTTGAAGAGAATCATCATTTTCTTCAACCTCGATTTCAACTAATTCAATTAATATATTAGCTTTGAAGTTTTGTGATTTTTTATTTTTCATTATTGTTACCTTTTACAAAGAATTTATTAATTTTTTTATCTTTTGAAAGTTTTTTAAAAATTTTATCGTTTTTAAACTTTTCGAGAATAACTTTTTCGAATTGATAATGTTCAAAAATAAAAACAATTTTATTCATTCTCTTGTATTCAAGCAACAAATTAAATTCAGAAATTACATTATTTAGATTACTATTTTCTATTTTTTTATCAAAAACCTCAAACATTAA